>JANNRW010000415.1:0-25376 GCA_031401815.1 Geobacteraceae bacterium | reverse complement strand
TAGAGTTGTTCCCTCTTCTTTTCCAAGCTCGAAAATGTCTCACTCATAACCACCCCCTATTATCTTGTTGCTTGCAGTCAACAAGATAATAGGGCAAAAAAAGAGTGGCGTCAAGAAATCACATTTTTATGTCGCAGACCCATTTCTGTTCAGCAATCCTATTTGCTCATTGAATCAAGAAACGCCTGATTACTCTTGGTCTCGGAGAGCTTGTCAATCAAAAACTCCATACTGTCAACAACGTTCATCGGATGAATCACCTTTCGAAGAATCCAGGTGCGATTAAGAGCAACCTTCTCGACAAGCAGCTCTTCCTTGCGAGTGCCGGACTTGTTGATGTCGATCGCCGGGAAAGTCCGTCTCTCCACAAGTTTGCGATCAAGATGGAGCTCCATGTTGCCTGTCCCCTTGAACTCCTCGAAGATTACCTCATCCATTTTACTGCCGGTATCAATAAGGGCAGTTGCAATAATGGTCAGGGAGCCACCCTCTTCGATGTTGCGGGCAGCACCAAAAAAGCGTTTCGGCTTGTGCAGGGCATTTGAATCGACCCCCCCGGACAAAATTTTGCCTGACGGAGGGATGACAGTATTGTAGGCTCTTGCCAGACGGGTGATTGAATCAAGAAGAATTACTACATCCCGCTTGTGCTCGACCAGTCGTTTCGCTTTTTCAATGACCATCTCTGCTACCTGGACGTGACGGGAAGCCGGCTCGTCAAAGGTTGACGAGACTACCTCGCCGTTAACGGAGCGCTGCATGTCGGTAACCTCTTCCGGTCGCTCGTCGATAAGAAGAACTATCAGATATACTTCCGGATGGTTGGCTGCAATCGAGTTTGCGATATTTTGCAGAAGCATGGTCTTGCCGGTTCGGGGAGGCGCGACAATTAGCCCCCGTTGCCCCTTCCCGATAGGGGCAGTAAGCTCCATGACCCGCATCGACATATTGTCAGGCGCGGTCTCCAGAATCAGTTTTTCATCAGGATAGAGCGGGGTGAGATTGTCGAAGAAAATCTTGTCCCTTGCTACATCAGGAGATTCAAAGTTGACCTGTTCCACCTTTAATAAAGCGAAATAACGCTCTCCTTCCTTGGGTGGGCGGATCTGCCCGGAGACAGTGTCTCCGGTATGGAGGTTAAAGCGCCTGATCTGGCTCGGAGAGACATAGATATCGTCAGGCCCGGGCAGATAATTATAGTCCGGGGCGCGCAAGAAGCCGAAGCCATCAGGGAGCGTTTCCAGTACACCTTCGCCGAAAATCATGCCATTTTGTTCTGTCTGGGCATTGAGGAGCGCAAAAATAAGATCCTGCTTACGCATTCCCGAAGCGCCTTCAATGTTCAACTCTCTGGCAAGAGTATTCAGCTCGCTTATTTTTTTACCCTTCAGTTCCTGTAAGTTCATCTGGACTCCTATAAAATACTGCTGATTTATTGCGGTCAGCACGCCGGTCAGGCAGTGCTGAAAAGAGTGGTGCTCAGAATTGGAAAACGCTAAAAGCGGCAAGTGTAGATAATCAGTTCGTAAATACCAGGAGTCCCTGCTTGTCGATTGGTTGGCTGACTGACAGTTAACATGCGGATTCAACGAGGATAATGCGGTTAATCTTGTTATAGCTTCCGTATAATTGCTTTGTCAACAAAATAAATTCAAAACGAATTCAAAAATCAATCCCTGATTGCTCTTGTCCGCTTTTCTTCCAGCCCGGAGAGACCGAAACGCCTCTGCAACTCGGCATATACCTGATTCAGAGGGATATTCTGATGAGCCAGGAGCACAAGAGTGTGATAAAAAAGATCGGCAGTTTCGTAGACAACCTCGTCTCGCACGCCACCTTTGCCGGCTATTACGAGTTCAGTTGCCTCTTCTCCCAGTTTTTTCAAAATCCTGTCAATTCCGGCGGTCATGAGTGAGGCTGTGTAGGAACTGTCAGTCGGGTTCTCCTTGCGCTCAAGTATCACCTGATAAAGCGCAAGTAATGTATCATCATGCCCTTTCATAATCTTACCGGTACCCCTTTTTCTTGCAAATACTCCTTGGCTTCTCGAACCGTGTGCTGGCGAAAATGAAATATTGACGCAGCAAGGCAGGCACTTGCGCCTGCCAAGGTAAAACCTTCATACATATGTTCCAGAGTTCCTACGCCGCCAGATGCGATAACCGGAATGGACACAGCATCTACAATCGCTCTTGTGAGAGGGATATCATAACCATCTTTGGTTCCGTCACGATCCATGCTGGTCAGGAGAATCTCGCCAGCGCCGTAAGATTCCATTCTGATTGCCCACTCCACTGCATCGATACCGGTCGGTTTACGTCCGCCATGAGTGTAGACCTCCCAGCGGGACTCACCCTGCACCTGACGGGCATCAATCGCAACAACTGTACACTGGGAGCCGAAACGCTCGGCTGCTTCGCGGACAAAGTCAGGATTATGCACCGCAGCAGTATTGATGGAGACCTTGTCCGCTCCGGCATTGAGCATCCGGCGAATATCATCCACTGTCCGGATGCCTCCACCTACGGTTAACGGCATGAAGACCCGCTCGGCGGTCTTGCGCACCACATCTTCCATGGTATTGCGACCATCGCTTGAAGCGGTGATGTCGAGAAAGGTCAGCTCATCCGCCCCCTGCCGGTCATACAGTTCAGCAATCTCAACCGGATCACCGGCATCGCGGAGTTCAAGGAACTGCACCCCCTTCACAACACGCCCGCCAGTAACATCGAGGCAGGGGATAATTCGTCTGGTCAACATAAAAACCTCAGGTTGAGGTAGAGGTTGAGATAGAGATAGAGATAGAGGTTAAGAGTAGTCTTTTTCTCATTCTCTATCTCTATCTCTATCTCATTCTCATTCTGCTTTTCTGGTTAGCGCTATTGCTTCTCTAAGATCAATAGCTCCGGTATAGATCGCCTTGCCCGTGATGACGCCGGTAACGCCGGACTGTTCGACCTTCATCAGGTTTCTGATGTCCTGCAGGCTCGACAGACCGCCAGAGGCGATGACCGGAATGCTGATCGACTCTGCCAGCCCCCTGGTAGCCTCTATGTTTGGCCCCAGCATCATGCCGTCACGGCTGATATCGGTGTAGATGATGGCAGATACTCCGAATCCTTCGAACTTCTGCGCCAGCTCCACAGCGGAAACTCCGGTCAGTTCGGCCCACCCCTGGACTGCTACCATGCCATTTTTGGCATCAATCCCTACCAATACCCTTCCGGGAAAGCGGATGCATGCCTCTTCGACCAGTTCAGGATTACGTTGCGCAGCTGTGCCGATTATCACCCTGTCAATACCCATGTCAAGATACGCCTCAATGGTCTGAAGGTCTCTGATACCCCCCCCCAGCTGGGTTGGTATGGCAAGAGCCCTGACGATTGCCTTGATGGCGCTCCGGTTCTTCGGTTCACCGGCAAAAGCGCCGTCCAGATCGACAATGTGGAGCAGCTCCGCCCCCTGCTCCTGCCAGACAAGAGCCTGTGCGCCGGGGTCATGGCTGAAGATGGTGTCCCTGTCCATGAGCCCCTGCTCAAGGCGTACACATTTACCCTCTTTCAGATCAATTGCAGGTATAACTATCACGACATCTCTCCAAAGTTTTTCAGTATGGTCAGCCCCAATTCCTGCGATTTTTCGGGATGAAACTGGGTGGCAACCAGATTATCCCGGCAGATGGCCGAACAGAAATTTATGCCGTAGCTGGTTGTTGATGCTATAACCGCTGCATCATCCGGCTTTACGTAATAAGAGTGAACAAAATAGAAATTTGCACCTTCGGGAATACCTGAAAAAGCAGGAACTGTCTGGTTGAAAGAGAGCTGGTTCCACCCCATGTGGGGAACTGCCAGCTTTTCGCCCCCAGTTGACATCCCTTCCGGAAATCGAACCACCCGACCAGGGATGACATTTAGCCCCTGATGCAGGCCGAACTCTTCGCTTTCAGTGAAGAGGAGTTGCAGGCCGAGGCAGATTCCCAGAAATGGCCGCCCCTCGCGAATGACCCGGAGAATCGGCTCAACAAACCCCCCCTCCTCAAGATTTCGCATGCAGTCGCGAAAAGCTCCGACTCCGGGGAGCACTATCCTGTCAGCCTCCAGGACGACCTTCGGGTCAGCTGTCACGACTGCATCAAAGCCAACCTTTTCAAACCCTTTTTGAACGGAACGGAGATTCCCCATGCCGTAGTCTATGATTGCAATCATCAATACCCCAAAGAACGGGGTTCGGGGTTCGGGGCTCGGGGGATAAACAATTGATGCTATTTATCTATCCCTGAGCCCTGAGCCCTGAGCCCTGTCTTACAATTTCCCTTTAGTCGACAGGACCCCTTCAATCCTGCCATCCACCTGGGTTGCCATATCAAGCGCCCTTGCTGTTGCCTTGAAACATGCCTCCAGAATATGGTGCACGTTGTCTCCGTACATGACATTTATATGTATGTTGGCTCCGAGATTGTTGACCAGAGCCTGGAAAAATTCACGTGCCAGTTCCACATCAAATTCACCGATCTTGACTTTCGGAAGAGTCACATTGTAGACGAAAAAGGGGCGACCCGAAAGATCAAGGGCAACGCTTGCCAGTGTCTCGTCCATCGGAACTGTTGCCTGGCCGTAGCGGCGAATACCCTGCTTGTCGCCGAGTGCTTCTCTTATCGCCTGTCCTAGGACAATGCCGATATCCTCCACAGTATGATGGAAATCGATGTCAATATCCCCATTAGCCTCAACTTCGAGGTCAAACAGGCCATGACGGGCAAAGAGGTCCAGCATGTGATCGAGAAAGGGGACTGAGGTGCAGATTTTCCCCTGGCCGGAACCGTCAAGATTAATGGAGAGCCTGATCCGGGTCTCTCTGGTTACACGTTCAATTGAAGCGCTTCTGGACATATAATCTCCTTTCAACTTTCAACCGATTTCCAGTAATACCGCTAAAACAGCTTCCATCTCTTCCCTTGTGCCGATCGATATTCGAAGGCCATGCGCAAGCAAAGGGTCAGTGAAATGACGCACCAGAATTTTCCGCTCAAACAGTGCCGAATAAACCCGCTTGCCGTCCCTGTCGGGCGGAGAGGCAAAGACGAAATTCCCCTGTGAAGGGATCACGCTATAACCGATACTTTTCAGTTCAGAACTGAACCACTCTCGCGTAGCGCAGAGCTCCCTGACTCTCTTGCGAAAATAGTCCTGATCCAGAAGCGAAGCACCGCAGGCGGCCTGAGCCAGCCGGTCAAGGTTGTAATGGTCGCGGATCTTGTCAAGAGCCTGTATCACTACAGGCCGGGCAACAGCCAGGCCAAGACGCATCCCGGCCAGTGCATAGCTTTTCGAAAGAGTTCGGGTAATTACCACGTTGTCATATTTATTGACCAGGTCAATGGCAGATCCGGTACTGAAATCGGCATACGCTTCATCCACCACCAGCATCCCCTTGCAGCGCGTTGCCAACTCCTCAATGTACTCCAGGGGGAAGGCAAAACCGAGAGGTGAATTCGGGGTGGTCAGGAAGAAGAGCTTCCCTTCATAAAAGTCAGGAAACTGCGCGATCCTGAAATCATCGGTCAGGCCGAAAGTCCGGCATCTTGCCCCCTGTATTTCGGCCAGGGTCGCATAATAGGAGTAGGATGGGTGTACGTAGGCAATCTCTTCCCCATTATCAGCAAATGCGCGGATCAGGTTGTTCAGCACTTCGTCCGAGCCGTTGGCCATGATTATCCAGGAGGGGTCAAATCCGTAAAGGTTACCTGCAACCTCCCTTAGTGTCTGGCTGGAGGCGCTCGGATAAATCCGCAGGCTCGCTCCGTCACTCCCCAGTTCTGCCAGAATCGCTTTTAAAACAGCAGGGGAAGGGGGGTATGGATTTTCATTGGTATTCAGCTTGATCCAGGAAGAGATATCCGGTGGCTGGTAGCCGGGCAGATAACCTGCCATGGCAGCAATATTTGGGCGTAAAGGGATCATAATTTGTAAAAAGTATCATGCTTGAGGGTGGTGAGGCAAGGGAGAACAAAAACAGCGTAATTTTTAAATGTCAGCTATGGACAGTTCTACTGTATTTCATTTACATATCTCTTTTGTACCCGCAGTCGGGGTGAAGCCATCTGAGCGACTTCACCAGCTCCGGATTCAATTGGATACATTCCGGATTAATGGTGAATCGACGATTGTAGATTTTGCAGTGACGGGTAGTTACATTCAGATAGCGGCAGGGTGTCTGGGTGTAGAAGATAGCGCCGTTCTCGTTTTCATACTTGTCAAAACAGCAAAGGCCACACCTGTTACACCGTGATTCCCATTCATTATCAGCAGAACTCATTTTGTTATGACAGCTTTGCTGTCAGTTGAATAGAGGTATATCCAGACGTTGGAATCTACAAATACCGGTTTACCTTTCATGTAGCTCGTTCCGGTCGAAACGGTAATTGCTGGGCAGGGTAAATGAGAGAGTAGATACTTTCCGGAAGAAGGCAGTTTTTGTGCCATTAACTGAGCGCGACCTTTTCACGGAAGGAGTATATTTCGACATGAGAAACTCGTAGAAATCGTATAATTCGTTTCTGGCTGACTCGGGAAGGCGGTCTATCTGGATTGCTTTGGCCATAAGTTCACCTGTGACTTTTTCATGCATTTTACGTCGTACCATTTGAATCTTCAAGGGAAATATAGACTGGGAAATATAAACTGCCTTGCCCTCTTGCCTTCCTTACTGACTAATCTTTGATCAGCCAGCCAGCGTGGTTGTTCATACTCCGGCAGACTTTGCAGCTCATCCACCAGCATTCGCGTATCATCAGATAATTCCCCATACAGTTCACTCAAAGTGTCCAGCGGCGTCCCCATAAAGTGTCCCGTTTTTAGATTGAATTTTGCTCTGAGAGTGGTATCTTTCGCATAAGACGCAACCAAGGAGGTAAACATCATGCCGCGGGCAGCTACAGCCGATCTTTTTTCATTGAGCATTCCGGAAAGAATCCAACTGGTGGAAGATATTTGGGACAGTATTACTGTCCATCCGGAACTGGTCAAATTATCACCGGAAATTAAGGCCGAGTTAGATAAGCGTCTGGCAGAATTCGAACAAAATCCAGATGATGCCTCTCCCTGGGACGAGGTTAGAGCCCGGTTGTGGAAGATGCTGTGATTTATCGACTGCTTGTTCGTTCAAAGGCTGAAACTGATATGGCTGCCGCTGCCATGTGGTACGAGAATCAGAGCCCCGGACTTGGATCAGAGTTTCTCCGGGCAGCTGAAGCCTGCATTTCATCAGTTGCCCGCAATCCTGCCATGTATTCTGTTATGCATCGTGAGATTCGGCGAGCATTGTTCCGCAGGTTTCCATACGGGATTTTTTTCATCTTATCTGGCGACAGTGTTACGATTATCGCCTGCCTGCATGTAAAACAAAATCTCAAGCGCCTAGAGTATCGGCAATAGCTCTGGCAATTGCGCCCCATTCGCCTTCCTCCCTTTCAGCCCATACTCCGGCAGGCTTTCCAGCTCATCCAGCAGCATCCTCGTTACATCGGACAGTTTGCGATACAGCTCGAGCTTATTCCCTACTATCACTTTGACTTCGCTCAACACAGGCATCTGCGGATAGCAGAAAGAATTTAAATGTTTTTAAAGCTGGAATGATTAGCACGAACACCCCGCCGGATAGTATTAGAATTATTGACAATGCCTGCGTATTGATGCAATAAAACAGCACTAATTGTTCTGCGATGCCGGTTTTCCGATTAATTGCCTGTTATGACGAGAGTGGCGCACTTTAGCGCGTCTTTAAAGAGGATTGAATGGTTGCCGCAGGCAGGGTCATCCGGGAATAAAGGGAAGCCGATATTATCATTGTAATTGATGATAAAGCGGCTTTTTGTGTTTTTGGGGGTTGGAGAGCAGGGGTCTGTAGAGTGCGGCTGGGAGCCGGTTTTCAAGAGGTGATCCTGTTTGTTTCAGAGTAGCGGAGATGATTTCAGGGTAAAATGTTACCCATTTTGGAGGGAAATGCAATGTACTGGTTATCTGCGAAGAAAAGAGCCGCCCTAAACTCAAAACCATTTTTCAGCAGGGTTATGGCTTTTGCCACGATGCTGATCCTCATGTCACTTCCGGCATTCGCTGAACCGCTACAGAATTTCACCTTCGGCGGTAACTCCCCCTGGTCTCTCCAGACAACAGTCACTCATGACGGAACAGATGCACACCGGAGCGGCTCAATCTCCCACAACCAGTCGAGCTGGATGCAGACGACGGTCACCGGGCCGGGGGCAGTGAGGTTTTGGTGGAAGGTTTCGTCGGAATCGTACTATGACCGCTTGACTTTTAATATAGACGGAACTGCTCAAGGCAATATCAGTGGAGCTGTTGACTGGCAGTCAAAAGCTATTGACGTTCCCAGTGGAAACCATACCCTTCGCTGGACTTATTCTACGGATGGCTCGATTCTGTCCGGCTCGAATGCCGGATGGGTTGATCAGATTACCTTTGAACCGGGGAGCAATTTTGATTTTACGTCTCCTGTAACTACTGCTACTCCGGCAGGAGGGGTCTACTCTTCCAGCCGTAGCGTAACCCTCACTGCCAACGAAGCGGCAACCATTTATTACACAACCAGCAACAGTCTGCCGACAACCGCCTGGCCTCAATACTCTTCTCCAATCAGCATCAGCAACCCAACAATCCTCAAGTTCTTTGCTGTTGATACTGCTGGTAATGCTGAGCTGGTGAGGACCGCATCCTATTCGTTTGAAACTGTCCCACCGAATACGACCACATCCATCCCTGGCGGCACCTATTCTGAAACTCGTAATGTGGCGCTCTACTGTAGCGATTCAGGGAGCTATTGCAACAGTACCTACTATTGCCTCGGTAGCGGGTGCAATCCCACAACCCCCTACTCTGGAGCTATCTCCATAGCAGCCTCAACCGATCTTCGCTTCTATTCAACAGACAGAGCCGGCAACAGCGAAGCAGTTAAGACGGTCAGCTTTATCATAACACCGGTTACAACTGCAAATCCTCCTGCTGGCTCATATTACATGACACAAAATGTGAATCTCACGGCCAACAAACCGGCTACCATCTTCTATACCACCAACGGCAGCGACCCTGTCACCAGCCCTTCCAGACAGGAATACACTGTTCCAGTTTCCATATCATTAACGACGACTCTCAAGTTTTATGCTGTTGACGCAGCCGGAAACAGCGAAGCAGTAAAAACTGCCGTTTATTCGATATTTGGCAGAGTCTCGGGACGTGTTACCGACAGCATTACAGGCGCCGGTATACAGGGTCTGAGTGTGGCGTTATACGACGCAGCAACAGGGAATAGCGTCTCATCAGTCAACACCGATAGCTCCGGTGTCTATAGCAGCAGTAACCTGTCTGCCGGTACATACAAGATACGGTTTTCAGGAGGGGATTATCTATCGCAATGGTATGGGAACCAGGCTGACATCAGCAGAGCATCTACTGTCTCTGTAATTGTCGGGAGCACAACAACTGGTATCAACGCGGTACTGGAAAAGGGTGGGATTATAACAGGCAGAGTGACTGACAGCGCGACAGGAACCGGTAAAGCCGGAGTTTGCGTATCGCTTTACAATGATGTAAACGGGACATTAATCAGCCATATTCACACAGACACCTCAGGTAATTACGGCATTGCCAATCTTCCCACCGGAACATATAAACTTAAATTTACTGCAGATGGCTATTTTGAAAGATGGCACAATGGCAAAATCAGTAAATCGACTGCCGATATAATTACGGTAAATGCACCGGATACTGTTTCAGGCATTAATATGGCCATGGAGAAAGGTGCGGTCATTAACGGTATAGTTACAGACAAGAGCAATAGTGCTGTTCGTATATTTGGTGTTTCAGTTGATGCCTATGATTCTGTTACCGGGGCATTTGTCAAGTCAGGCTATTCCGACAGATCGGGCGCATACAGTATCAGAGGGTTGGTAAATGGCAGTTACAAACTCAAATTCTACATGCACCCGAATACGTACTTCCATTCCAATGGGGATGCAAGCATTGTTACGACAGGCGGGTATTTCTACGAACGGCAACCATATTATTATTCAGGTTCATCAATAACAATATCCGGAGGTTCTGTAACTATCCAGAACCAGAACACGGGCACTTTGGTGCTCACCGACACTGCAAATGCTGTACTGACCGGTGGCATTAGCATCAGCAGTTCAACCGTAAACCTGACCAACACGATTGCCTCTGTAAATACCCAGAACACTGGCACTTTGGTGCTTACCGACTCAATAAACGCTGTACTGACCGGCGGTAGTAACACCAGCAATTCAACCGGAACCCTCAATAACCAGGTAGTCGCACTTGACTCCCAGAACAATGGCTCACTGGTGCTTACAGACAACATAAGTGCAGTACTTACCGTTAGTAGTTACGCCATCCCTTCAACCATAAGCCTGAGCAACACACTAGCTTCTGTAACTACCGAGAATACAGGTTCTCTGGTGCTCACCGACAACGTTAGCGCAGTTTTGGTCAGCGGTAATAATGTCGTAAGCCCGGCCACTGTGCAAGCCTCACCGAAAACAGTTGCCAAAACCCTTTCCAGAGTTGCTCCGGCATGCAGAACCATAACTTTCACCGGGAAATATCTTGACCAGTGGTACAACAACAAAAATGATAAAAGCACGTCAAATGCTGTTGCCGTTACTCCGCCGGACACGGTTAGCGGCATTAATGTCGAAATGGCGATTGGGGGAGCAATTACCGGAACTGTGTACGACAGCGTGACAGACGTCGGCATACAGGGGGTGTCGGTATATGCATTTAACGCTGATTCCGACACCTCGGCCAGTTCAACATCTACGCGAAGCTACGTCGGCTTTGCTACAACAGACAGCTCTGGAGGTTACAGTATTTCCGGGCTAAAGACAGGTAACTACAAGCTGAGTTTCTCGGGCAGTGGTTACCTCAAAAAGTGGTCAGGCGGCATGACCGACCAGTCAACGGCCACAAGCGTTTCCGTCACTGTGCCGAACAGTACCCCCTGCATCGATATGTTTCTGGATAAGGGGGCGGTTATTTCCGGAACGATCACCGATAAGGATACCGGCGCAGGTCTCCTGTATATTTTTGTTAACGCATACGATGCAGTCACAGGTGCATATGTCAGCTCTGCCTTATCGAGCAGTTCAGGATCCTACAGCATCTCCGGACTTGCCAGCGGGAGTTACAAAATAGGGTTTGCCATGGAGCCTATTCTCATTAATTCTATAGCAATCCCAGTCGGATATAACACTATTACGCCAACTACCAGCCAGAATAGCTTGGTTACAACAACTACCGGTTCAGTTCCCCTTGTCAATGCATCAGTTGGTAGCAACACCATCCTCGCCCCAAACAACACCGTTACTGCACAGCTGGTCAGCAACACCATCCCTTCAACCGTAAGCCTGAGTAGCACGGTGGCTTCTTTAAATACCCAGAATAGTGGCTCTCTGGTGCTTACCGACAACGTAAGCGCAGTTTTGGTCAGCGGTAATAATGCAGCAAGCGCAGCCACTCCCCAAGCCTCCCCGAAATCAGTTGCCAAGACTCTTGCCAAAGACGCTCCGGCTTGCAGAACCATTGCAGTTACCGGGAGATATGCCGAGCAGTGGTACAGCAGCAAGGGGGGGATGAGTTCAGCCAATGTCATTGAAGTTACAGCGCCGAACACGATTAGCGGCATCAATGCAGCCATGGAATTTGGGGGATCAATAACCGGGACTGTGTACGACAGTGTGACAGATATCGGTATACAGGGGGTATCAGTATATGTTTATGACGCTGGCTCGGACAGATCGGTCAGCGCCACTTCCATAAACAGTCATGTCTTTGCTGCTACAACAGACAGCTCTGGTGGCTACAGCATTTCCGGGCTGAAAACCGGTAACTACATACTCAGGTTTTCCCACAGTGATTACCTCGTAAAATGGTCAGGCGGCATGGCCTCCCAGGCTACTGCTGCTACGATTTCAGTAACTATGCCGAATACTACAGCCTGTGCAGATATCTCAATGTCCAGAGGTGGCAGCATATCCGGAACAGTAACCGACCGGATCACAGGTGCAGGTATCTCCAATGTGTATCTGTACGCGATAGACCGGAGCAGCGGTGACTGGGCTGCTGCTGCTCATACAGACAGTAGCGGCAATTATGCGATCAAAGGCCTTGCAAGCGGGTCCTATCGCGTCCGCATTGCCCATTCAGACTACAGCGGGCATATTACAGGCGACTGGTATGGCGGACAGAACAGCTACATCTGTGCTGATTCAGTGGCCGTGTCCGCGCCGAACGCAACTATTGACGTAAATGTGCAGCTTGATATGGGGGGGAGCATCTCCGGAAGAGTGACTGATGCCTCTACCGGCACTGGTATTCCTGGGGCAAGCATCTCGCTCATTGGCAGTACAACGCAAGCAGGCAGGTATGTTTACGCTGATACCGGTGGAAACTACACAATTTCCGGTTTGTCCAGTGGTGACTATTCTCTTGCCTTCTTCGCAGCTGATTATATCAAGCCAAAAACCCGCACAACAGTCAGTGTTACTGCTCCTGCCAGAGTAACCTCTATTGATACTGTCCTAACCAGAGGCTCCGGTATAAGGGGCAGAGTTACCGACAACCTCACCGCTGCGGGCATCGGGCATATATTTATTGATGCCTATGCAACTGATACAAACGAGATACTCGGCAGCACGATCAGTGACGACTATGGCAACTTCATCATTTCAGGCTTGCCAAGTGGCAGCTACAGGTTGCGTTATTATGGTAGCGACAGCGGCTATGCTGATGGCTGGTACAACATCCAGACAAGCACAAATCAAGGTGCCATAGTGAGTGTTGCTGCTTCTGTAGTTACCACTGATATCAATTTATCAGTTATTCGCAGGGGCGGAATATCCGGAAGGGTCACTGACTCTGCCGACAACCTGCTTCAAAGCAGAACCACGGTAACTGCGTATGACGGCATCAGCGGAGCGCATGTCGGAAGCACTATTACTGACAATGACGGCAGGTATCTGCTTGCCGGTTTGCCGACCGGCAGCTACCGGGTGATGTTTACCAACACAAGTTTGGCCAGTGATAATTACCTGCACTACTGGTACGGCAGCGAAAGTGCTGCCTACAGCAGAGCCGAGGTCAGGGTGCAGGCACCGACAATCACGACCGGTATCAATGCCCGTCTCGTTAAGGCCGGCACTATCGCCGGGGTTCTTGCAGTTAACATATGCCCCGCCCCCCAGAGTGTCACCATAAAAGCTTATGATGCTGACAACGACAGCCTGGTTGGCTCTACCACTGTTAATACCAGTTACTCAGACCATTTCACGATAAGAGCACTCCCACCGAGAAACTACAAACTTGCCTTTATTCCGAATGTTGCAGGTTTTATCAGGCAGTGGTATCCGAACAAGACCGAAGCATCCAGCGCAGAGCCGGTTACTGTGAACGCCGGTTCGATAACCGGCAACATTAATATGACACTCACTGCTGGCGGCGGCAGCATTGCCGGTACGGTCAACACCTGTAGTGGCAGCAGTTTCGCACTAGCTTCCCTGAAGCTGTATGACTGGTATTCAAGTGGCCTGGTTGCGGAAGGTTCGACTGGTCACGGCATCACCTACCTGCTCAGCGGGCTTGCCGATGGCAGCTACAAGCTCTTTTACAAGACACGTCAGGCAGAGGGCTGGTACCGGACACCAGGGGAGAGTGCCCAGGCGTCGCCACTTGTGGTAAGTGGCGGTAGTCCTCTCGTAGGAATAGATATTGCCGAAAATTGCATTCCTGACGGCGATGTTGACGGAAGTGGAGGGGCACCAGGGCTTAAGGATGTCATCAAGCTTTTAAGAGTTACTGTCGGCCTTGAAGAGGCTACCCCGGAAATACTGGCTCATGGTGATGTCGCTCCGACAATGAATGGCGTATCAATGCCGGATGGCAGAATAACTGTTTCCGATGTGATACTTCTGTTACAAAGGATTGTCAGTACACCTGTTGTCACTACATATTACTGATTTATGGAGAATATAATGAGATTACTGTCTGTTGTTGCTGCAATATTGATCGGTATTCTGACGCTTGCAGCTTGTGGCGGGGGTGGAGGCAGTGGCGGGTCAGCGAACTCTGTTGTCAGCGGTGTAGCTTCGAAAGGGATCATCCGAAACGGTGTGATAAAGGTCTATGCCCTTAATGCCGACGGCAGCAAGGGGGCTTTGCTGAAAGAGACAGTGACTGACAACAACGGTGCTTATCGTGCTGACCTCGGAGCTTATCTGGGAGCTATTCTGGTGGAGGCGAGCGGCAGCTATACTGATGAGGCGACAGGAGCAATCACGACTGTACCTGCCAATGCTCCTCTTCGTGCTGCAATCAACGAACCGGCAGGAGATGTGGCAGTTGCGGTAACACCACTCACCGAACTGGCTGTACAGAGGAACGAGGATCCGATCACCCGCAGGATAGCTGTACCGAATATAATGTCCAGTAATGCACTGATAGCTGAACTCTTCAAGGTTGATATCGTAAAAACCATGCCAGTTGACCCTCTGGTCGCAAATTCGGTGGCAACCCAGAGTCAGAAGGAGTATGCCCTGGTTCTGGCTGCATTCGCCAGACTGATGCAGAGTAAAGCTACTGACCTGCGATCAGTGATTACAGAGTTGAAAGATTCCATTGGTACAGACAACAGGATCTCAACTCCTGTTGCAGCGCAGTTCCAGTCAGCCATTACCTATTTTGCCGGTAGTTCCGGAAATCGAACCGGTATTGCGGACATCTCAATCACTCCACTCATTAATATTGGCGGCAGCAGACGATCTCTTGTCATATCTGTGACAGGTACTACGACGCCGATTGCCGGTATCCAGATTGAAGTCATTCTTCCTCCCGGAGTTTCGCTAAGGACAGATGCCAGTGGAAAAGTGCAGAGTGATGTGCTGCAAGCTTCAAATAGTAATGCAATGCTGGCAAGCAACTATACCCCCCCCTCTGCAAGCATGCGTGGAAGAGTTAATTTCGCGATGATTACAAATATCGGCTTTTACCCTGGAGAGATAGCGACCTTACAGTTTGATGTCGCTCCGAACGTGGTCGTCTCAGAAGGTGATTTCATATTTTCAATGCTTAAGGCTGTAGATCTTCAGGGCGACAGTATTACCGGTTTGAGATCCAATGCGCAGTTTGTCCAATAACGCCGCACTCTGTTGCTCCCTGTTCATCTCCCTCCTTCACCGCCTCTCCGCTATTTGAGCAGAGGGGCGGTTTTGTATCCTCTTCTTGAAGTCCCTCTAATTTGTGCTATATTCCTGTCTGGCTGAAACTTTTTTGAAGGGGGCGTTTATGTCATCTGAAGCTTCATGGAAACGCTACTGCGAGCATCTCTGTGTCTGTGATGAGATCGGGCTTATGCTGGATATCAGCCGGATGAATTTCCCTGCTGATTTTTTTGCAAAGATGGAGCCTGCCATGCAGCGTGCTTTTGCCGCCATGTCGGAGCTGGAGAGCGGAGCAATCGCCAATCCTGATGAGGGGCGGATGGTTGGCCACTACTGGCTGAGAGCGCCGGAGCTGGCGCCTGATCAGGAGATTGCCGCCGAGATTGAGTTCACTGTCCGGGCAGTCAGGGAGTTTGCAGCTGACATTCATGACGCTGTGATAACGACTACCGGAGGGAGGCGCTTTACCAGGGCGCTTATAGTCGGTATAGGCGGATCTGCTCTTGGCCCACAGTTTGTGGCTGATGCGCTTGGCGGGAAAGCAGACAGAATGAAGCTGCACTTTCTGGACAATACCGACCCAGACGGCATGGACAGGGTATTTGGCGAGATTGGCGGTGCCCTGGCAGAAACCCTTACGATTGTCATATCCAAGAGTGGCGGCACCAAGGAGACAAGAAACGGCATGCTGGAGGCAATGGCTGCCTATCAGAGAAGAGGGCTTGATTTCGCAAGGCATGCAGTAGCAGTGACCGGTCGGGGGAGTGAACTGGAAGAGATTGCGCTTGAACAGGGGTGGCTCTGCCGTTTTCCGATGTGGGACTGGGTCGGGGGGCGGACATCGGTTACCTCTGCTGTAGGGCTCCTCCCTGCGGCTCTTCAGGGGGTTGACACAGGTGAGCTTCTTGAGGGAGCCAGACTCTGCGATCAGCTCACAAGGGTAGCTGACACAAGGCGCAATCCTGCGGCGCTACTCGCTCTGACCTGGTATTACGGAGCCAGTGGCAAAGGGGAGCGGGATATGGTGCTCCTCCCCTACAAGGATCGACTGCTCCTCTTATCCCGCTATCTCCAGCAGCTGATCATGGAGTCGATCGGCAAGGAGAAGGATCTCTCCGGCAAGATAGTCAATCAGGGTCTTGCCGTATACGGCAACAAGGGGTCAACAGATCAGCATGCCTATGTGCAGCAGCTCAGGGAAGGGGTGAACAACTTTTTTGTCACGTTCATAGAAGTACTCAAAGACAGGGATGGCGCACCGTTTTTCGTGGAGCCCGGTATTACCAGCGGAGATTTTCTTGCCGGCTTTCTCCAGGGGACGAGGGAGGCTCTGAGCGAAGCAGGGCGTGAGTCCATTACTATTACTGTTGATGAAGTGACCCCTCGAACCATAGGGGCGCTGATTGCCCTGTTTGAGCGGGCAGTAGGTCTTTATGCGTCACTTGTCAATATCAATGCTTATCATCAACCAGGGGTCGAAGCCGGGAAAAAGGCCGCAGGACAGGTTCTTTCGCTCCAAAAAAGCATCATCGCAATGCTCTCTTCTTCAGCAGGGAAAAGTTACAGTGCAACAGAGCTGGCTGCACTGCTTGGCCATCCCGAGAAGGTTGAACCTGTTTTTCGCACCCTGCTGCACCTTGGGGCAAATCCGGATCACGCAGTTGTCATGGAGAGGGCAGAGCCGTTTTGGGAGAGCAGATTCAACATATAGGAGTATACGGGATCGAAGCAATAACCAAAAAAGGCCGAAAACTATTGTTTCCGGCCTTTTTGATTTAATCGGATATCAGGTTTTCAACGGGGGCCGATACGTAGACTGGATGTGGCGAGGAATACTTCACGCAGGAAACAGACCAGTCCCAACACCAGCAGTATCATGGCCAGAATGAACAGAATTGCAACCGGAGCAGAAATGTCAAAACGTACAAAAGAGCCGAAAAAGAGAACGGCTATGACGGTGCAGACAAGCAGGGCTGTCATGGTACAGCAGGTGATTGAAATATTGATCAGCTTGGCTCGGCGGGAGAGAATACTTAAGTGCGCCTCCAGTTCGGCTGCGTCCTCGTTTGAAGCTTTATCAAGCTTCGCTTCCTGCATTCTGGCTCTATCAATTACCCTTGCAAGACGGTTGGTCATTACCCCCAGCATGGCACCGATAGCAGTGAGGAGGAAAACCGGGGCAACTGCCAGTTGAATCGCGTGTGCTATATTGCTTACATCGTAGAGTTCGCGCATGAAATCTCCTGGAACTGTTGTGTTAGAAAAAAACTGCATGAACGTGTATACTTACACTGCCGTAACTGCCGGGTCAAGTAGTTACAAATCCTTCACAGTAAACCAAGAAAACGCATTAAACACAGAGGCACAGAGGCACGGAGATAATCATTACAGAGAGATAGATTAATTATAAGGTAACTATTCAGCACCCATTATGTATTCTCATGTCGCCCCTTCAGTGCTTTCGTTTTGGCTAAAACCCCCGTGATTTACACCACGGACTGTATCATGTCACCCCTTTGGGGTTGAATAAGTAATCTCAACGATTTCCTCTGCGTCTCAATGTCTCTGTGTTTCAAATGCCGCTTATAGGTTAAAGGAGCCAACCCGATGATAAAATCAATCGAGAACAGAACAGCCGCTGGCGCTCTGGCTGCAAACCGCCGCTGGCTCAGGGAACAGATGAATCCCTACTATTTTATCTCCATGAAGGACGAGTCGCTGGCCAACGCTATTCTGGAGAGGGAGCTCGGCACTCTTCGTGAAAACAGGAGGCTGATTCTTGCTGATCGCGATAAAGCGCTGATTATGGCTGTGGTCAATCACCCCGGATCACTTTATCAGACCCTTCGCCGGGTTGATGAACAGGAGATCTCCTATGCTGTTATTTCCCATTCAACCGGAGTTCTCCCGGATCGGGATCAGACTCTGGAGATTCAGAGATTCGAGTTTGATAGAAAAAGCAATCAGGAGATTCTTGCCGGTAAAGGTGTCGAAGTCCCGCTCGGGATAAGGCGCAGGATAGCCAGAGAGCTTCGCAATAATTTCCCGGCCTTCAATATGAAGGAGTTTGACCGGCTTCTCCGGATTCTCTGGCTTAATAACGAGAATTATGTCCGGATCTCCCCTGCTGCACGTGTCGCCCAGATCCTTCTTCTCTTCCAGCGCGGTAACCTTAACAACGGTTTTTATCTTGGGCTGGAAGAGATGCCGGGCGGAGTCGAGTACCGGGTCCTTTTTGCAGTAGGCAACCCCCCTCAGCATGATTTTCTGCTACAGATAATGGAGGTGTTCAATCGGCTAGATCTTGCAGTTGGCCGAGCCTACTGTCTGACGATAAGTAACGGCATTCATCCGTACTTTCTCGGCACTTTCTATGTACGGCGGCGCGATGGCGGTCTGCTGGATAAGGGGTGCGACCAGTTTGCCCGGCTCCGTTGCGAGCTTTCCGCCACCCAGATACTGGCGACCCGCTCCAACAGTTACCGCGAGTTTGTCACAACCGGCATGATGGAAGGGGAGGATGCTGTCCTTATGAATGCCTTCATCGCCTTTTGCCACACCAACCTGGCTCATAATCAGCCTGACCGCTTTGGCCTTGAGGATGTGCAGAGCGCTTTTCACTCCCATCCGGAGATATCACTTCAGTTATCGGCTCTTTTGAAAACCAGATTCAATCCGGATCTGGCTGATCGGGAGAGCAGTTACCAGAAGTTGCTCCTGGAGGCGAGAGAGGCAGTAAGAAGTTATAATACAGGCCATCGATATCTTGATCAAGTGCGCGGCTCGATCTTTCGATGCTGTCTCGCGTTCATCACAAATACCCTGAAAACAAATCTCTTTGTAACAGAGAAGCAGGCGCTGGCCTTCCGTCTTGATCCGGCCTATCTGGCCGAACTGGGGGGGGAGGCAACCTCTGATCTCCCCGCAGTGTTGCCGTTCCGGATTACCTTTTTCTTCAGCAGATTCGGTTTTGGTTATCACATAGGCTTTTCAGACATTGCCAGGGGGGGGTGGCGAACAGTAATCGCCAGGAGTAAGGACGATTACACTACCAATGCGAACAACCTGTTCCGGGAGAATTTTGTTCTTGCTCATACCCAACAGTTGAAGAACAAGGATATTTACGAGGGGGGTTCAAAACTGGTGACCATTCTGGACATGTCAGACAGGAGAGGCGGGCGCAGTGAGGAGAGTGAGGAGTGGCGGCTCTTCAAACTACAGTACGGGATAACCAATGCTTTCCTCGATATTTTCGTTACCAGAAACGGGGTTGCAGCCCATCCAAGAGTGGTTGATTACTACATGGAGGATGAGCCGATCGAGCTTGGGCCTGACGAAAACATGCACGACTCCATGGTGGAGGCGATTGCCTGGCTCTCCCGCAAACGGGGCTATATACTTGGTATCGGGCTGATGTCCAGCAAGAGAGTCGGGATAAACCACAAGGAGTATGGAGTAACCTCTGCCGGGGTGATCAAGTTTGCTGAAATAACCATGCAGGAGCTGGGTCTGGATATTCGCAGGGATCAGTACAGTGTGAAATTTACCGGCGGAACCAATGGCGATGTGGCAGGCAATGCCATGCGTCTGCTCCTGGAGCGTTCGCCGAAGGTGAAGATTACCCTGATTCTGGATGGTACTGCGGCGCTCTTTGATCCGGAAGGGGCGGATCACCCGGAGCTGGGAAGGATAATCCTCAGGGAGGATCTGGACGCATTCTCCCCTGACAGGCTTCATAATGGAGGGTATATGCTCTTCAGGAGCCATAGCCGCAGGGACGGATTGCGGGAAATGTACCGGAAGGTCAGTCGCGTGGCTGGAGAGTTACTGGAGGAGTGGGTTTCAGTTGACGAATTTTCCAGGGAGTATGCGGATCTGCCGTTCAAGGTCAGGGCAGATCTTTTCATTCCGGCAGGCGGAAGGCCGGAGACGATTGATGCAAGCAACTGGGAGAAGTTTTTTCTGCCGGACGGGACTCCATCTTCAAGAGCCATTGTCGAAGGTGCAAACTCTTTCATTACTCCGGAAGCAAGGGGAGAGCTGCAAAAGCGTGGCATCATCATTATGCGTGATGCCTCGGCCAACAAGTGCGGGGTTATTTCGTCATCCTACGAGATCATTGCCAATCTGCTCCTGTCACCGGAAGAGTTCCTGGCGGTAAAAGAGCGGTACGTGGGGGATGTGCTGAAGATTCTGGAAAAACGGGCTGAGGATGAGGCCAGGCTGATTCTCAAAAGAAGGCGCGAGCAGCCCGGAGCGTTCTGCACAGAGATATCAGATGCCATCAGCAACGAAGTAAACTGCAACTATGCAAAACTTTTCCGCTTTTTTCAGGCAAGACCCGAGCTTGCCGGTCAGCCGCAGTATAAAAGAGTCATCCTTGCCCACCTCCCCCGGATGCTGGCCGAAGAGCCAAAGTACCGGCCGCGCATTAAAAAACTCCCCCAAAAGTATCTCTCTGCCATTCTTGCAGCAGAGATCGGTTCGTCACTGGTCTATCGCGGGGACAGGGAGAGTGCTTTTGAAGATGAATTGAGGCTGCATCTGCTAAGGAATTTCAGTGAAGGGTAGTTGTTAAGCTGGAGAAGCACAAAAGGAGATATCTAAAATGAACAGGGATTTTAAAGTGAAGATTGAAGCTGAGGAAGAGTTTTTCGCTGATTTCTTTGCCCAGGCCGAAAAAATTGATCAGGGGATTATCCCTGAAAAAACCGTTGAAAGGGTTTCCTTCCCGGATCTGGAAACTTTTTACCGTTACTGTACTCCCAAACGCCTCCAGCTCTTGCAGGAGTTGCACTAGGAGGCTGTCGGACTTGGAATAAATCAGCTGCAAATCCGCCTGAACGGTTCATATTTCGCCGCTTTCTTGGTCAATAGAACAACTATTGACCTTCAAAATCGACAAAATCTGCCCTCGCCCAGCCGAATTTTCGCTTTGATTTCCCAAGCCCGACAGACTCCTAGGTCGGCTGTATCAGCATCAATGCCCTTGCAATCCATCTGCACCGGCATTACAAGAATGTGTTTCAGGATGTTAAGACTCTGGAGAGTGCGGGATTGGTGGAAAAGACTGAATCCGGTAAATACTGCGTACCGTGGGATGAATTCACAGCTACTGTGCGGCTGGCTTCTTAGATTGCCTCAGGACGCAATGCCAGACGCCCGACAAGTCACGAAAGGAAACAGTATGAAAACGGTTGAAATAGAAACACCTGTTATGGTGAAAATTACTTCAGACGGCACCATAACCCCTGAAATTGAGAAAGAGCTAAAGACCCTGGCGACGATGAATGATGAAGGAATTGATACGTCAGATATTCCGGAAATCATTGACTGGAGCAACGCGGTAGTTGGCAAAATATGCACTCTTGAATGAAAAAGCGAACTATTCTGACTCCTGACTCCTGACTCCTGACTCCTGACTCCTGACTCCTGACTCCTGACTCCTGACCCCAGAGCCCAGAGCCCTCAGCTCACCCTCTCATACCCCTCCACAATCCTTTCATACTTTTCTGTAAAGTCAGCTGCTACTGCGGCCTCTGCCCGTACATACCCTTTAATGATCTCCTCACGCATGCTCTCCGGAATGACCCGCTCGGCTAGTGGATAGAGGATCTCATCCTCTTTGGAGATGTGATCCCTCAAGAGCGCAGCATAGCCGAGGGCGTTGGCGGCTATGAACTCTTCCTGTCCGCTGACCCCCTTTTGTGCAAGCAGCGCTGCCTCTTCCATGGATTTGACATAGGCACGGCCTATGTCGTGCTCCATCAGCATTGCCGCAACCGGGCTGTTCTCTCTGGGCATGCCGTTTTTGATCAGAGCTTCGAAGAGGATATCCTCTTCCTTGGCATGGTGGAAACGGTCGGCATACTGGCGGATGAAGTCAACGCCGTCCAGGTAGAACTGCCAGTCGGTAAATTCTCCTCTGGCAGTGAGCGGGGCAATTTTTTCGATCAGAGTGAGCATCCGCTTGATCAGTATATGTTCCGTTACCAGGGCTTTGGTTATATCTGTTTTCATTGATTTACCTTCTTTCGCCGTCAATACCGATTACTATCGTTTCAAAGGGGATATCCCGGCCGCTTTGGGCAAGCGCCTGCTTTACCATGACATCCAGACCCCGACAGCAGGGGACCTCCATAATGGCGACTGTAACGCTCTTTACTTCGCCGGTGGTGAAAATCTGCGCCATTTTGTCTACATAGTTGCCGGTATCGTCCAGCTTCGGGCAGGCGATGGCGAGAGCTTTACCTTTCAGCAGCTGCCGGTGCATATCCCCCATGGCAAAAGCAACGCAGTCAGCAGAGATGAGGATGTCGGCATTTTTGAAGTAAGGCGCAGATGGTGGCACCAGATGGAGCTGCACCGGCCATTGACGAAGTTCCGATGGAACTGTCCCGCTGACTTCGTCTGTTTTCTCTTCCCTTTCAATTACCCTTGCCATGCTGCCTGGGCAGCCGCAACCAAGATTTCCCATGAGCTATTCTCCTTTTGTTGTGAAATAGTCGTTAATTTGTTGTTCAATTGCCTGCTCTTCTTCTTTCGGGAGACCATGAATCGATACGACATCCTTCAAGAGGCAGATCCCGACCTTGCAGGTCACGCAAGCAATATCATGCTTCACCAGAATCTCTCCTATTGGTGCATGCTCCTTGAGGACGTCCTGTATTGCCATATCTCCAAGTCCGTTTCTGAATTCCATGTTCATTCCCCCTCTTTGATGATTTCACCTTATCCCCTTTTTGCAATAAACTTTATGACCTGAGTCAAGAAAATCAAATGACATAAAAAAACGGCAGAAATAATTCTGACAGGTTAGGGTCTGACAGGAAATATTTCAGAACCTGATTATCCCTAATCTTCAGCTAACGAGGATGTCATCCCCGAAATCCTTAGTCGGGGATCCAGATTTCAGCACTTTAGAACCTAGATTCCCGATCAGAATCGCTTCGGGAATGACAATTCTGGGGTCTGGCTGAAATGAGGGATAATCAGGTTCCAGAATATCTATTTAGCTGAATTATGCCGCCCCGTTGGGGCTGACAATTATTTTCATGTTCCCCGTGGCTCACGCCACGGGCTATGGCATATCGCCCTTTCAGGGCTACTTATTCAACCCCAAAGGGGTGACATGATATAGCCCGTGGTGTAAACCACGGGATTTTTCAGGCAAAAAAGCAAGCCCTGAAGGGGCGACATTAGTATCAATAGTGAGTGCTCAATAGTTGCTTTCCAGATTACAATTTGTTGATTGCACGATTGCATGATATGCTGTCCAGCGAGAAATCATGGAGAGAGAAGATGAACAAATACCATATTGTCACAGACTATTTCCCTTACAGCGTTCAGATCCGCAGTACGCTCTGGGTGGAACTTTCACTTGCAGAGCTTCATCTCGACATAAAGAGAAGCAACAAGCCACGGATAATCTTCTTCCGCGAACTTGCTGCCAGGCTTTCCGGTAAAGGGATCATTGTTACTGCCGGAGAACTTAACCTGTATGCGCTTTCTCTCACGATACAGCGGGTTTTGATAAAGGAGTATCTGGTCAAGGAGTCAACTCAGGGTCTGTCGATCCTGCTGGCTGATGCCGGAATTGCGCCCGGTTCGCCTGCTCTCAAAACTTATGCCAGCTCTTTTAGCAGACTCTTCCCTGGGGGGGAGTTTCTGGATGATCCGAAACTTGATCCGGTTGCCTGGCTGGGGGATAAACCGCCTGTTGACAGGTTGCAGATGCTGGTCGCCGAAATGCTCCTTTTGTCACTTGCAGTTGAAAACCACGCTCTTGATGGTTTTCGCGACCTTCTTGACCCGGCAGAGCTTTTTCAGGCAGGCGGAGGCGAGTCTGTTGCCTCTGGAATTGAAAGTTCATTAACCAACTCCCCTTCAGTGACTTTGACCGGGCTGCCCCTGCCGGATTTTTTGCGGCTCCCGCTCAAGGCTTCGCCGGGGTCACTCTATGGCCAGCTTGAGTATATGAAAACAAACTGGCAAAAGCTTCTCCCTGAAGAGTTATTGCCTGAGATATCCGCCGCTTTTGCGGTCATGAAGGAGGAGTGGGGACTGTTTTCACCCCAGGGAGAACCTGGCCCTGCGCCGGTACTGGAATTCGGCTCGCCGGGACAACTACCCGGAGCAGATGACTACTATGCCGAGCCGGAGTGTTTTTCAGACGATACTGACTGGATGCCCAATGTCGTGCTGCTTGCAAAGATGGTCTATGTCTGGCTGGGGCAGCTTTCCGGCAGATATGGTGAAACCATCACCCGTCTTGACCAGATACCGGATGCCGAGCTTGACCGGCTTGCCCGCTGGGGCGTCACCGGGCTCTGGCTGATCGGTCTCTGGGAGCGCTCCCCTGCCTCCCAGACCATCAAACAGATCTGCGGTAATCCTGAAGCGCTCTCTTCGGCATATTCACTTTTTGATTATGCCATTGCAGCAGATCTGGGGGGGGAGGAAGCGCTCTGGAACCTGCGGCAGCGAGCCCTCAAGCGGGGCATTCGTCTGGCCAGTGATATGGTGCCGAATCACACCGGTCTTTATTCGAAATGGATCGTGGAGCATCCTGACTGGTTCATTCAGCTCGACTACCCCCCTTATCCGAATTACAGATTTACCGGTACAGACCTCTCGTCTTCTCCGGATATCACATTGCAGATCGAAGATGGCTACTGGGAGCGGCGTGACGCGGCAGTGGTCTTCAGGCATCAGATGCAGAACCTGGAGAGGGTGTGTTCTGGCGCATCACCAGGGACGGTGCGGATGCGGGTTATGTGCTGGGAACGATACACAGCGAGGATCCCAGGGTGCTTGATTTTTCTGCGGCCTTCATTTCCCAGCTGACATCGTGTCCGGTGTTTGCAATGGAGCTGGTGCCGGACGTGGAAACGATCAGCCGCATCAATGCGTACATGCAATACCCTGATGCTGACACACTCAAACGAATCCTTGGAGCAGAGCGGTATGAGCGTGCCATGCAAGCTTTGGGGGCTTACCACGTACCGCCGGAATGGAAAGCACGCATGAAGGTTTGGGCCGTCATGATGACTTTGAGCATTCCCGTCCCCGAGACCGGTTTCTTCATGGATTTTTCGCTTTCACTCCGTGCAGCCGGGGCTGGAAT
>JANNRW010000414.1:0-3827 GCA_031401815.1 Geobacteraceae bacterium | reverse complement strand
GGGGTGATTATCAGGCGGAAGGTCTGGCTGATAAAGCCGCTCATGCCGACTGTTACCTGATAGGTGTTGGGTGCAAGCCCGGTGATGCTGAATTTGCCACCATTATCAGGGTCGGGCTCGACAAAAGCTCCGCCTGAGATTGTGACCCTTACCCCCTGCTCTTCTGGCAGATGATCGATGGTGAAACCCCATGAGTCTTCGACAACCCGCCCGATTATAGAACCGGTGGTAACCTGGGGAGGGGTGGTACTCATCCGGGGGGAGATGGAGAGTGTGGTGCGGGCATAGACCCGCCCTGAGCCGCTGAAGCTCTGGTAGCCGGTTTTGGAGGCAGTGATGGTTACGTCGCCAGGGGTGACATAGCTGAAGGCAAAGGTTCCATCTAGGCCAGTCACGGCGCTGCCGCCCCAGGAGCCGCTGACAGCAATGGCGACATCGGACAGAGGTTTGCCCGCCGGGTCAAAGATTGTGCCGCTGATGGCACCGGTAGTGGCAGCGGAGGTTATTGTTACCAGACCAAGGCTTATGGTAGTGTCGGCCATGGAGGTGGAAGTAGCGGAGGTTGACAAGTAACCTGCCAGAGAGAAAGTGACTTTCTGCTGGCCGGGCGGCACATCAGAGAGGGTGAAGTTGCCCGAAGCATCGGTTACGGTGTTGATCAGCGGGCTGCTCTCCAGCACTACGGCAGCGCCGCTGACCCCCTGGCGGGTGATGGTGTCAAGCAGTGAGCCGGTGAATTTCCCGGCAGCAGGAGGCGGCGGTGGTGGCGCAGGGCGGTTTTCAGAGAGGTAAAGGGCTTTCAACGCCAGGGCCGTGGCGTAGGGGTCGTCGTTCCAGGAGCCGTTGGCGGACTGGGTAGATGTCAGGAAATTCACGGCATTTTGTAGGGGCAAACCTTGTGTTTGCCCATTCGCGATGAGGGCAATATAGGCCAGAGCGGTTTCGTAAGCGGTGGACGGATTTCCGAAGCCGCCGTCGCTGTTCTGTCCGGCGAGCAGATAGGAGCTGGCCTTGCTGACGGCAGTGGCGATGCTGGTCATCTGAGGGAACTGCTGGAGCGTGGCGGAGAGGATTGCGGTGAGGTAGACGTTGCTTGTAGCACCCGGAGAAAAGCCCCAGCCGCCGTCGGAGTTTTGGGTGTTGGTGAGGTAGGCAAGGGCATTGTTGATGATGGAGAGGTCGGGGTAGTTGGCGGCGCGGAGAGCCTGGAGGGCGTGGGAGGTGTCGAGGGGGTTGGTCCCAAATCCCACATAGCCGCCCCAGGCGCCTTTGAGCGTGTCAAGCATCGGGATTAATGCATTAACACTGCCGTCGGCAAGGCTCAAAGCATAAACTCTTGCAGCGATGTAGGCGACGGGAATGGGCGTCTGCGTCTGCAGCCATGCAGTGCCAGAGGTATAGGAGGTTCCGGCGGTCTGGTTCAGGACTTTCAGAGTTTCCAGCGCTGAAACCGTGACAGCAGTAGTTTCGACCGGTGAAGTACTGGTCTCCCAGGTGCCGTCAGGGTTTTGGGCTGTGGTGAGGTAGCTGAGGCCGCTCTGTATTTGCGGGAGCTGGGCGTGAGCCGCCATGGTGAAAATTAATGTGCAAAACACCGCTAAAATGGTGGACAACTGCCGCCTATGCATAAAGCCTCCTGGGTACAAAAAGAGTGAAGTTTTCTGTGCAGTTAATATCCTACCGTGAGGCATCCATAGTTTTGTCGCTTATGTTAGCTTCGATGTATTCCTTCAACTCGCTCGAAAGCTTGTCATTAATTTTGTTGTTGATGATGCTAAGAAATACATGAAAATTATTAACATATTCAGGTACTATAATTTTTGTCTTATCGCGGATTACCAATAAATGTGATTCCTTGAATCCGTTATTAACTATTTTTAGACCAGTGCTATTGCCTGCGTGTATTATATCAACACACTCTATTTCGAAATATTTGTACCCGTAAATTACACTACCATTTCTTTTGCAGACATAAACTCCGTCATCTGTCAAACAGAAATTATCAATATTAATAATTATATAGATAACAACGATATAAATAGAGCTCAAAATAATCGATGCATATATATTTAAAAACAAAAACATTAAAGACGGTATTATTAAAATAATTGATGAAATAATGGTCAGCTTTTTATAAACAGCGGATTTAGCAGTACATTTTATTAATACGTTATCCATGTCTCACTCCTCCATCACCATTGCTAATTGAATTTGGTGCGCTATAAATATTAATGAAATTGCAAATGATACAGATAATATTACGCCAACGGCAAGCCCACCGCCTAACAATGCAAGTGGGTTGATTGTTTTTCCGATTGCTGCAACACCCCTGTCAGCTGCCATTGATGACAATACGGAAAGACAAATACTCCCCATTTTTTCCGAGTCACTTAACTTTTCATCCAGCATTGTTTCCACAATTGATTGGAATAGGGCTACCTTATTTAGCACTCCAAATGCTTTAGCGTAATTTGCAAGTCTAAGTCTATAATCGTAATTCCCATATTCTTTTTGCTTCAACAAGTAGTCAGTTATGGAACCAAAGCTTGCAGAGGCTATTACAGCTCCACTCAGTCCACCGCTAATCATATATGCCCCAGCACCAGTATTGGGGTTGATAATGATATACCCACATCCAGTCCAGCCATTAAAGGTGATGTTGCTTTTTGAAACAGTTACCACTTTGCCTGCATTGACAGCATTCTGGATATCTGCCTTAACTTGTTGGTCAATCTGTAACTGTGGTAAAACTGTCGCAATGTTTTCCTGATTCAAAGAATAAATAGGGACTCCCTGATCGTTTGCAATTTTAAGTGCTTTGACTGTGCTTATGCTTTCAGATTGACTGTCCACTGAAGAAAAAAATTGCTCGGAAACGCTGTGCTCCAATGCCGATGATGCCATGCCACTATTGATCATGTACTCTTTTACCGTGTCGCTGTTGCCGTCCTTCGCCTTCACCACCTGCATCAGATAATCCGCATCCATGTTCAGTCCGCCGGAACTGATATAGCGCGGTATTCCCCAGAGACACATTACCTTGAGCTTGGTGGCGAAGATGGTTTCTGACGGTACGGTGATGGCGTTGACGTTCATGGCTTTTGCGGCAATGTAGTTCATGGTGCCGAGTTCTGCATGATAGGCCATGGCGGTGGTGTAGAGCAGATCACCGACCAGATCGTCCTTGGTCATGTTAGCAAAGTCGTTGTTCTGCAGTCTGGTCTTGGTGGCCTCCAGTTTGGCTTTGAGGCTAGTAAGCTGTTCCTGGCTAATCCTTCCCAGGTTGAGTCCGATTGCCTGGTAAACCCCGGCGTCGATGTAGTTGGTTATTTGACTTGAACCGTAGGCCGGATCGGAGAAGATCATGGTGGAGATGTTGGTACCGCCGAGGCCTACTGGCGCTCCTGTTGCTACCACCTGCCCATCAATTCTGAGTTCGGGCTTGACGTTGATGAGGTAGGCAGGGAGCTGAGACGGCAGTTCGCTTGGCTGTATGGGTGTGCCGTCTGCATGCGGGCTTGGCAGATAGGCGTTGATGATCGCTTCATCCTGAGGAGTAGCAGGGGAGTAGCTGAGGGTGATCTTCTTGCCTGCCAGTTCTGGCAGGCTTTTGCTGATGGTCAGGGAGTTATCCACCGGTGCCGGTGCTTCAGGGTCAACGAAGGTGTTGGAGGCCTCGTTCTCTACCCTGAAGGAGAGCTTGTGCCGCAGGGTGTCGGGGATGGTGGTAAAGGTGCTCCCCTTGACGGCAGTGCGGTACGGCAGGGTGCCGAGAAGGTAGGGGAACTCCTGTTTGACAATCTCTTTCTTGCCGAGCACATCGCCGA
>JANNRW010000413.1:0-8997 GCA_031401815.1 Geobacteraceae bacterium | reverse complement strand
CTCTCTTGCGGCTGTAGCTGAAGAGTAGGGGCCAAAGTATCTGGCACCGTCCCGGATCACCTTGCGTATTATGGTGAGACGCGGGAACTCTTCTGAAGGGTCGAGCCGGAGAGAGAAATAGGTCTTGTCATCACGCAGGTTGAGATTGTAACGGGGGCGATGCTTCTTGATCAGGGTATTTTCAAGTATCAGCGCCTCTTTTTCCGTATCGGTCACAATCCAGTCAATTGCTGTGACCCTGTTAAGAAGAAAACGGATCTGATACCGGTTATCTCCGGATTTTGTAAAGTAGGAGCTGACTCTCTTTTTAAGGTTAAGCGCCTTGCCGACGTAAATAATCCTGCCAGAGTCATCCTTCATCAGATAGACACCGGGGTCAGAGGGGAAATGCCGTATGTCGGTAGTCGATAACATACCGGCAAGTATAATTTGCAGACCCTTTTCTGAAAAGAAATATCTCACCTGTCAAGGGTACGTAATAAAAACTTGACTTTGGATCAGGGCGAAAGATATAGATTTCATGTCACTAATATTTTTACATTGGAGGTTTTTTTCATGCGACTTCTTACACGTTCCGATTTTGATGGAATATGCTGCGCTGTGCTGCTCAAAGAGCTGGGGCTGATGGATGAAATGGTCTATGCACATCCAAAGGATCTACAGGATGGCAATATTGCCGTCACCAGGGATGATATACTTGCAAATGTCCCGTATACCCCCGGCTGCGGGCTCTGGTTCGATCACCATTCGAGCGAGCAGGAGCGGCTTCAGCTTGCCGGGAAGTTCGAAGGGGCAAGCAGGAGTGCTCCAAGCGCAGCCCGCGTAATTTACGACTACTATGGCCCGGATAAGCTCTCCAGATTCAGTGAGATGCTCCAGTTTGTCGACAAGGTCGATTCAGCCCAGCTGACCGAAGCTGATATTCTGAATCCATCCGGCTGGGTGCTGCTCGGCTTCATCTGTGACCCTAGAACCGGTCTGGGCTACCACAAGGACTTCAGGATCAGTAACCTTGCTTTCATGGGTGATCTTGTCGATCATATAAGGACAAAAAGTATCGACGAAATTCTCGCCCTTCCTGATACTGTCGAGCGGATTAATCTCTACCGCGCCAATGATCAGAAAGCGCGTGATTTCCTCAAGCAGAAGTCAAAGGTAGTTGGCCCGGTTCTGATTACTGATGGCAGAGGAGCAGAGGAGATTCCGCCATCAAATCGCTTCCTGGTCTACTCGCTCTTTCCGGAGACAAACATCTCCATCAGACTGATCGATGGCAAAGGGAAGGAGTTTGTCTCGATCTCTGTCGGCTACAGCATTCTCAACAGAACAGCAACGATTGATGTCGGCTCCCTCATGCTAAAATATGGCGGTGGAGGCCATAAGGCAGTCGGCACCTGTCAAGTCCCTTATGCTATGGCTGATCAAGTCCTGAAAGAAATCATCTCAATCTGCAGTACAAACTGACAGGGATATCAGATGCAGCCGATCAATGCTTTTGACGATTTCAAGAGGGATATCTCGTACAGGGTTTTTCGCCGCGAAGATACCATAGTTTTAACTGCAACCATGAAGGATGTCTTTCATGACATTTTTCTGGAAATCTGTGTGAATCCTGAAGATATGCGGATCTGTTCTGCTCTGGTCAATTTTCTGAAGCAGCCTACAGATTTCTGCCAGCAGATTGACAGAGCCATGACAGAGCTGGTCGGTACCGTCATCGGCAAAGGGCTTAATAGAAAATTGACAGATCTTTTCGGAGGGGGAGAGGGGTGCGGAAATATCCGTACTATGCTGATGTCGCTACTTCCGCTTGCTCTTAATGCAAAAGCGGCGAGAGGGATAAAAGATCAGGTCGAGATGCTCAGGAAGATAAGTAAAGAGCTGACCGGAACATGCGTAGGCTATCCAATAAGCAGATAAGGGAATTTTCTGTTGACATGCCCCGTCTCGAATGGTAAATATCCAAAGCTCATTCCCCAATAGCTCAGTCGGTAGAGCGAGTGGCTGTTAACCACTATGTCCCTGGTTCGAGTCCGGGTTGGGGAGCCAAAAAACAAGATGGCCGATTTCTTTAATGGAATCGGCCATTTATTTTTTAACCTTTTTGATGGCAACTTGTTGTGGAGATAATTCATCTCAATATCAGCATGTTATGAGTTTTGTAGTGTAACAGATGGTCTATAGCTCCCTCTGCTCAAATCCCATCGGCTTGAATCCCTTCATCCGCTTCTCATGCATTGGTGCTTCATCCCCTCCCTCCCGTGGAGAACCGTCCGAAATATAACTTTGTTGTTGCAATAAGAGAAATATATGTTACATATAATAACAGTAATATCAATAAGCGAAATATAGGACGCATTACTATGTACGACTTGGGAGTCAAGATCCGCCAGGCGAGGAAGGAGAGGAAACTGACGCAAGCGCAACTTGCGGAGTTGGCCGGTATCGCCAGAAAGACGCTATCCCAGATCGAGACCGGAATTGTGCCGGATATCGGTATTCGGAAGGTGGAGCGTACACTGGAAATACTAGGTCTGGAATTAACCGTACGCCCGGCCGGTGCGCCGCCGACACTTGAGGAGTTGCAGAAGGAGAACAGCTCGCAATGACACCACAATCACTCGCTGCCTGGAACAACGGCAAAAGGGTCGGCATACTCGGGCAAAACGACAGCTACTTTTTCAACTATCTCCCCGGCACAGCGGTGGAGCATCTTGTTTCGTTAACAATGCCCTATCGTCTTCAGAGCTGGGTTTCAGAAAGGGAGTTGCATCCGATATTTCAGATGAATCTCCCCGAGGGGGCGTTGCGCGAGGCAATCAGGAGTGCATTCGCCAAGGTGATGGTGGTTGACGACATAGCTCTTCTGCGCATTACCGGAGGCAACCAGCTAGGACGGAACCGATTTTCGCTCCCCGATTCGGAAATTCCGACGATAAACGAGAACCTGGAGTCACTGGACGATATCCTTACCTATCCGGATGCAGTGGAACTTTTCAACGAGTTGATGGTCAAACATGCCGAACACTCCGGTATTTCCGGCGTCCAGCCTAAAGTGATAATTGAGGCTACCGACCGGACAACGGTCACGGCCTCATCCTATATCGTCAAGTCATGGGGGAATGAGTATCCTCAGTTGGCGGCGAATGAATATTTTTGCATGACCGCTGCAAAACTGGCGGGGCTGTCTGTGCCCGATTTCTCGCTGTCAGAGAACGGCGGATTGTTCGTCATGAAACGTTTCGACAAGACAGAGGAAGGGGAGAACCTTGGATTTGAGGATTTCTGCTCTTTGCAGGCGTTAGGGACAGACAGGAAATATGACAGCACCTATGAAAGGGTAGCAAGAACCATCAAAGACTTTATTTCACCGGAACATCTTTCGTCAGCCCGTGAACAGCTCTTCGCAACAGTCGTTCTGTCGGCAATGGTTCGCAACGGCGATGCACACCTGAAAAACTTCGGCGTCCTCTACCGGTATCCAGAGGGTTCGGTAACACTCGCGCCGGTCTATGACATAGTCACTACAACAGCGTATCTGCAAAAAGACGTTCCAGCCCTCCACCTGGCAGGCACAAAAAAATGGTGGCCACGCAAAATCCTGGAGAGATTTGCCTTGCAGTCCCTCTCCCTTCCCGCAAAGCATGCCACGCAGATCATTGACAGAGTTGCCGGGGCGGTAATCGAAGCCGCCAGACTGATACCTCCCTATATCCGGGAGAATCCGGAGTTTGAGGCAATCGGCAACCGGATGCTGTCAATCTGGCAAGATGGCGTTGACTCATTCGCCGCGTCGGAAAGTCGTGGGTAAGGATTGCGCATAACCCCTTGCTGTTTTCCTCTCTTTACCTGAGCATGCAGGATAACGTTGATGAGCGGGTGCAGTCCGCTCTCGAAAAGATGATGGAGCAAGTTACGACAGGGAGAGAGTCGGGTAGGAGAAATAGCGAGGTTTGACTGAAGTGCTTGACATAAAATAGGTAAGGTGTCCGTATTTCTGGAATCATTGACAGCAATGGTTAAAAGTGTAATAAATACGCGTTATTCACTTAAGGAGTGTAACGAATGATCAGCGATAGCGAAAAAGACATCATCCTGCAGTGCGCAATGAAATTTGAGGTCTCCACGGTCATTCTATTCGGATCATCACTCGGAGACGAACAGCATGCCAATGACATTGATCTTGGGGTAAAAGGGATTGATCCGAGGCAGTTTTTTAAATTCTATGCAGAGCTGTTCAAAAAGCTGTCAAAGCCTGTTGATCTCGTTGACCTCACCAGGAAATCGTTATTCAATGATCTTATTGAAGAAACCGGGATGCGAATTTATGGATAGCATGCCACGGCAGATACTCGCGGAAATAGCAAATGTCGAGGCGGCACTCCGCAATCTTGAGGACGTGTCTGCCAGGCAAGAAAGAACAGTTGTGGAGCTGGCGGCCATTGGCGTGTTTCTCCATAATAGCTACAACGGGATTGAGAATATTCTGAAACAAACCTTGAAGCTGAAGAGTATTCAGATTCCCAGGGCGGAAAACTGGCATAAGGATCTCCTCAATCTTTCGGTCTCCAATGAGGTGATTTCAGAAGGTTTATCTGATGAGCTTTACGAATATCTGACCTTCAGACATTTCTTTGTGCATGCCTATGGCTTCATGCTTGAAGAGGCTCCCTTGGAAGTGCTGGCTGACAACATCCCCGGGATATGGCAACAATTTCTGGCGGAGATTGATAGTTCTTTGCGGCACATGAGTGCACCGCAAGAATGAGTAACCGCGTAAAAGGGCACGAGGGGTATGGTTTTGTGGAATGCGGTCGAGTAGACGCGACCCCTTCTTTTTGATCATCCTGTTCATCCCTTTAAAATGTTTCTTGTTTTTTCATGATTTTGCCAACCATCTTTTGCGTCGTTTCCCCCGTGTCTCCGTGCCTCCGTGAGAAAACGCCCTGGATTTGCCTTTGTCCGTGTTCCCCATTCTTAAAATCATTATTGCCTATCGTCGCGTCGTTGCGCCGTCGCGTGAAAATCGCTTTCAGAAATTCTGCTCTTCCATTCACAAATCCCCACTCAACCACTCAACGATTCAACCACTCAACGATTCATCAGCTCAACGATTCAACAACTCAACGATTCAAATGTTGTTGACAAGAAAACGCAGGAGTGCAATAAATGCTCATTAATTACTAGTCACAACCTCATTCTAATAATCAGATGTAATGCAATAAAGCGCACCGCGCGTCTCTTTTTGAGGAGGGTTGGATGCTGCCGCCGGACGGGTCATATGGGTGTAAAGGGAAGCCGCTTTCAGTTTCGATACTGATGAAGCGGTTTTTTGCGTTTTGAAGGTGAGGAAAGTCGCAGGATAAAATGAGTTAACCAACAAATAAACAACGGCTCCGGAGGGGTTCCTGGTTTGTGTCCGTTATCGCTATGATGCGTCAACGCGCAAGCAGTACAAAACCATTGAAATTATTGTTAGCGAGAGCGACTGGACACCTCCACCTGTCAAGTACCCTGATAGCACACTTGTTCCACTCAAAATCGGCATAAAAGAGACTGCGGCTCAAGAGCAAGTGAGAGCGGTCGGTGGCCGCTGGGACATGATTAAGAAACTCTGGTATGTACCATATGGCTGCATCGTCGGTACGAAACTTGAAAAGTTTATACATGTAGAAATCTCACAAAACACCTGAAATTTGAATTATTTCTAGATATAGAAACATTGAGAAACGGAATAAAATGCAGAAGTTTGTACATATAGAAACATTTAAGGTTTATAGATATAGAAACATATTTCTACATATATAAACTTGTTTCTACATATACATACCGGTTCCTGACTGGTGATTAACGAGTTATGTGCATCAATAAATCAAGGAAACGGCAAATGAATCTTTTTGAAAAAATCAGCCAATGGTGGCATGGTAAATCAACTCCTTATGAATCGCAAGATTTCGGCGGATTGCATTATGAAAGACACTGGACGGCTCGCTTAATCAGCTGGCTTCTCGAACGAAACCCTATTAAAACAATCGGCGTTTTTATCGTTGGCGTTGCCGCGATTGTTAGCGCTTACTATGCTGTTCTTGCTTACCATAAGCCCCCGCAGCCACCACCCGCAAAAGCCGCCCAACCCGAGACCAACAATCAACGCACTGACCTGACAGATAAGAACCCAATAAAAGGGGATAGTAACAAGCCTAGTCATCCACAACCTCCTCAGAGAAAAGAAAAACCCGTAGAACCCACAAAAACAGTACCACCACAAACTATAAATGCTCCCAATAGTGCCATTTCAATTAATCAATCTGGTGGTGTTACCGCCCATACAGTCAATATCCAACAAGACAGAAGCATTACACCAGAACAGCAAACAATTATAATTAATAGACTCCAGCAACTTGAAAAAGACTCGATTGAAATTTGTTACAGTTCTGGCAGTCCCGAACAAAGGAAATTTGCAGAAAGCCTGATCGTTCCTCTTAAAACTGCTGGATTTAACATAATCGATACAAGTTCACTATCTGTGCATACTCCATACGGCGGAGGCTTATCGGTTATCATCAACAGTGCTCAACCGTATCCAAAAGGGGCAATTGCCCTACAAAAAGCTTTCCTTGAAGCAAAAATTGAGTCTACGTGGTACGGGCAACCTGGATATAAGCGCGACAAAATATGGGTGAATATTGGCGAACGCTGAAACAGCACATAACCAACGCCTTGCACCTGCCCTAAAACCCGGCAGGTGAAGGCTCACCCCGTTGAACCAAGAGAGATATATATGACCCAACCTGAGAATTACACGAAGCATTTGAACATTATGGAATGGCTAACAAAAGGCTTATCTATATCCATTTTACCAGCTTTAGCATACTTCCTAGAGTTCAAATACGAACAAGGCTATTGTGCAAATTTCGGTATTCCGAGTTATCTCATAAAACCTGATATTACTACTGTCCTAATTTTCTTCTCCGCTCTTTGGGGGATTTCGACGATTTTAATATTCCTAATCGACTCTTGGATAGGTTTAACCGAAGAGCCGCAAGAAGGCCAATCGCCATTTCAGCATTTTTTACGCATATATGGTCCATTCCTGATGATTTTAGGGATCTTTTCTTCAATATATGGTGGTCATTTCCGTGAATGGATGTGGGTTGGAATTATTATTTTGGTATTTACTGCATCTGACTTTCTAATCGCGGCCTTGTATAAAGACGGAAACACGCCTTTCTTATCCCGTTTACGTGGACCAGCACATTTTTTTCTCTCTAAAGGAACAGCATATTCGATAATTAAATCTAGATTTGGCACCGGCATTTTCGTTATATTTTTGGTTATGTCTCTCGGCTCTCAGGTCTGTAATTCACTTGGTAATGCTGAGGCACTCGCTCAGAAAACATTTCTAATACCATCATCATATCCCGACATGATTGTTGTTCGTGTTTACGGTGACCGAGTGATATGTAGCCAATTCGACAAAAAACTGAAAAAGCCACTCAAGAAGTTTGCTGTACTACAGTTCGGCAAGGACGTGAGCACGATTTTTTCAGCCGAAGATGTAGGCCCATTAATATTTAGGTAGTTACATCTGCGGGACACAACAGAGTCTACAAGGGTCAACTCTCCATTCTCCATTTTTTAAGGTAACTGCAAAGAAAAGCGATGAAGCGATGTTCCAACTTGCACTTGGACCGTGTCCGGGCGATAAGTCTGCCCGGCAGGTCAAGTGCGGCCCCGTTGAACAACAATGACGAGACTAAAACAGCTTAAATTCTATTAGAAATGGTGAGGGCTATGTCAAAAGATGATGATGATAAATTAAACCCAAAATCTGCAAGTCTGGCATCAATGGCCGCAATGAGAGGGTTAATGGAAAGCCCTGCTCTCAAAGCATCAATGCTTGGTATGGACATTAAGAAGAGTCTGGGATTGTCTGGGCTGGAGGCAATTGCCGCAGCAAGAGGACTTACGGAAAGTTCTGCGGCCAAAGCATCAATGCTTGGAATGAATATTCAAAAGAGCCTTGGATTATCTGGGCTGGCGTCAGTTGCCGCAGCGAGGAGCCTAACTGAAAGTTCTGCATTCAGGGCATCAATGCTTGGAATGAATGTTCAAAAGAGTCTGGGGCTATCTGGACTGGCATCAGTTGCCGTTGCAAGGGGGCTAACGGAAAGCCCTGCTCTCAAAGCATCAATGCTTGGAATGGACATTAAGAAGAACCTGGGATTATCCGGGCTAGCGTCAATGGCCGCAACAAGAGGCCTGACGGGTAATCCAGCTTTCAAATTGTCAAGTCTTGGAATTGATATTATGAAGACTCAAGGGATGCTCGGATTGGCTACGAAGGCAGCATCAGTTGGATTAGCGGACTCCTTTGCTCTTAAGGCATCAATGCTTGGAATGAATATTCAAAAGAATTTAGGTATTGCTGGACTTGCATCTAAGGTCGCAGCTATGGGACTAACAGAGACCTCTGCTCTCAAAGCAACAATGTTTGGATTGAATTTTCAGAACAACCGGGAAATGTTCGGACTTGCATCAAAAGTAATTGCAGCCGGATTACCGTATAAAACATTTATAGGCAACCACGCAACGGTAAAGGACTTGCTGGCATCTCCTGAGGTTGAAAAAGCTTTCTCTCATCTAATTAATGAAGATGACTTTGAAATTACGGCAAATCAAATGTATCTGGATAGCTCAAGTACCAACATCGCACCAGATGGTTCCGTTGAAATTCAGCCCTTCAACCCAAACAATTCCTTCATGGAATGGTATGACAAATTAAACCCAATCAGTAAACATGCAATTACTGCAGTATTCGCCATTTTACTCAGTATTATAGCCAACCTTCTGACTCCTTTCGTTGAAAATATCATTCATGTGATTTTTCAAGACCATTCCCCCACTTTTTGACCTGATTTTTCAGAAGCATTCCCCCACCCAATTTTCAAGAGCATTCCCCCACCCACGGCAGGATTCTCACCCGGCGCTCTGTAC
>JANNRW010000412.1:0-3246 GCA_031401815.1 Geobacteraceae bacterium | reverse complement strand
GCAGTAAATCCTTTTGCAAAAAGCGGGCTGCAAACTCGCGTTTTTTACCATCACCCAGAACTCTGAACTCTTCTGCCCGTTTTTTTATAACGGTTGGAGAGAGATGGCCGGACATCCCTGCTGCCCTGGTGCCGGGACGGGAAGAGTAGGGGAAGACATGCAGGTAAGCTATCGGGAGTTCGGCAACAAGCTTCATGGAGGCATGATGATCTTCCTCGGTTTCACCCGGAAAGCCGGCAATGATATCAAAGCCTATGGATATATCATGAACCTGGAGAGTGAGCGTATTGACCAGCCTGGTGATATCAGCAGAGCTGTAATGGCGTCCCATCTGGCCAAGTATGATATCTGAGCCGCTCTGCAGGGGGAGGTGCAGATGCGGACAGATATGTCGGGAACCGGCAAGAAACCTTATGAAATCTTCTGATACTTCATTCGGCTCTATTGAGCCGACACGTAAACGCTCGACTATGGCGCTCTGCTCAACTTCTGCCAGCAGATCCAGTAGCGCTCTCTTAGGCTTCAAATCCAGTCCGTAACCGCCAAGATGAATACCGGTGAGTACTATTTCACGAAAGCCTTTTTCTACCAGGCGCTTCATTGCGTCAATAACTTCGCTAAATGGTACGCTCCGGCTTCTGCCTCGGGCAAAAGGGACGATACAGTAGCTGCAAAATGCGTCACAACCGTTCTGTATCTGCAGGAAAGCCCGTGTCTGCTCGGTAAATGTCTCAACTGACAGGGTTGCGGCACCGGATTCAGACGCCATGTCAGAGACTGTGACTGATGTCTTGTCATCAGGCGCTTCACGGAGCAGTTCAACAAGTCTCTTCTTTTCATTGTTGCCGACAACCATGGAGACGCCTGGGAGTCTGGAGAGCTTTTCAGACTCAAGCTGGGCATAACAGCCGGTGACTACAATCCGTGCAGCCGGATTCTGCCTTGTTGCCCGGCTGATAAGACGTCGCGATTCAGCATCGGTTTTCGCTGTAACAGTGCAGGTATTTATAACATAAAGATCAGCCGGTGCCGAGAAGGGGACCGGCTCATAGCCGTCAAGCATGAGAGCCTCTTTCATGGCAGCAGTTTCAAACTGATTGGTCTTGCAACCAAGGGTTGTGAGGGCGACTTTTTTCATGGCAACTGTTTCATGCTCCCTTGCAATTTTCCCTTCCAGACAACCTGTCTGTTTTCTCCACCCGCCTCACTCTATCAGGAACAGTTCTGTCTTGACAAAAAAAATCTCTATGAGAGACTTAAAACATTAGAAAATGTTATTTCTCCGGTGATTAAATAATTTAGAGGATCAATTCCATGAAATATACGTTCCTGATAGTTGACGGAGATAATGGAGAAGAGATGGTGCCGATGCTGCAAGCGTCTTTTCCCGTAGATGATATTTCAGTTATCATAACAGGGGAGAGTGAACAAGGGTTAAGATATATATCCGATTATCACCCGAGTGTCATACTCTACGACATGTGCCTTGCTGATATGAAAGGGACAGATTTCCTCTCATCTGCAAAGAAGATAGATCACTCGATCTCGGTTATCATGACTACAGCTTGCGGAAATGTAAATGATGCTATTGAAACGATAAGGCATGGTGCATTTGACTATCTGATCAAGCCGCCTGATGCCGAAATGTTCGGTCAGCTTCTACGCAAGGCGATGGAGTGCAATATTCTCAGCCGTCGGGTTCGTTACATCCCCACCAGCCAGCATCTCGATGAATCTGAGCTGGATGAAAATGTGATGATCGGCTCTTCTCCCAAGTTGATGGAGATCTGGAAGCTGGTTGGCAGAATTGCCGACAATGATGCGACAGTGCTTATTGAGGGTGAAAGCGGCACAGGTAAGGAGCTTTTAGCCAAGGCGATTTTCAGCCACTCAAATCGTAACAAAAAACCATTTCTTGCAATCAATTGTGCAGCCATGCCTGAAAATCTTCTGGAATCAGAGCTGTTCGGGCATGAGAAAGGGGCTTTCACTGATGCCCATCAGCGAAGAATAGGTAAATTTGAGCATTGCAATGGCGGGACAATTCTCCTTGATGAGATCAGTGAAATGAGCCTGTCTAGTCAGAGCAAACTGTTGAGAGTCCTGGAAAATCAGGAGTTTGAACGAGTAGGCGGGAACGAAGTGATCAAGACTGATGTACGTGTTATTGCCTCCACCAATACCAATCTGCAGGAAACGGTACGGAAAAAACTTTTCCGGATAGATCTTTATCATCGCCTGAAAGGGATCAATATACATCTCCCCCCATTAAGAGATCGCCCGGAAGATATTCCGCTCCTGATTGATCTATTCTGCCGTATCTTTTCCGCCAAATACGGCAAACCTGTATCAGGTGTTTCAATAAAAGCGAAAGAGTATCTGAATAGCTATCCATGGGCTGGAAATATCCGCGAGCTGAAAAATGTAATTGCATCGGCAGTAGCTCTGGCGCATGGAGAAATCATCAGGTTGGAGGATCTGACCCAGATACTCCCTGAAACCACTGACTCATTTGACAGAAATCGCAAGATAGATGACTATTACGCCTATTTTGTCAGTTTTCTGGAGAACAAGGTTGATTCCTGCCACAAGGAAAAATTCAGTCTGCTCTATCAGGATGTTTATAAAGGGCTGGAAAAAGCTACCATAGAGCTGGCTCTGAAAAAATATGGTAATAATCAGGTTCAGACGGCAAAAGTGCTCGGTATGTCCAGAAATACCCTTAGAAACAGAATAGAGCGCTACAGGCTGGAGGAGAAAATATGATATATGGGTATCTCAACCGATGCCGTGAAATGCTCAAATGCTATATAAAAACAGAGGGGGGAATCCACCCCCCCTTTTTTTCTTTCACCTATCTCCCCATATCATGCGGCACAATCACTGTTGTTGACTTCGTTGTCCTGTTGCCTGCCTGATCCGTGACAACAGCGGTTATGGTATAAACCCGGCCATCCTTGTCATTCCCTTCACGCCATGCTTCCAGAAGAATTGTATCCCCGAATTTCATCCCCTGCTGATTGAACTTTCCGTATTCATCAGCAACAGAGATGGCAACCTCTTTGACCTCTGAACCAAAGGTGGCCACACTCCCGGCAATTGCAATCGGCACAAGCTTTTTGTTCGGCGACCAGAGCTGATTCGGTGTGGCGCTGATCGTCACTTCGGGCGCTCTTGGCACGTACAGAATCGTAGTAACCGCAGTTGTCCGGTTCCCTGCCAGATCTACTGTCTCGGCCTGTAGCC
>JANNRW010000411.1:0-4456 GCA_031401815.1 Geobacteraceae bacterium | reverse complement strand
GTTAGCACCACTGCACCATCTTCAGGATCAACCTCTGTCCATGGGAGTACAACAACTGCAACTCCTGCCATTACTTCAACAGCAACTCAGCTCGGGAACTGCCTCTACACTATGCAGCTTGCGTCAGATCCGGCTATGAGCGCCGAATACAGATCCAGAATTTCTTCCGGAGAGTTGAAAGAACTTCACCCGGTTGATTCAAGTGACATTTATGAAACCAATATCGAGGTCAAAACCGGAAATGTTCGCAACATAGGTGACAGAACTGCCATAGACCAGTTTTCCGGCAGTTGCCTGGCATGCCATGATGGCGTAATGGCGAAAAACTTCAATGTCCGGGTAAAAAACAATCCAAGAAACAGGGTAATGAGTCTGGAGGACATTATTGGCGGACACCCTGTTGGAATGGAGTACGAAACATATGTAGCTGCCAATCCGAAGGATTTGAAAAGTGAAGTTACATTTTCCAAAGAGATGATTTTTGCTGAAGGGAAAGTTGGCTGCCTCACCTGCCACAACCCGTTGAATCAAAAAAAGGGACATCTGGCGATGAACAACGACAGGAGCGAGCTCTGTTTTTCCTGTCACAGCAAATGAGATCTGACTGATTTACCTGTATAAACATAAAAGGTTTTGGAGCCAAATATATCTGGATAGTTATGAAAGGTGAGGTGGATCATGGGACGCCGATATCAGAATCAGAGCGACAGGGAAAGTGAAGTAAGTTTTCGCGTAGTAGAAATTTATGTGGCGGGCAAGAGTCCGGATGGCAAGAGGGAGCAAAGACTCAGCTTTCTACTTGTCGACAACAGGAGAGAAACTCTCGAAACAGTGCAGATGAATATGCATGACTTTGTTAGAAATGCCATACTGGCAAACAAAATTGATAATCAGGACAATAAGCACAGAATTGAAAATGTTTCCCAAGGTTTTCCGGGAATCGTCCCGGCTGTGGCCAATAAGGGTTGCGCCACCATTTAAAATAGCAGCAACTGATTGATCGGCATTAAAAACCCATGATCCGTTTAAGGGGGGTGCGGCTGTAAAAGGCCGCACCCTTCCAATTTCAGGAACAGAGATCTTAACCAATCACCATTCACTATTCACCATCCACCATTCACCATTCACCATCCACCAATCACCATCCACTATTCACCAATCACCATCCACCATTCACCTGCCTGTAATTGCCTGTTGCCATTATACACTCCTGATGTTAGAAAAAAGATATGCAACGTCTTCGATTTATCTTTAACCCGTTAATAACTTTCATCGCAGTCCAGATCGTCTGGATCGGTCTCGTTGTCCTATGGATACTCTGGTTTTTGGGTAAACACTACGAGCTGAGAAGCCTGGCTGAAAATTATCGCCCGGAGATGGTGCCGCCACACATGAACTGGCCGGTACTTGCCAGTGGCATAATAATGCTCGCTTTTCTTCTGGTTGGGTTATATGTGATTTTCATTTACTGGAGACGCCAGTCGCGACTCAATGTTGAACAGAAAACCTTCATCTCCCAGATTACGCATGAACTAAAATCTCCCCTTGCTTCAATCCAGCTTCATCTGGAAACGATTCGGCTGAGAAACCCTCCACCAGACAAGCTGGAGCGTTTTCTCGATACAATGCTGGCCGACACAGAGCGTCTGAACAACCTGATAAGCAATTTTCTGATGGCAGCAAAGCTGGAACAGCGTCAAGGGGGGCATTTGCCAGCAATAGACTTCAGTGCTTTTGTTGAAAAGTGTCTTGAGCAACAGAAAAATCAGTTTTTGACCGGGATAAACATCTTTGCCGACATTGAGCAGGAGATTACTGTTGCCACTGAAACCGAAGGGATGGAGATGGTAATACGCAATCTGCTTGAAAATGCGGTGCTATACAGCCCGGCTTCGCCGGAAGTCCGTGTTACTCTAAAGGCCGCAGGAAAGGCATGTCATCTCTCTTTCCAGGATAACGGCAGGGGGCTTGATAAAAAAGAGTTCGGGAATATTTTCAGAATGTTCTACCGGGTACGGCAGAGTGGCGAAAACATCAAGGGCACCGGCCTTGGACTTTATATTGTAAAATCAGTGGTCAAGAGACACAATGGAAAGACAGTTGTGACAAGCCAAGGGATCGGCAAAGGGTGTACTTTTACGATAACACTCCCCACAGTTAAACAGGCAACTCAAAAACCGCCTGTTGAGGGGGTGTAATGGACAGGCCACACATCCTCCTTGTTGAAGACGAAATCCATCTGGCCAGGGGAATATGTTTCAACCTGGAGCTGGAAGATTGCCGCATAAGCCATGTAGGGAGCGGTGAAGAGGCTCTCCAGAGGCTCGAATACGACCGCTTTTCACTCATTATCCTTGACGTAATGCTTCCGGGAATAAGCGGTTTTGAAGTCTGTCGCAGAGTTCGTAAAACTGATGCGAGAGTACCGATTCTGATGCTCACTGCAAGGGGTGAGGAAGAAGACAGAATAGCCGGTCTGGACAGCGGGGCTGACGATTATCTTGCTAAACCGTTCAATCTGAACGAATTTCTGCTCAGAGTAAAGGGGATGCTCCGCCGCTCTTCGTGGTACATACCTGATCCTGTTGAAGAGGGATACTCCTTTGGTGACAATGAGATCTATCTTCTCTCCTACCGGGCAAGGACTGCTCAGGGAGAGATAGATCTTACCGATCTTGAAGTAAGGATGTTGACACTCCTTTTCCAGAAAGAGGGTGAGGCGGTAAGCAGAGCAGAACTGCTTGAAAGAGTCTGGGGATACTCAACAGACACAGAGACCCGCACCCTTGATAATTTCATTGTAAGGCTGCGGAAGTATTTTGAACCTGACCCATCAAGCCCTATCTTTTTTCAAACTGTGCGAGGGGTTGGGTATCGATTCAACAGGAGAGGTGACAGTTAATCTGGTGTTGTTATTCAAGAGATAAATATTAAGAAGAGATAGAGATAGAGATAGAGATAGAGATAAAAAAAGTATAGAGATTAAGAAGATATAGAGATAGAGATAGAGATAGAGATAAAAAAAGTCTTTCTGCTTTTTCTCTATCTCTATCTCTATCTTCTTTCTCGTACCTATTCAGCGTTGCAAGCCGCCGTTGGCAACCCTACACTCCTGCCTTCTCCCTGATGGCATCCACCTTGTCGATACGCTCCCAGGTGAACTCCGGCAGTTCGCGGCCAAAGTGGCCGTAGGCAGCAGTTTTCAGATAGATGGGACGAAGCAGGTCAAGCTGTTCGATTATCGCTCTGGGACGGAGATCAAAGACTTCCCGGGCAACCTGCGAAATCCTGCTTTCGCTGATTTTCCCTGTGCCGAAAGTGTTGACCATGACCGAGACAGGTTCGGCAACACCGATAGCGTACGCAACCTGCACTTCGCATTTTTCGCAGATTCCGGAGGCCACCAGGTTCTTGGCCACATAACGACCCATGTAGGCAGCAGAACGGTCAACCTTGGAGGGATCCTTGCCCGAGAAGGCACCGCCACCATGGCGACCGGCTCCACCATAGGTATCGACAATGATCTTTCTGCCGGTAAGTCCACAATCCCCCATGGGGCCTCCGACAACGAATCTGCCGGTAGGGTTGACAAAAATACGGGTGTTGGCGTCCATCAGGTGTGCGGGTATGACCTTCTTGATAACCAGCTCGACAATCCCCTCCTTGATGGCGTTGTGAGTTACTTCCGGAGTATGCTGGGAAGAGATGACGACTGTATCGACATAAACCGGTTTGTCATCTTCATAACGAACCGACACCTGGGACTTTGAGTCTGGACGGAGGAAGTTGAGCACACCGCTCTTTCGCTCCTGGGACAATTTTTCCACAAGCTGATGTGCAAGCAGGATAGGCATAGGCATCAGCTGCTCTGTCTCGCGGCAAGCGTAGCCGAACATGATCCCCTGATCGCCTGCACCTTGATCCTTGAACATCCCTTCCCCTTCGGTAACCCCCATTGAAATATCGGGTGACTGCTTGTCAATGGAGGTAAGCACTGCGCAGGTTTCCCAGTCAAAACCCATGGCCGAATCGTTGTAACCGATCTCCCGTATGGTTTCACGGACGATCCTTGAATAGTCGATAACTGCGGAAGTGGTTATTTCTCCTGCAATGACAGCCATCCCGGTCGTAACCATTGTTTCGCAGGCCACCCTGGCTTTGGGATCCTGAGCAATGATAGCGTCCAGTATGGCATCTGAAATCTGGTCTGCAACCTTGTCCGGATGCCCTTCAGATACTGATTCCGAACTGAAGATAAAATTTTTCTTTTCCATCTGCTAATCCTCCGGAGGGGCTGATAATTTGTAAAAAAAATTTATAGCCGCTAGCTCCCTGTATTGTCAAGGGAATTCAAGCTGACCCCATGGCAGTACAGCCCTGAATTACGTTGACAGGCTTTCTTTCAGGATGTTATTTCTTAATTTTTCTGAAAAGCTAGGACAAGGCGCACCTGGCA
>JANNRW010000410.1:0-2826 GCA_031401815.1 Geobacteraceae bacterium | reverse complement strand
GCTGCGCCAATGTTGGCATTGGCCCCTTTAAGCTCTGCTTCGGCCTGAAGAATGTCAGGGCGCTTTAAAAGGACGTCAGAGGGGAGGCCGGGAGGGATATCCCTTAGAGCGGTGAGGGTTTCGGAAAGGGTGTCCGGCAATAGATCAACAGGCACCCTGGAACCGACTACAAGTGACAGTGCATTTTCATCCTGGGCAACCATGGCAGTGTAACGCGCAATATCCACCCTTGCCGTATCAACGCTGGTTTGGGACTGGTTGAGATCAAGGGCTGAGGAGACGCCGGCCTCGAAGCGGCTCTTCGTAAGATCGTAAGACGACCTCTGGTTGGTCAGTGTATCTTTGGCAAGTTGCAGCCTTTCCCGGTCTGCTGCCAGCGCCAGGTAAGCGGAGGCAACCTGGGAAACCAGGCTTAACTGCAGAGTGACCTGCGCATGTTCGGTAGCAAGATACTGCTCAAGAGCCTGATCATTCAGGCTCTGCACTCTTCCGAACAGGTCGAGTTCATAGGAGCTGACCCCCAGAGCGACGCTGTATTGATCAACCCTTAGAGGCTTTCCTGATGCCGAGAGGTCAGCTGGAACCTGTTGAAAACTTGCTCCTGCAGATGCGTCAACCTTTGGCAGAAGATCGGCACGCCGGATCTGGTAGAGTGCCCTGAAACGCTCAATGTTCAGGGAAGCAACTCTGAGATCACGATTGTTCTTCAATGCCAGTGCGATCAGCCTGGCAAGTTTCGGATCGACAAAGTACTCCTTCCAGGGTGTTTCTGCCAGCTGCTTCTCCGGCTGTTTTGCAGCTTCGCCCTTTTTGGCAGGAGTTGCAGGGAATTCTGCCGGAACGGGTGCTACAGGCCGGGAGTATTCTGGTGCCATGCTGGCGCAACCGGCAAGAGCCAGAATCAAAAATGGAATAAAAGTATCAGGTTTCATGTCACTTCCCCTTTGCCAGATCGGGAACAGCATGTTCCCCGGTGTTCGGTTTATATTTTTTACGACCGAACAGCCGCGATACCATCACAAAGAAGAACGGAATAAAAATCAGATCTATGAAGGTAGCCGAGAGCAGACCGCCAGTGACAGCTGTGCCTATTGCGTTCTGCGCCGAGGCGCCTGCCCCTTTGGTGAGCGCCAGCGGCAGGGTGCCGAAGAAGAAGGCCAGCGAGGTCATGATGACCGGCCTGAGCCTGATTCTCACCGCTGTCAGGGTGGCCTCAATCAGTTCATGACCTTCATCAAGTTGTGCTTTTATGAACTGGATGATAAGAATGGCGTTCTTGGTGGAGAGGCCGATGGTTGTCAAGAGCCCGATCTGGAGGTAGATATCGTTTGGGAACATCCGCAGCTTTACCGCAATCACTGCACCGACCAGCCCCAGCGGCAGCATCAGCAGATTTACAAAGGGGATAGTCCAGCTTTCATACAGAGCTGCCACAGAGAGAAAGACAACGAGGAGCGAGATGGCATAGAGAACAGGTGCCTGAGCCCCGGCGTTCTTCTCTTCGTATGAGAGGCCAGTCCATTCGAAACCGATCCCCGGCGGCAGCTCGGCCACCATTTTTTCCACCTCTTCCATTGCTTCGCCGGTACTGATCCCTGGTGCTGCCTGCCCCAGGATCTCAACGGATGGAATGCCATTGTAGCGTTCCAGTCGTGGCGAGCCATACTGCCAGCGAGCCTGAGAAAAAGCAGAGAAAGGAACCATCTGGCCGTTTTTGTTCCGGACGTACCATCTGTTGATATCTTCAGGGAGCATCCGGTACTTTGGTTCTGACTGGAGATAGACCTTCTTGACCCGGCCATTCTGGATAAAGTCATTTACATAGGAACTCCCCCAGGCGGTCGAGAGGACATTGTTGATATCAGCCAGGGATACCCCCAGAGCTCCGGCCCGCACATCGTCAATGTCAAGTTTGAACTGGGGCGAATCATCCTGACCGTTGGGGCGTACTGCAATCAGTTTCTTGTTTTTCATGGCCATGCCGAGGAGCTGGTTACGTGCCTCCATCAGTTTCTCATGCCCAAGTCCGCCACGATCCTGTAGTTGCAAGTCAAAGCCGTTCGCCACCCCCAGTTCAAGCACTGCCGGGGGTGAAAAAGCGAAGGCAAGGCCATCCCGGAACCTGGAAAACGCCCCCATGGCGCGTCCGGCAATGGCGGATGCCTTCATATCCTTGCTCTGCCGAACGTTCCAGTGTTTGAGCCTGACAAAGGCAAGCCCCATGTTCTGACCCCGGCCGGCAAAACTGAACCCTGCAACTGTAATCACACCTTGAACCGCTTTGGCCTCTTTTTCGAGGAAATGCTGTTCCAGTTCCCGTATGACCTTGATAGTCCGCTCCTGGGTTGCACCGGCTGGCAACTGAACCTGGCATATGATGAATCCCTGATCCTCATCAGGCAAAAATGATGTGGGGAGACGCAGGAACAGAAAGCCCATTGCAATGACAATAGCGCCGTATATCAGCAGGTAGCGCACCGGCTTGCCAAAGGAGCGTCCGACGATCCCCTCGTAATTAGCCCGGCAAAGCTCAAACAGTCTGTTGAACCAGCGGAAAAACCACGCAAACCAGCCAGTTTCACCGGAGTGATGACCTTTTTCTACCGGTTTTAGAATGGTGGCGCAGAGTGCCGGGGTCAGGATCATCGCAACCAGCACCGAGAGGATCATGGCGGAGATGATGGTGACGGAGAACTGGCGGTAGATGACCCCGGTGGAGCCGGGAAAAAAGGCCATGGGGAGGAAGACCGCTGTCAGCACGGTGGCGATCCCCCAAAGAGCACTGGTGATCTGTCCCATCGACTTGATGGTGGCGTCATGGGGCGA
>JANNRW010000409.1:0-23993 GCA_031401815.1 Geobacteraceae bacterium | reverse complement strand
ATTCCCCCTCCCCTGGCGGGAGGGGGTCAGGGGGTGGGGGAACTTGCCAGATTTGACGCTGACGGCAGCTTCACCCACCCCTTAATCCCCTCCCGTCAAGGGAGGGGAGGCTAAATGCAAAGACCAAACCGGACAATGCTGCCTTTATCCCTGTTAAATAAATGGTTTTGACTTTGAGTGCTAAATATTTAAGTTTATCTGTGAAAATCCGCTCAATCAGATTTGATCCGCGTTCAATTGCTTTTGATCTTTCATGTCTGATTCCAGCTTTACTTCGAGCAAGGCCAGTCGGTCAGCGAGCTCCTGAGCCGAATGGGGTCGCTTGTCCGGCTCTTTTGCGAGACAGCTGGAGATAAGATCATCGAGCTCCGGAGTCACTCCTTCCGGGTAAAAGTCGCTGACCCTCGGTGCTTGTTCATGCAAAATCCGATGAGTCAGTTGCAGATCGCTTTCCGACTCAAAAACCTTGCGCCCGGTCAGGAGAAAGAAGCCGACAGCACCTACGGAGTAGAGATCAGAGCGCGGGTCTGCGCAGGCAGGAGATAGTATCCTTTCAGGTGCAAGATAGGCAGGGGTTCCCAGAATACGGAGACCGTGAGTAAGGTCGCGTGAATGATCGTTGTCAATCGCTTTGACAAGGCCAAAATCGAGTATTTTTACCTGTAAATCCTCAAAAGGGGCTTGCCGGAACATCAGGTTCTGCGGCTTGATATCACGATGGAGTATCCCCTTGCCATGTGCTTCAACCAGCCCTTCGCAGACCTGTTTCAGCATTTGAACCACCAGATGTTCCCCTAAAGGGCCATCACTCTCTACCAGTTCGGCAAAATTGACCCCATCGACATGCTCCATGGCATAGTAGAAATGCCCGCCGCTCATATGACCAAAGTCGTATATGCGGACAAAGTTCGGGTGATGCAGCTGAGCTGACAGTCGTACTTCACGTTTGAAACGTTCACTCCACTCATCTGTCGTAAACTGGGGTTTAAGCAGTTTGAGAGCAACTTTGCGTCTCATGAGGATATGTTCGGCCAGATAAACGTCGCTGACAGCTCCTTCGCCAAGCGGAGAGATAATCTTATAGGGGCCGATACGGCGCAGTCCGCCACCTGGGGCGGTTTCGCTCCGAAGGAGCCAGATTGCCAGAGCGCCGAGTGCAACAGCCAAGCACCCAAGGAGAGCTGCCATCCACTGCAAGACATTAACCGGTTGATAGGTGTCACGCGCTGAAACCTCAAGACCCAGGCCGATATTACCTGTTTCCAGCCAGCGCCAGGCTCCTACCGCAGGAAGGTCAAGTCGTCCGGTAAAAGGTTCCATCAACGTGCCATCACCCGGCAAATCGCTTTTGGCAATTGCTGCCAGCGCTTCCTTGACAAGTTGTGAATCTTTCAGGTTTTTCCCTTTATTGAGGATGATCCCATGGCGGTCAAATGCGAAAAGATTGCTTGGAAAGCCTGTAGCAGCCCTTAGAAGTGTCTTGTCAAAGTGCTGCTCTGCGTCAAGGCCATAGCCGATATATGCCAGGCGTTGCCCGGCAGGGCTCCTGATTTCAGTTTCAAACCAGATCATCCGGCGCTGCTTTTCAGGTGCAGCTCCCTCAATTCTCTCTGCTTCAGTCAGAGGATTGATTATTGACGGTCTGGTATGTTTTGCATCAGGGAGCTGATCCCGTACAAAACTGCTCAGACGCTTGCCACAGAGTCCTGACAGCGAAACAAGTATCCTTCCATCTGTTGATGCAATATGAGCTGAGAGCGGTGCATCTTCCCTGAAATGCTGATTAAGGATGTCGGCAAGTTTTGCGCTGTATACTGCTGCATCGACACAGACACGGTCACCCGATTTAAGTGCTTTTTGAGCGAGTTTGACTATTTCAGGGTCAGCTCCAATGTAGTGTGCGTCATCAAGGCGCTCTCCGAGCCACTGATCAATTCTTTCCGCTCTTTCAAGCAGAAGCGCCTGATATGTCTTTGCCCTGGAATCACGCAACTGAGATTTGGTAAGTGCGTAAGCTCCAAAAGTGGCGAGCATTGCGATTGCAGCAATGGCAGCAGCAATGGCAGTAAATCGACCGGTAATAAAAGCCAGCATTAGCGGGGAATTCTCTGTGCCGTTAGGCAGATTGAATCAAACAGAAGTGCTGTCACTTTTTGACAGAATAGGGGATTTCCTGAAGTCATGCCTGAGAGAATATCAATAGACGGTTGCGGCGTCAATAGTGGTGACGAAATCAAAACTCTGGAGCTTTTGTCAGGGCGTTTCCTACCCCTCCCCAAGAGAGTATTTCGCCATCTTGTAGCGAAGAGTACCGCGAGGGATCTGGAGCAGTAACGCTGCTTGCAGCACGTTTCCATGGCAGCTCTGCAGAGCCTTTTTGACCAGTTCCCGCTCAAATCGTTCCACTGCCTGTTCAAATCCAAGGTTCAGGCTCTCTCCATAATCAGTTTGCAGTGTAGAAGTTTTCCCTGACTGGATGACCTCCTGTGGCAGATGTTCCGGGAGCAGCACCGGCCCCTCCTGCATGATACAGATCCTCTCTATGCTGTTTTTCAGCTCTCGAATGTTGCCCGGCCAGGAGTATGCGGCAAGCAGGGCATGGGCTGCTGTTGATATTTCGCAGAATTTGCGGGAAAACTTGCGGCTGTAGAGTTCAAGAAAAAAGCTGGCAAGCGCCGGAATATCCTCCTTGCGCTCCCTTAAGGGGGGGATATGTATCGGGAAGACATTGAGTCTGTAGTAGAGATCTTCACGAAAGCTCCCACTCTGAATCGCATCTCTTAAGTTACGGTTCGTTGCAGCTATGACCCTTACATCAACCTCGATCATTTTGGTGCCGCCTACCCGGCGGATGGTTCTGTTTTCGAGAACTCGAAGGAGTTTGGCCTGCATCGCAGGTTCCATCTCTCCAACCTCATCCAGGAAAATCGTCCCTTTGTTTGCTGTTTCAAACAGCCCGGCCTTTCTGCTCCCGGCATCAGTAAAAGAACCCTTCTCGTGGCCAAAGAGCTCGCTTTCGAGGAGATTGACCGGTATTGAAGCGCAGTTTATCTCGATAAAGGGTGCTTCCCGTCTCTCCGAGAGATGATGAATTGTTTTGGAGATAAGCTCCTTTCCTGTGCCTGATTCGCCTGTAATCAGCACTGTTGCTTCCGGGTGGCGGGCAACCTCCCGTGACTGGCGCAGGATCTCTTTCAGTGCGCTGCTGACTCCGACCATTGGTACTTTTTCGAAGAACTCCAGCTCCCCCTTGCGGATGGCGCGAACTTCGCGCTTCAGGCTGTTGGTCTGAAGCGCGAGTTTGACAATCAGGCGGAGCGCATCTGCCTTGAACGGCTTTTTCATATAGTGGAAAGCGCCGAGTTTGAGAGATTCGACTGCACTCTCTACAGAGCCGTATCCGGTGATGACAATGACCAGCAGCTCTGGATCAATAACTTTCATTGCCTTCAGGAGGTCAATGCCGTTCTCAGTGCCAAGGTTCAAGTCAAGCAGAGCAAGATCTATCTCTTCTGCTGCAATCAGCTCTAGTGCGCTTTTAGAGTCAACAGCAGAAATTACCTGATAGCCTTCGTCTTTGAGCACCCGGTTCACGTTCTCCCGGATAAACTCTTCATCATCAATGATCAGTATTTTTTCCATAATTTTCCTTTTTTTAGAACCCACCACGGTTTTTGAGAACCCACCACGGAGGCGCGGAGACACGGAGAGAATCTGAGTGAAAGCTTTTTATAGTAACTATTCAGCGTTTCAAGCCGCCATTGGCGACCCTTTATCAAAGAGTAACTTGATGTGCTTCGACTGTTCGACAAGCTCACAGCTCAGCACGAACGGAATAAAAAGCCGTTCACCCTGAGCCTGTCGAAGGGTGCAATTCTTGTAGTTACTCAAGAGCACCCAAGCCTAACCCCTCCTGTCCTCCCCTTATTTAAGGGGAGGGACGCTCGAGGTGGCGTTGGCGGCATTACCGGCATACCTTCCTTAAAGCGTCCCCCCGCTTGAGACAAGAGGGGGACAGGGGGAGTTATGATGCTATGCTGACTAGATATGAATATTTAAGTGTTTAAATCAAAACCTTGCTTCTGATTTTCTCAGACTTTCTCCTCGCCTCCGTGCCTCCGTGGTGGGTTTACGCTTTTAGGGGCAGCTTAACTGTAAATGTCGTCCCTTCGCCTGCTTCGCTTTTAACCTCAATGACACCATGATGCTCTTCGACAATCCTTTGGGTTATGGAGAGTCCCAGCCCTGTGCCGACGCTGCTTTTGGTAAAGAAAGGTTCAAAAACCAGTGGAATATCGGCAGGTGCAATTCCCTGACCGCTGTCCTTTACCGAGATGACAACACTCTCTTCATCAGCGGATGAAGTGACATTGATGATCCCGTCTCTGCCCGTAGCATTCAGCGAGTTGCGCAGCAGATTCAGAAGCACCTGCCGGATCTTCTCCGGGTCAAAGGTAAATGGCTGGATCAAAGCCAGTGAACTGGCAAGGGTAACACCCTCCTTTTCACAACTTTTTCTGAAAAAGAGGAGGGTATCTTCAATTACCCTGTTTATGTCTGCAACCATAAATTCGGAGCGGGGGGGGGATGCGTAGGTAAGGAGGGCATTAATAAGCTTTTCCACCCGCTCTATCTCTGACAGAGCTCTCCCCATCATCTCCCGGCTCTCCTTGTCCATGTTCCGGCTGTCATGCAGATCATCAAGCAAAAGAGTGATGCCTGTCAGAGGGTTTCTGATCTCGTGGGCGATACCGGCAGAGAGCTTGCCCAATGAGGCAAGGCGATCCATCCTTGTCATCTCTTCCCTCAGCTCCTCCTTCTCAGTTTCATCACGGATAGTAACCGTTATCCCCTGTTCCATGTCGACACCAATGGGAAAGATGCCAATATCAAAGTGCCTGGAATCACCCCCCTCTCCGTCAGAAAAGGGACTTCTGCCAAAAGGGGATCTGTCTGTTATGGTCTCCTCTATCCTGTTGATCAGACCTGGCCATGAGGCAAATACATCTCTGAAGTGAGCACCAATACGAATAGACTCTCCAAAAAGCTGTCTGCCGCTGCTGTTTGCTGAAATCAGCAGCCCTTCTCTTGAAAAGGGGAGGATAGCGCTGGAGATACTGTCGACAACACCCTCCATGAAATTGCGCTCACCTATAACCTCTTGCCTTGATCTATCCAGCTCCTTCATAGTCTCGATCAGATGTGAATTTCTTGTCTCCAGCTCGGTCGCCATTCGATTGAAATCTTTTGCCAGCTCACCAACTTCATCTCCTGAGGCTATCTCCACCGGACTACTGCTGGAGCCGTCTGCCAGACGACGCGCCTGCTCTGTCAAGAGCGCAAGCGGGCGTGTAATCCCCCGTGTAATGAGCCAGGCCGCCAGGAGCGCAAGGATGGTAGTCAAAGATAGAATCAGGCCACTCTTTTTGAGATGGGCATGCATCTGCTCATGAATAATGCGCGCAGCAGTTCGGGATGGCTCATGAAAAAGATCGGTTTGAAAACCGATAGTGACCCCTCCAAAAATCCCGTGCTTTCCGTAAGACCCGGTACTGTACGGGATCGGCGCATAAGACATGATTTTTCTGGCACCCCCGACATTCGTAGTATCAACATAACCGCTACTCCCCTGTCTGACCGCTCTGGCAGCAACAGGGTAGTTCGGGTGAATGAATCCCGCGTGATCAAGATTGAATGGAATTCTCCCTTCGCGAATTTCGGCTGAAGTAGAAAGTTTTGTGTATGGAGGAACAGGAGTACCATCGGGATAGAGACCCCTGAAATCCCAGAAATTAGGATGGGTGATGATCCACCCTTCATCATCAAAGATAAAGGCGTAATTGCCGCTCTTGTAGGAAGGAAAGACTGTCTTTTCGACTTTTCCCGGCTGGACATGCTGACTGAACTCCATCAGATGGCGATGATCCAGAGAGATTACGATAATTCCGCCAAAACCCCCTTTATCATCGGCAATAGGGGTTCCAAAGCGTATTACTCCTGCATACTCCTTACCACTATAAGCGCTCTCCGAATCAGGAGCATTTCCGAGTTGCTCCGGCTTGGAGAGATGGAAACCGGTCAGGTGTGATACGAAAACTTCACCCTTTTTGAGGCGGGCAGTCTCTCTGAAATAAGTTTCGCTCCTGAATCGGGTGTTTGCAGGAATTGAGACATCCTTCAGTTCGTTATCTTGCACTCTCCGTCCGTCCTGTATGACAAAAAGTTGTTTTCCGTTTGTGTCGATCAGTTCAATTGATGAGTAACGGGGGATTTTTTTTCTCACCTCTTCTGGGGCTGAGACAGTGCCGGCTCTTTGCCAGATCTGATCTTTTCTGCTGTCGTAAAATTTCTGCAGGATCTCCGCAGAGTGGGGGAGGGTAGCTACAAGGCGCAGATCGGATTCGCACTCTGCAAGAAATCCTGCGACATCATCGGCAATCTGTCGTGCGCGGCTCTCAAGATTTTCTGACGCCTGCCGGTCAGTTGCTTCAGAAATTCTTGCAGCCAGCTGGCTGCTGGTTTTTTTAAGATTAAGCAGCAGGATTGTTGATGAAAGCAGTGCAGGCACAAGTGTCAGGAGAATAAGTGCCAGGAGAAATTTTTTGAAGAGGTTCAATTTCATGTTGTCAGTTTAATGCAGGGGAGGGGGGAATACAAGGGACAAGACAATCGGCGCATAGTGCGGATACCGGCTGCCTCCTCAATAAAGGAGGCAGCATGAGGTTTGGATATTTGCTCCCCCACCCCCTAGCCCCCTCCCGCAAGGGGCGGGGGGACTTTTGAGATCTCTTCTGTATTAGTTGCACTATTACTTATACAGCAGATTAGGCAGCCAGAGGGAGATGATCGGCACATAGGTAATCAGGAGCAGAAATGCTACCATTACCAGAATCCAGGGGGCAGCTGCCTTGGTGACCTCGGTCAGACCCATACCGGTGAGACCACTTGCCACATAAAGGTTGAGGCCGACAGGGGGGGTGATCATCCCAAGCTCCATGTTGACGGTCATCAGCACCCCAAGGTGAATAGGGTCGATCCCAAGCTGCATCGCCATCGGGAAGAGCAGCGGCGCGGTGATAAGGAGAATGGAGGAGGGCTCCATGAAGTCACCGGCAAAAAATAGCAGGAGATTGACAAAGATCAGAAAGGTTACTGACGACAGACCAAGGCCAACCATCCAGGTGGTGAGGTTCTGGGGAATCTGCTCCGAGGTGAGCAGAAAGGAAAAAAGCACGGCATTGGTAATGATGTAGAGAAGCATGGAGGACATGCTGGCTGAGGCGAGAAACACCTTCCCAACATCTTTGAGTTTCAGATCCTTGTATATGTAGACAGATACGATAAAGGCATAGACCGCGCTCATGGCAGCAGCTTCAGTCGGTGTGAAGAGACCGCTGTAGATGCCTCCTATGACAACAACAATAAGAAAAAGGCCCCAGATGCTCTCCTTGAAGGTTCTGAATACTGTGCCGATGCTGGCCTTTGGCATACGAGGGTAACCTCGTCTTTTGGCTACGATCCAGGTAATGATTAGCATGAAAAACATCAGTAAAATGCCTGGAATAATTCCAGCAATGAAAAGCTTTCCGATAGAGCTGTTGGTGGAGACAGCGTAAATTACCATGACAATAGATGGAGGAATAAGTATCCCTAATCCGCCGCCTGTAGCGATGACACCTACTCCGAATTTCATCGGATAACCCTGCTTTACCATGGCCGGCAGCAGGATTGAACCTATAGCTACAACAGTGGCAGGGCTGGAGCCTGAAACAGCGGCAAATAGGGCGCAGGAGACTATCCCCCCCAGCGCCAGACCGCCATTAAAGTGCCCAACCAGAGCTGTGGCAAAATTGATCATGCGGCGCGCAACACCGCCGTGGGTAAGAAAGTTTCCTGCCAGGATGAAAAATGGTATGGCCATGATCTCAAACTTTTCAATGCCGGTGAACAGTTTCATGGCAACAGCTTCGGTCGGAACATTGGAGAAGAAAAAGAGGAATGTCAGAACAGTGAGACCCAGAGAGATGGAGATCGGCATCCCGGTTATCATCAAACCCATCAGAATGGCAAAGACAATGCCTGCATTTCCGAACAGCGAAATTGCGATCATGGTGGCCAGGATGATTCCTATCCAGATGCCTGCTTTTTTCTTTGATATGGGGGCAAGCCCGGCAACAGCACTGCTCATTTGACACCTCCCTGTGTTGCCTTGCTATCAAATTTGTGCTCCTCATACGCTTCAAGCGCCTCAGTGGCGTCTTCTGTCTTTTCAATCCCCTCCACATGACCATGGTCATGGTGGGGTACTTTGCCGGTCTTGAGGAAGATCCAGCCGACTTGCAGGAAGCGGAAACACATCAGGTATGAGCCTAGCGGTATTGCTGAATAGACAATCCAGGTGGATATCTCAAGGTCGGGGCTGGTCGGCCCTTCAATAATATCGGTCAGGTTCATGCCGAGCATCTTGTATGAAGCGAAGTGAAGCCCGTTCTCCCAGACAAAGCTGGCACCAAGTGTGCCGATAATGCCTGTGAACAGTACCCCGCCGGAAATACCAAGCAGCACGCATTTGAGTCGCCAGGCCTCCGGCAGGCGTGCTGCCAGTACATCGACCCCGACATGAATGCCGGTGCGAACACCGTAGGCTGCGCCGAATTTGGCCATCCAGACAAACATGTAGATGCACAACTCCTGAGCCCAGCTCATATTGATGGTCAGGAGCCAGTTCTGTAGTACAGGTATAGGCAGCCCTGAAAAGTATCGGTGGAGGACGGCAGCAAAAATTACGACTGTAGCCGCTGCAATAAGGAAACTGATAATGATTTCCTCTAAATGATCAAGGTATTTCATCATGGTGGCTGCTCCTGAAATAGCTTATGGTAATTATGGTAACTATTCAGCAGCCAAGTCTAACCCCTCCTGTCCTCCCCTTACTTAAGGGGAGGGACGCTCGAAGTGACGTTGGCGGCATTACCGGCTTTCCTGTCTGAAGCGTCCCCCCTCTTGAGACAAGAGGGGGACAGGGGGAGTTATGATACGATGGTGAATAGATATATCTTATGAAAAAAAGGCCGCTGCAAATAGGCAGCGGCCGGGGAAGCACAATCAGTTAGGTGAATAGCCCGTGGCCTTGTACACTTCCTGAACCAGCTCAGCTCCGATGCGTCCCATGTTATCCTTATGAGCTTTATCCATAGCTTTTTTCCAGGCTGCACGCTCAGCTGCTGTAAGGGTTATAAACTGGGATTTACCTGATTTTTTTACCGCAGCAAGTGCTTCATCATTGTCTTTCTTGGCGACATCATTGGCAAACTTTGTGGCATCCTTCATGGCATCTTCAAGAGTGGTGCGGATATCAGCTGGCAGGCCAGCCCAGAACTTTTTGTTTACGATAACTGCATAGCCCAGGTAGCCATGGTCTGAAAGGGTCACAAATTTCTGAACTTCATGCATTTTCTGGGTGTAGAGGTTTGAAGGGGGATTCTCGGTTCCATCTACAACTCCGGTCTGGAGAGCCTGATAGACTTCAGAGAAGGCCATGACCTGGGGGTTGGCTCCCATGGAGCGCATCTGGGAATCAAGCACTTTGGATGACTGGATACGCATCTTCTGCCCTTTGAAGTCATCAGGAGTCCTTAGCGGTTTGTTGGCGCTCATGACCTTGAAGCCGTTGTCCCAGTAAGCCAGGCCATGAACCCCTTTTGCCTCAAGTTTGGCCAATAGTTTTGCACCAACCGGCCCCTGGGTGACCTTGTGAAGCTCTGTGTAATTGTCAAAAATAAAGGGGAGGTCAAATACTTCGAAATCTTTCACACCGAGAGGTGCAAACTTTGCCAGTGACGGAGCCAGCATCTGCACTGCGCCAAGCTGCAGGGCTTCCATCTCTTCCTTGTCCTTGTAGAGTTGGCTGTTGGGGTAGACCTCAACCTTGACAGCCCCCTTGGTGCGCTCTTCGGCCAGTTTCTTGAAGTATTCCGATGCCTGCCCTTTCGGGGTATTTACTGCAACTACGTGACTGAACTTGATGATGATCGGGGCGGCGGTGGCGGCTGTAGAGAAGGCAAGCAGCAGTGTGAGGGCTAGCAGGGTTTTAATTTTCATCTTCATCTCCTTTAGGGTTTGGTGCAAATCTTCTGGCTGGTTATTAATAATCCAAAAAACGGCAGTTAGCCACAGATAAAGGCCAATAACTGCGGATAAAACGTGAAAAACGTGAAAGAACAGACTTAAACCATTGGGTTAAGGGCTTTCCTTTTTTATAGATACTGAAATTGGCATGATCCGCTTTAATCCGTTAAATCCGCTTTTTCCGTGTTCAATTAAGGTTTTGTATGGTTTTTAGCATATCCGAATCCAGTGTCTTCCGGTTAGGTCTTTGCATTTAGCCTCCCCTCCCTTGACGGGAGGGGATTGAGGGGTGGGTGAAGGTGCCGTCATCGTAAAGCATGGCAAATTACCCCATCCCCTAACCCCCTCCCGCAAGGGGAGGGGGGACTTATAAGGCAACTGCAAATACCAAACCGGACACTACTGGGATGAACAGGATGGACAGGATGAAACCTTTAAAAACAGGCTACCGGAATTCTCTTCATGTTTTTGACCTTATCCACCTTTATCCCTTTTATCCCTGTAAAAAATGGTTTTGACTTTGTGAGCAGAAAAATTGCAGAAACATTCTCCAATGACCATCATACCTGCATTACCCGCAATCCTGCCTGTTCAGCGGCGGCACATTGCCTTCCGTCGGCGGAGACAAACAGATCTGCCTTGAGAGTCAGAGCACTCCCGATATGGATGGCATCCATGCCGCGCAAAGCATTATTTTCCAGCGCAATGATCGTACTGCGCATCACTTCGGGAGTAAGGTCGCAGATAGATGCGTCAGCAATATCAGCCATGAGCATAGCCTTTAGATGCCGATACTGAAGCGGTGTAATCAGTTTTTCCCGTTGCAGGCGGCAAAAGGCGGATACAATTTCGGGCAGGGCAATGCCGGACAGGCAGAGTTCAGTGGCCTGGTCGCACCACAAGATGACGGAATCACTTCCCTCTTCACGGATATAACGCTTGGCAAAGGAGGAGGAGTCAAAAAAAATTCGCATCAGAGGGCTGCATCCCGCTCTTCAAGGATGATTCTGCTCAAGGAAGCTCCGCTGATCACCAGGGGCTGCGCTACCCTACGCTTCCACGATGGGAGATCCTGCTGAAGTGGAACGATGTCCGCAATCGGCTTGCCGTTTCGTATTATCCGCACCGATTCGCCTGATTCAACGATATCAAAATATTGCTTGGCATGGCTTCTGAGCTCGGAGAATGTTGCCTGTTTCATAAAGCACCTCATTGTACATATTATTGTAATCCAAATTGTACATAATATGACAATTCAAATCCAGTATTCTTTCGCAAATGTCCGCTTTACTTCAGGTTTACAGGTAATCCGCCGAATCAGTTATTTCCTGTCAGAACCCTACCTGAGCTTAAGCGTAGATATCGCCACAAGGGCAAGAATTATCGAGATTATCCAGAAACGGACGATGATCTTCGGCTCGGCTACCCCTTTGAGCTCGAAGTGGTGATGGATGGGAGCCATACGGAAGATTCTTTTGCCACGGTATTTGTAGGAGCCGACCTGAAAGATTACTGAGAGCGCTTCTACAACGAAAATCCCGCCTACTATTACCAGCAGTATCTCCTGTTTGGTAAGGACTGCGAGGGTGCCGAGACCGCCGCCAAGCGAGAGCGAGCCTACATCCCCCATGAAAACTTCGGCAGGATAGGAGTTGTACCAGAGGAAACCGAGACCGGCACCGACCATTGCGCCACAGAGAATGGAAAGCTCTCCGGTTCCGGGGACGTAAGGCATCTGTAGATAGGTCGCAAGCTTGAAGTTGCCTGCAATGTACGCAAAGATCATATAGGTTGCGGCATTGATCGAGACCGGGCCAATGGCAAGTCCGTCGAGCCCGTCAGTCAGATTTACCGCATTGCTCGCACCCACAATGACAAGAGTTACAAACGGGATGTAGAACAGCCCCAGATCCGGGTGAAGTTTCTTGAAAAAAGGGAAGAACAGCTCTTCGGAGAAGCCCGGCAGCATATAGAGGACTGTTGCCACCCCCCCTGCAAGCAGAACCTGCCAGGATATCTTCTGCATCGGAGTAAGCCCTTTGGGGTTCTTTTCAACCACTTTTTTGTAATCATCGACAAAACCGATGATTCCATAGCCTACAATGATGAAGAGCGCCAGCCAGATGTATCTGTTGGTCAGATCGCTCCAGAGAAGGGTTGGAATAAGGATGGATGCCAGTATCAGCACCCCGCCCATTGTAGGAGTCCCCTGTTTTTTCAGATGAGATTCCGGGCCGTCGGTTCTGATCACCTGTCTTGCCTGTAACCCTTCAAGTTTTCGAATAACCCATGGGCCTATAATAAAAGCGACCAGAAGGGCGGTAATCATCGCATAAATAGTTCTAAAGGTAAGATATTTGAATACATTGAAAAGCTTGATATCTGCGGCAAGCGGATAAAATAGATGGTAGAGCATCAGCCCCTCCCTCCTGCCTGATAGGCAGTGCTTGAAAAGTTTTCGCGCAGAGCAGATGAAACAAGATCCATTCTCATCCCGCGAGACCCTTTGACAAGGATAAAATCACCATCCAGATGATCTTTGATGATATCGCTGACAATCTCATTATGGCTGACTACCACTATGATCTCTCTGGGATCCATACCTGCCTCGGCTGCTGCTTCAGCAGTTACCATGGACATCTCGCCAAAAAGGTAGAGCCGGTCAATGCAGGTGGCAGCCAGATGGCCTACATCCCGATGTGAAGATTCACTCTCTTGTCCGAGTTCAAGCATATCGCCAAGTGCCGCAATCGCCCTCTGCTCGCCTTTGAGCTCTCTTGCGGTCAATAGAGCGGCTCCGACAGAAGCCGGATTTGAATTATAGCTGTCGTCAATCAGCACCACCGGGCCAAGATCCTCAACACTGAAACGTTTGTCAACCGGTGAAAATGACTCAAGAGCTGTTGCGATCTTTTCCAGAGGTACAGAGAGGGCATATCCTGCAGCCGCAGCTGCCAGGGCATTATAGATATTGTGCCTTCCGAAAGCCCGCAAAATCACTTCAATCTTCTGCCCGGACAGATCAAGAGTAAAACTCTGACCTTCCTTGCCGTAACTCCTTATTTCAGTGGCATTTACTTCAGCGCCACGCATGCCGAAACCGAGCCGTCTTACCCCCTCTGCAACAGTGCAGGCTGATATGAGTGGATCATCAGCATTGTATATGGCAGTGCCTCCAGGAGGCAGTCTGTGAAAAAGCTCCCCCTTGGCCTTTGCAACCCCTGCAAGAGTACCTATGCTGGCAAGGTGCGCAGGGAATGCATTGGTAATGATTCCGGTCTGCGGAGCAGCAATTTCGGCAAGACGATCAATTTCACCATACTCGCTCATCCCCATCTCAAGTACAGCCCATTTATGCTCTGCCTGAAGCTGGAACAGCATCAAAGGCAAGCCGACAAGGTTGTTCAGATTGCCTGCTGTTTTCAGCCCGGCTCCGGTTGTCCCGAGAACCGCTGCGAGCATCTCCTTCGTGGTTGTTTTACCGTTGCTCCCGGTAACACCTACTACCGGGATATCAAACTGCTTTCTGACAGCAGCTGCCAGATCACCCATGGCTCGCAAGGTATCATCCACTGCAATCATTGTGAGTCCGGGGGAATTATCCAAAATTCTCGATTTATCCGTAACAGCTGCCTTGACCCCTTTTGCCGCAACTTCTTCAAGATAATCATGCCCGTCAAACCTGGCACCATGAAGCGCGACAAATAGCTCCTTTGGACTGATAGTTCGTGAGTCAACAGAAACAGCTTCAAGCAGACCCTGCTGATCACCGATTATTTCGCCGCCTGTCACTGCGGCAATCTCTTTTATCGTAAATTTCATCCGCATCTCTCCGCAAAAGCTTTTGCAGCCTCTTCCCGATCATCAAAATGATGCCTGGTGCTCCCTATGATCTGGTAATCCTCATGCCCTTTGCCTGCCAGAAGTATTATATCTTCTGCTTCAGCCAGTCGAACAGCCAGCCTTATTGCCTCGCGGCGATTTTCAACAACAACCTGCCCATTTGCTACAAAACCGCAAGCCAGCTCGTCCTCACTGAACATATGCAGAAATGGAGGGGAAATTCCGTTTTTTATCTCCTCCAGAATGCTGAACGGCTCTTCACTTCTTGGATTATCAGAAGTAATAATTGCCAGATCAGAGAGCTCTGCTGCTATTTTCCCCATAACTGGCCGCTTCCCCCTGTCCCGGTCACCACCACACCCGAAGACCGTAATGATTCGTGCTGTGGCAATCTCTTTCAGAGTGGTCAGGACGTTTTCAAGCGCATCGCCAGTGTGGGCATAGTCAACCAGACAGTTGACCCCGCAGCCGCTCTCCACCCGTTCAAGTCTCCCCGGCACCTTTATCAACTGTCCAAGAGCCTCCCTTATCGCTTCAAGCGGCAGGTCAAGAGCAATTCCGGCAGCAACTGCCGCCAGAATGTTCGAAAGATTGAATCGGCCAAGCAGGTGTGAGGTGAAACTGAAATCACCTTTTGGAGTATGTATGGAGCCAATTATGCCACTCACCAGCAAACTGTATTCAATCGGGTGAATAGCTGCTTCACGGTTTATTCCGAAAGTGATGACCGGAGCAGCAGACCTTGCAGCTATCTCCGCTCCGCTGGGGTCATCTATATTCACTGCAGCTCTGCGGAGCGGCTTTAAAATGTCCGGCAGCAGAAGTTCGCTGAACAGGCGCTGTTTTGCGTTAAAATATGCTGCCATACTTCCGTGATAATCAAGATGATCCCGGGTCAGATTACTGAATATCCCGACATCAAAATGACACCCGTCAACCCGCTTCTGCTCAAGAGCATGCGAAGAGACCTCCATGACAAAAGCCCTGGCTCCGGCCTGCGCCAGCTTGCGCAGGGCAGCCTGCAACTCAGTTGATTCGGGGGTTGTGTGTGACGCCTGAAGGGATGTATTGCCAAAACGGTAACTGATAGTGCCAAGGATGGCAGCCGGAATGCCTGCCGCAGCAAAAATAGCCTCAAGCAGATAAGTAGTGGTGGTTTTCCCGTTGGTTCCGGTAATTCCGACCAGCGGAAGATCTGCCGTAGGATCTCCGTAATACTTTGCCGCCATTTGAGCCATCGCCATTCGGGCATCAGCAACCTTTATCAGGGCGATTCCATTCGGTAAAGGGGCAGGCTCTTCCAGAACCACTGCAACAGCACCCTTGTCAATAGCCGAAGGGATAAACCGGTGCCCGTCAGAATTGACCCCTTTGAGCGCAAAAAACAACCCCCCTGGCTGCACCTCGCGCGAGTCATGGAAAAGTCCTGTTACTTCGGGATCAACCGGGTTTTTGCATTCCAGCAAATCAATTGAGCTTACAAGATCTGACAGTTTCATGTTTCCTCATTTGCACAAAAAAATATCAGGCTCTGAAATAGCTGTCAGAAACAGTTGCGACTTCAGGCAGAGGGTGCCAGTCGCACCCATACCGGATCACGGGGGGATATCTTATGACCTGGCAGAGGGCTCTGCTCAACTACCCGTCCACTACCTATAAGACGGACATTAAGCCCTCTTTTTTCCATAAGCTGCAAAACCTGTCGCATGCTTAATCCCCTGAAATTGGCCATCTGCAACCCCCCCTGGCTCGGGCTCTCCAGACCGGGTTCTTCTGCATCTGCAATAAACTCTGGCTTTACAGGTGGCAACCTCTCTTTTTTTACCTCAAGTTGCTCCTGGCGTTTTTTCATGGGCTGGTTGGGAGATACCCGCAGATAACAGAGGCTCTGTTTTGCTATGGCACTGAATGCTGGCGCAGCAACAACTCCACCATAAGGGCTGGTTTTAGGCTCATCTATAACAACGAGGATGGTCAACCGGGGTTGATCTGCAGGTACAAACCCGACAAAAGAGGCTGTTCTCTTGTCAACCGAGTACCCCTTTGTCACCGGGTCGGCCTTTTGTGCAGTACCGGTCTTCCCGGCAACCTTGTAACCATCAACAGAAGCAGTCATTCCGGTTCCCCCCTCGGCTGCTACCCCCTCCATCATCCTGGCAACCACCTTGCAAGTCTCCGGAGAGAGAACTCTTTGTCTGCTTTGAGGAGTAAACTGCTTTAAAATGTTCCCTTTGCCATCAAGAATCTTTTCAACTACAAACGGCTGCATAAGCATCCCGCCGTTTGCAACAGCTGACATTGCTCCGGCCAGTTGCAAAGCACTTACCGAGACCCCCTGGCCAAACGATATTGAAGCAAGATCGACCCCGTACCACTGGCTTTTGTTCCTGAGATAGCCGGCAACCTCGCCAGGAAGATCAATATTGGTTCTGGCACCGAATCCAAAGTTTTTCAGATATCCGTACAGCCGCTCCGGGCCGAGCCTTGTGCCTATTTTTGCTGCTCCGATATTGCTGGAGTATTTGATAATATCCCCTACCGAGAGTCGCCCGTACTTGTGGGTATCATGGATTGTACGCCCCCCGATGTTGTAGACTCCATTTTCACAATTAAATCCTTCATCTGCTTTTATTGCCTTCTCTTCCAGAGCTGCGGCAACAAGAAAAACCTTCATGGTAGAACCAGGTTCGAAACTGTCTGTAATGGCCCGGTTTCTCAACGCCTGAGCAGAGTATTTGTTTACTGAATTAGGATTGAAAGTAGGGTAGTTGGCCATTGCCAGAAGCTTGCCTGTATCCGGATCCATCACAATCGCAGTTCCGGCTTTTGCCCGGCTCGATTCAACTGCAAGAGCAAGCTCTTTTTCAGCAATATACTGAATATTCTTGTCAATGGTAAGAGCCAGACTATTGCCTGTTGAGGCTCTTTTCATCATCATGTCGCGGGTTCCGATATCTCTCCCCAGCGCATCCCTCTCGGTAATCATATAGCCGACATTGCCAAGAAGCACGTTGTCAAACTTTCGTTCCACCCCTTCAAGACCTTCAGGATCAAGCCCGGTAAACCCGATTACATGGCTCCCTATTTCCGAATTGGGGTAAAATCGCTTTGGCTCTTTTATGAAATCGATCCCGTCAATATCAAGGGCTCGAATTCTGGCAACTGTTTCTGGATTAAGCCTGCGGGCGAGCCAGGTAAAACCTTTTTTGCCACCCATTTTTTTCTCCAGCACCTCTTTTGATATGCCGATGATTGGAGCCAATTGAGCAGCAGCAGCAGGGATATCTTCCATATTGCGGGGTTCAGCAAAAGCCGAATCCATCTCAATGGAGACCGCCAGAGCAGAATTGGTGGAGTCATAGATTGCTCCACGGGAAGGGGTGAGCTGTACAACTTTCAGATGCTGCTTTTCAGCAAGCTGCGCCAGACGCTTCTGCTGGAATATCTGAAGATAAAACGCCCGGGCAACAGACACTGTAAGGAGCACAATAAATACTGCGCCGACTCCCCTTATTCTTACACGTGTCCATTTTTCCCGATCATCTCTCACATTGCACTCTCTTGCAGATGAACAACTATTGTAACTACTCAGGTTGATAGACTGAAGGCTGAAGACTGTTAGGAAAACCTCAACAAAATCGGCAAAGACGAGTTATACGAGTCTGGTTTAACCTTTAGCCTTCAGTCTTCAGCCTCAATACCTGAGCAGTTACCAACTATTTCACCTGAATTATCTGCTGCTCTGTCGGCAAAGACATTCCCAGTTCCCCTTTGGCGAGAGACTCAATCCGGGCAGGCATTTTAAGTGATGCAACTTCAAGTTTGAGTCGGCTCTGATCCTGCTCCTGCCTTTTCAAATCACTCCGCAGCTCCCCCACCTTGAGGCTGAGGTTCATGACCTTGACGCGTGACCAGACATGAAACACCGAAATCATGGTCATGATTGCAATGATCCCGATCATATAGACAAATACATCACTCTTCTGTTCTACACCGGACTCGATACGTCTAGGATCGGCGACCTTATCCATTGTTGCTCGCATATTAGCCATAAGTCACCCCCTGCAACTTTTCAACTGCCCTTAGTTTGGCACTTCGTGATCGCGGATTTGCAGCCAGCTCCCCTGAGGATGCCATAACCGGCTTTGCTGTCAGTACCTTGACTTTCGGCTGGTTCCGGCAACTGCATACAGGCAAGGTTCGCGGACAGATGCAGCTGATCGCCATACTCCTGAACATCTGCTTGACAATCCGGTCTTCAAGAGAGTGAAACGAAATCACCACCCCCCGGCCACCCGGTCTCAGTAGCCTGATAGCAGATTCAAGCCCTCTTTCAAGACTCCCCAGCTCGTCATTTACGGCAATTCTGAGCGCCTGGAAAGTTCGTGTCGCCGGATGCAGCCTCTCCTCCCATGCCTTGCGCGGAATTGCGGATTTAACAAGTTCTGCCAGCTGCAAGGTGCTCTCAATCGCTCGGCTATCTCTCTCCTTGCAGATGAAAGATGCGATCCTCCCTGCCCAGCGATCCTCGCCATACTCCCTGATTATTCTGGCCAGCTCACCATGCGAAAGAGTAGCGAGGAGTTCAGCAGCTGTCTCGCCCTGACTCATGTTCATCCGCATGTCAAGGGGCGCATCCTGCTGAAAGCTGAACCCCCTTTCAGCAGTGTCAAGCTGGTGAGAAGATACCCCCAGATCCAGGATGAAGCCGTCTATGGCCTGAATTCCGATTGACGGCAGCACTGCTTCGGCTTCATCAAAGTTGTTGTTGACCAGAACGGATCTCTTGCCAAAGCGCGACAGGAAACTGCCTGCCGCATTAATGGCTGCAACATCCCGGTCAAAACCGATCACTACCCCTGACGGGGCACTTGCTTCGAGCAGAAGAGCAGCATGACCTCCCCCCCCCAAAGTGCCGTCAAGATATGTTCCACCAGCTTTGGGAGCAAGAAAGGCAACTACCTCAGTTGAGAGTACCGGAATATGGCTGAACTCATTCACTAGAGGCCAAGCTCCGCAGCAACCTCAGTACCCGAAGGGAAATTTCTGATGTTCTGCGCCAGCACCTTCTCCCATTCCGCCCCACCCCAGATTTTTATCTTATCCATCGCAGCGACAAAAAGTATCTCCCTTTCCAGAACTGCACTTTTGCGCAGATGGGGCGGCAGCAGAAATCTGCCAAGCTTGTCGGCTGCAAGTTCCACTGCGGGATTGATGATTATGTTGATTACGCTCTCTCTCTGGGCAGAAGTCAGCCCCCTGCTGTTCTGGAAATTCTCTTCAAACAGAAAAAAATCCTTGTACGGGAAGATGAGCAGGCCGGAGCTGTACTCTCCATTGCCAAGATCAACCGGCGAGGAGTTTGTCAGAAAAAAACGTTCATCTCCAAAGCTCTCGACAAGAGTCTCCCTGAACTTTGCCGGCAGGCTGGCACGACCCTTGCCATCAATGGTTGCAGGATAAACGCCTCGAAACTTTGCCACTAATAGCCACCTTTTTCCACTATTTTCCACTTCGTGGGGAAACTATAATAGCCGTCAAGGTGCGTGTCAATATAAAATGCTATTTCAGAAAGGTTTTTTCACTTGAAGGAGATGCGCTGGAAGAGTCAGATCAACAAGTAGAGGTGAAGTTTGAGGCAGTCAAAAAAGAAGAGGCGACCGATTGGCCGCCTCTTGATCCGGGAATTCATATCTATTCATCTAAACTAATACCGACCTGTCGGGGCTGGTTTTTCAGCGAACCTCTCTGATCCTGCCATCAACAACTGCTGTCAGGGGGGATCGTTTCAGGGCGTTATCAATAAAAATATCCCGCAAAAAGCGGCCAGGGTCACTGTAGACCACTCTGCTGCTCAGCAGGGATCCTCCGTACTCCCTGAAGTCTCCTGCTTCCCGTATCGCCCTGCCGAAAGCTTCGTAGCCGTCACCTCCGGCAGCCATGTAGTCAATGGTTCCTACTGTATACTCCTTTGTCGGCTCAATCGCCTGGCCGTTTACCGTGGCAGTCATAACCCGGTGTCCCGCAGGACGGTCGGCCCGGAAGCTGAAACGGAGCCCTGAGACCTGCGGGAAGCGCCCCTCTTCCCTTTCAACAGTAGAAACGCCATGCTCCAGCGTCTCCAGCAGTTGACGGCCATTCATCTTCACTGCAACCAGATAGCTGTCAAACGGAAGAACGGCATAGACCTGGCGAGCAGTGATTTCACCGGCAGGCAGACCGGTACGAAGCGAGCCGCCATTTATGATGGCAACCTGGGCACCGGTTGTTTCACGCACCAGATCAGCAACCATATTCCCCAGGCCGGTTTCGCGTGACCTCACCCCCTGCTGGACCAGATCAATGGCTGCACGACCAACTTTTCTCCCCAGTACTGCATCAGCTTCCCGGTTGTAACGATCAACCAGTGCAGCAACTTCGGGCTGACCATCTCCCAAAGAAGCGCCGATCTCCTGAAGGCGCCCCGAAACCTTACGCACTGCACCATCCTCAAAGGTATAGTCAACAACCCCCAGCGCCTTGCCATACTCCCAGGCCTGGGCAACAGTGCAGTTGCCTATAGTCAGCGGCTGATCGACCCTGGTATGGGAGTGCCCCCCTGCAATCAGCACCGGAAGCCTGACCGTGCTTTTGGTTCCGCAAAGAGCCTCTGCAAGTGCGCGATCCTGGTCATGTCCGATGTGGGTCAGAAGAACTATCAGGTCTGAGCCGGGAGCCAGCCTTGCTATCTGCTCTCTGGCAACAGAAAGCGGTGAAGCAAAAGTCAGCCCAACCGTATTTTGTGGATGGGAGCTTTTTGGCGTATCATCTGTCACCAGACCGATAACCGCAATCCTGATGCCGTTCCGGGCAAATGATGCACTCGGCAGAACCTGTGGTATCCCGGAAAGATTTGCCCCCAGGACAGGGAAACGAGCCGCAGCAATAAGCCGTAAAAGCTGCTCCTGACCGAAATCAAACTCATGGTTTCCAAGCACCATGGCATCTGTCTTCAGAAGGTTCATCAGCTCGATGGATGATCTCCCCTGAACCAGATTTGCCCAGGGATCACCCTGTACGATATCTCCGGCTGCAAGCAACAACCCCGGAACATCACGATGTCTTTTTATCGCTTCGGCAAGCCTGGCTGCACCCCCCAGGGGCTGTTCAGCACGGGTTTGCCTGGCCGGATTGGCAAACCCGTGCAGGTCATTGAAATGAAGTATCCTGACTGTAACCGGAGCCGCAGAGGTTTCAACCGCCAGAAGCAGACAGAGCAGCAGGGGGATGAGATGCCTGGTCAAACTCTGTTTATTGAATAAATCACAGATCATGGCTACTCCGGAGATCAGATATGCATTATGGCCAAGAGGCCGACAATCATCCCGATACCGGCAACCCCGAACATGACTTTTTCAAGCCATTTTTTTCTGGTAAGAAGAGCAATGGCAGCCATGGCAATGGCTATCTGCAGGATTGTCGTGGCCTGTGCCCACCGGTGATGCTGGTGCATCTGCGCATCACTTAGCTTGTCCCACTGCAGGGAATCAGCCTCAAGCTTTTCGGCAACCACCTTGATCTCCCCCTTCTCCTTCTCATAGCGCTCTATCTTGGCAGTGTAATGCTCTTTTCTGCTTTCCGGAGAAAGATCCCGGGAAAGCTCTGCTAGAGACTGTTTGGTGCTCTTGGCCTGAAAATAGTTCCACTGGTTCGAGGCCTCGGTCTTCTTGATCGCAGCATTGTTCTTGAAAAGGCCGGCATTTGCCTGGGTAGCCCCCCCCATGTAGGAGAAGATCGCCCCGAATGTGGCAATGATTGCCGTAAACATGGCAATCTGGTTGATCATGCCGGAATCACCATGTCCGGCATTTTCTCCATGCCCCCCCTGAATGGCGTGCTCCAGTTCGTGATCATGGGGGCCATGCACATGAAATCCACCTGATGACATTGTTGTTTACCTCCGTTGTAGTTTGCTTAAATTAGATCAGCCCTAATCAGGAAGGTTAATTTGTTGACTATTATATGTCAATGCATTTGACTTGCGAAGGTGTTTGTCAGGCTTCCTGATTTGAGCATGCAGGGAATATTGCCGAAAGTCGAATGTGGGTGGAGAAGTGATTGAGAGAGCCCCCGCGTTTGTTTACTGAGTTTGAAGAGCTTGATGATGCAGTAAAGGCTTGATTATGGTCGGGGTGAGAGTCAGGGTGGGATCAAGTCTAAACCGATTTCACGCAACGCCGCGACGACGCAACGGAAGGCAGAAACAAAAAGCTTATGGGTTAAACAAATAAACGGTTTTCGGTTTCAAGGTTCCCGTCGCGTCGTTGCGTCGTCGCGCGAGTAATGGATTTGCCTATCCCTTCAAATATATTGACACTAATTAGCCATAGTTATAATCTGATCCGCAAATTATTGTAATGAGGTGCGATATGACCAGGCGGGCTGAATTCAAGATGATAAAAGCCGCATTACCGGGAGACCGGCAGTGCGGCTTTTTGCGTTTGAAGGGGAGGAAGATTAAATCGTGCCTGTGTCAAGAAATTGCCATAACACAAGCCCAATTGGTTCTTGGGGGGTAGGGAATGCTGATACCAGATGAAAGAATAGAACGGGCTATCTTCGTTATTCGCGGGCAAAAGGTCATGCTGGATGCCGACTTGGCAGAGCTCTACGGGGTGACGACGAAACGTCTGAATGAACAGGTTAAACGCAATCGCGACCGCTTTCCGGATGATTTCATGTTTCAGCTCAGCACTGAAGAAAAGGTAGAGGTGGTCGCAAATTGCGACCACCTAAAGAAACTGAAATTTTCACCAGTGTTGCCCTATGCCTTTACCGAACATGGCGCGGTCATGCTCGCTGCGGTACTGAATAGTCCTGTGGCTGTTGAAGTCAGCCTTCAGGTCGTAAGAACATTTATTCGACTGCGTGAACTTTTGGCAAATCATAAAGAGCTTGCCCAAAAGCTCATGACACTGGAAGCAAAATACGATTCCCAGTTCAAGATGGTGTTTGATGCAATCCGCCAGCTGATGGTGCCGCCGGTGAAGGAGAAGCGGAAGATCGGGTTTTTGTAAGGCTTGCCAGGCCAACTTCTGCGGCCAGACCAAGCTAACAAACGGTAATTATACGGCAAAATGGGAGGCGACAGGGACTTAGTTTATTTGTTTTCTAACTGTGCATATGGTCAACGTTAATAGACAAATAAGTCGCGGTAGGGATGGCGGTTGCCCGCCACCCCCCGCACAGATCCGTACGTGCGGAACTACCGCATACGGCTCCTGCCTCGGGTCAAACGCAGTGAGCCTAAGGGGACGGAGCCTAAGGGGACGTTCCTGCTTTATTGCATTAGCAGATATTTTGTGCTAAAGATTGCCCATGCCAAGACAACCAAGAATAGACATCCCAGGACTATTGCAGCACGTTATGGTGAGAGGGATTGAACGCTCTGACATCTTTCTCGATGATGACGACCGGCGTAAATTCTTGCAGCGACTAAGTGCGCTTCTCGTGAAAACAGGCACCGACTGCTTTGCCTGGGCACTTATCCCCAACCACTTTCATCTTCTGCTTCGCTGTAGCAGCTACGATCTATCCCGTTTCATGCGCAGCCTGCTCACCGGCTATGCCGTAACTTTCAACCGCCGTCACTTCCGTAGCGGACATCTGTTCCAGAACCGCTACAAATCAATTGTTTGCGAAGAAGACTCCTATCTGCTCGAATTGATCCGCTACATCCATCTGAACCCTTTGCGAGCCGGTCTGGTAAAAGACCTTAACGAGCTTGCCACCTATCCCTGGTCGGGACATGGAATACTGCTTGGCAACAGCATCTTTGAAGGTCAGCCTACAGAGGAAATCCTGTCACATTTCGGAAGGAAAATTAAAAATGCCAGAATTGCCTGCGTATTCCGATGAAGTCGGCCACCTATTCCGACGGAAGTCGGCCACCTATTCCGATTGATCTCAGCCGGGCATTCCGATCGAAGTCGGCCACCCCTGAGGGGTGCGCCGCTGGGTTAAAAATTAGATTCTCACATGGT
>JANNRW010000408.1:0-23060 GCA_031401815.1 Geobacteraceae bacterium | reverse complement strand
CCAGCTTGCAACACCGGTTGAAGAACCGATAATCGTATTTGCACTCCCAACAGCAACATATGTGTCGTTACTCGCACCATAAGCGATAGAGTAAAGATCTGCCAACGTTCCGGAACTTTGTACTGTCCAGTTAACCCCGTTTGCAGAAGAGATGATCGCTCCGGACGTACCTGTAGCCACAAAGTTGTTATTTAAAAACGAAACACCTGTCAATGGTCTTGAAGAGTTATCGTTACTGCTCTTGGCCCAGGTATCCCCATTGTCTGTAGAGTAAAAGATATTTCCGTTGTTGCTTACTGCAACAAATGTATTCGGAACTGCTCCGTATGCTATGCCGTTCAGGAGCTCACCTGCCATGGCAGTTGCATCAGACGCACTGCTCCATGCGGTTCCCTCGAATGTTCTTATGACTGTTCCGTTTGCACCAACAGCAACAAAAGATTGCTTCAAAGTTGCATCAACACCGTATGCAACTGAATGAATATTTGCCGTAGCCCCTGATGTTGCATCCAGCACCCAGGCATTTCCATCAGTAGATCGCAGAATAGTACCGTTATCGCCCACTGCAACAAAACCGGGAGAAACTACACCGCTACCGCCGATATTACCGAATGCTATACCTTTCAGATTTTCCCTTGTTCCGGCTGAACCTGAATTGAGAGCAGTTCTGTTATTCCAGTTAAGACCGAGATCTGTGGAAGTAAGTATCGTTCCGTAATCACCTACAGCAACAAACTTGCTGCTGCCAAAGGTCACGCCACGCAGTGCATTCCCCTGCGGAATTGGGTTCTTCCAATGCCAGTTGTCCAGAGGATCGGCAAATGCCTGTCCAGTGAACATCGATAGCAGTGATATAACCAGCGCTAGAGTATATACGGTAAACTTCCTGTTCATTTCTGCCTCCATAAATCCTGCGGAACAGCTGGAATCAATTTTTTGTTAATGCAAAGCGCCCAGAACAGCCACATCGCCCTTCCTTGATATCCTCAAGGCAAACCGGATAAAAAGTATCGTTATCCCCAGAGCAAAGAGGATGCCAACGAGTGGATATTTGACTGCAATAATGAGCGGGGTAAGCGCCATTCGAACCACTGTCCTTAAAGTCTCATGCCTGCTTATGAAATCGGCGACCGGTGGGCTGTATTCATAGTAAAACTCGACAAACGCCCTCCCTGGTACAGATTTGAGGAGCAGGTTATCCCTGAAATGCCTGAGAACCATTACATGAGGATCAAGGTAGCTGCCATAAGCTGCTGTTGCTATAAAGCATCCTGCTTTCCCTCCCGGAGATGAGATCCCCAGGTTTGAACCGGCACCACTGCTGCCACCTCCGCCACTGCTGCTTCCGGCCGTTGCTACAACCAGAACGTCTGCAATCAGAGTCGGTGTTGTATCGCTGTCGGCAAGTGCCAGAGTATTTATATCTGCTGACGAAATCCTGTCCTTGATCCGATAGATAAAATAATTCGAGCCGATCGTATCCGGGGTAAAGAGTGTCCAGGTATTTCCGGCGATATGATAAAAAGTTGCATCAGATGGGAGATTTGAGTCAAAGGTTACCTTGAGGGTTACTATGTCTCCTGAAGTCACTGCTATCAGCCCTGCCTGGACTGCACGTGAAATAGACAGGCTTGCAGGTTTTCCGGCTGTCGGTATCTGGCTCGGGATAAGCGAAGTATATGAGACTTGCCCTGAACCGAGGCTTTTTTCAACATTAACTGGTAATCCAGTCCCGGAGAGACTCAACTGGAAAGTGCTGCCGCTGGAGTCCTTGAATGTCAATCCCCCACTGTAAGTCTGCAAGGAAGTCGGTAGAAATTTAACCTCGAATGGCACAGTCGCATTCGGAGCAATACTGAATGGGATCAGATTATGCGTAAAGATAGTGTTGTTGCTTGTAATAGATGAGATGGTCATAGTCGCAGCGCCGGTGTTTGTAACTGTAACACTTTTTGATTTCTGGCTCCCTTTGAATGACCCGCCGAAATCCATACTTGTTACTGTAAATCCGGTACTGTCCTTAAATGTCAGGGAACCGGACTGTGTCACACCGCCAGATGTCCCGCTGATACCTACAATTACCGGTGTTGTTGCTGTTGCGGTCAGAATTCCGATTGACGAGTTGAATGAGCCTACCGATGTCGGTGAGAATATGATCGGGATTGTAGAGGATGCGCCAGGGTTAAGGGTAAGAGGCAGTACTGGCATGTTAATTGAGAATGGTGCCATAGGCAGATCTATGTTGGTGATTGTTACCGGTATAAGACCTGAGTTGCTGAGCAGAAGATTTACGGTCTGTGATTGTGTGACAGCAGTCTGGTTAAAGACCACCGGCTTTGGGCTTATGTCAAGCTTTGCCGGTGTAGAGGCACCCTGAAGATTGATTCTCAAGGCTCCATTTATGGAATCTGAACTTATTGTAAAATTATCGCTGTTGTTTCCAGCTACCAGAGGTTTGTATGTCACAGAAATATTGGTAGTTGTGCCAGGCAGAAGTTGTGTTGCCCCACTTCCGATATACGCAATTGTAAACGGAGAACTTGGTGAAGTGATCGCTGCTATGTTGACCGGCAGATTACCTGTATTTGTAAGCCCCAGCTGGATGGTCTTGGATTCAAGTGTCGCCACAACTCCGAAATCCATCTGGGTTGGGGATGCTACAAGTCTTGATCCGGCTCCCTGACCTGCAAGAGTAACATTACTGTTCCCGGCATTTGTGGATATTTGAAGCGTACCTGAGAACTGGGTTATATCGTTAGGTGAAAAGGTTACATCCAGTGTTGCGCTTCCGCCTGCAGGTATGCTTGAAGATGATGGCGGGCTTGCAGCAAATACAGAATTTGAAGAGGCAGGATTGTTTATTGTAAGAACATCATCTCCGTCATTGAAAATAGTGATTGCCCTGGAAGGGACATAGGAAGAAGCAGCCTTCGAGTTATTGGCGTTTACTGCTCCAAAATCGATTGTAGGGGTATTAACCCTGAGAATCGGTGCAATCGCTTCCCCCTGCACATTTATGGTTCTGAAGAGGCCGCTCTTGTCGGTTGAAATGATAAGCTGGCCGGAATAGGTGCCTCTTGTTGTGGGGGTAAATGTCAGTGTTATTACCTGCTGCTCCCCTTTATTCAAGGTAAAGGGTGTTTCAATTGATGTTGCGGTGAACGGAGAGTTGAGTCCGGTTATGGAAGTTATCGAATAGTCTATATTCCCGCTGTTCTTAACTGTTACAGTAATGCTTTTTGACTGCCCGACCTTTAATGCCGTACCAGAAGCCTTGTTGCCGAAATCAAGTGTTCCAACAGGCTGTATGGTAAGATCCGGAGAGACTGATGTCCCCTGAAGGGTCACTGTTCTGTCGCCTGCATCGCTTCTTATTGTAAAGCTGGTATTAAACGTCCCACTTGAAGTTGGCGAAAATCTGACCGTCAGGTTGGTTTCCGCCGATGGCACCAGCCTTAGTGTCGTTCCATCCTGATTTGCAAGAGAGTCAGGCAGATTGTCGTAACTGAAAGGCTGGTTTCCGGGAAGAGTGGAGACAGAATCAATCTCTATGTCAGTATCACCTGTATTCTTGATTTTGAAAGACATGGTTGAAAACTGGTTATCAGTCTGTGCCCCGAAATCAAGCAGTGCTGGCTCAAGGGGAAAACCGTCAAGTTTCAGGAGGGTAAGTTGCGGCTGCCCGAGTGAAAATCTCTGGCCATAGATATCTGATCCCTGTGATTGAGTGGAGAAGTTACGGGCATCCTTCCAGACTGCCAGAAACTCGTTCTGCGTCGAATTATACGACACCACCGGAGAAAGCTGGTTTCCGGCTGCAGTTGCGATTGCATAGTTCGAACCGCGAAGCGACCCCTGGCCATCTACATACTGTCCGAAAACATCAAGATTTTCTCCCGAATTTGCACCGTTTCTACCATCTTCCCAGGTAACAAAGTAGCGCTGATTAACCGTATCATACGCGACAAACGGATTGGTCTGGGTACTGCTTGCAACATTTGGATCAAGAGCCCTGTCGCCGTTAAGATCCTGATAGCCGGTAAAAATATTACTTCCGTAGAGCCCTCCGCCAGAGTAGATCAGTTGGCTGTATATCTTGCCGAACTCTGCAGAATCACGATGATCCTCCCATGCAACCAGGAATTTCTTTGAAACCGGGTCAAAACCGATCCCGGGTTTGTACCCATTGCTGGTATTTGCAGCATCAAAGCGCTTAGATTCGATAGTTGCCTTGGTAATGTCACTTGTGAAAAGACCGTAAATATGCGTCAGTCCGTCATCATAATCCGACAGTGTCCCGAGAGCTGTTATTGTATCTCCAAAGTCACAGGCCTTGCTTTTGTTGGTATCTTCGCATTTGACTGAAAGTACAAATTTCTTCCTGCCACCCTCCCAGACATTGAGGCTCTGTGGCGAAGTTGTATCAGATGCATTTGTAATATTGTTAAGGTTATTAAACACCTCATAAGTGTAAGTCTCTTCAAAAGCGGTGTATGACCAGGTAATTAAACGGGTTGTAGTTGTTTCAGAATCACGGAAGATATCCGCCCCAACCACACCCAGGTCATTGGCAAGCGGGGCAAGATCGCTTCCTCGCAGATTTATATACCCGGGAAAACTGGAAACATTCATCTCGTAGGCTATTGGCTGGAATCCAAATGAAAGTACCGATACCCGGTTTACAATCCTTCTCCCCTCATTCCAGACAATTACAAATTTGTCCTTTATAGCGTCATATGAAACTTTGGGATGCATTCTTGAGTCAAGAAAGTCACCTGCCAGGAGAGGGGTAGATGGTGTCAATGAGTATGTAATAAAATTGTAATTCGCATTAACCGGTTGGCTGGTTGCTGGGGGAGAGCTGAAGGTGACAGAAATTTCTCCTGTTATATAGTTGATTGTGCCATTCCCGCTGCCGGTCAGAAGGCCATTCGAATTGTCCGTCAGGATGAGAGACGACCCGCCGCTGACAGTTACAGAACCTTTGATGACAGGAGCACTGATAGTGCCGGCAAAATTGACTGTTCCTGACTGACTGTTGCCAAACCCGAGAAAAGAAGTGCCCGGAGTGCTAATATTGCCGATGGTAGTCCGGTACTCCCTTATCCCGTTAAAACCTACCCATGTGGCCACTGAACCGACTGTATGAGCGCCGCTCGTGGCGTTTATCCCTGTAATCGTCGTATAATAAAGATAACCACCTTCACCGTGCTCAATGATTCCGTTACTGTTTGAATCATTAACCCTGGTATCCTGCCATACTACAACGATTTTGCCGTCCGACTGCCTGTAAGCGGCCTTTGGAGAGGTCTGAGATCCGCTAAGCGGGTTATCTGAAGCATCTCTGCTAACAACAAAACGCGAGCCCAGCAGTGCACCGTTCCTGTCTATGAACTGGCCGTAAATGTCTGAACCTGTAGTGCCATTGCTCCAGTCCTCATAGGATACAAACCAGATGTTCTTGTCCGGAAGGAAGATGGCATTCGGATTCTGCTGATCCATGGCATCAGCACTAATTACTATTTCTGAACCAGCAAGCTTGGCAAGCCGCTTTAGTCCGTCAGGCGAGCTCTCCGACCCTATAACCCCTTTAGGATAGGCAGGGTTGTTCTTATCACCGGAACAGCCGGAAAAAACGGCAAGGATAACGACCAGTGCAAGTAAAATTCTCGCAAGTTTTGATATGCACATTTACAGCCCCCTGAAAATACTATCCTGTTACTATGAATATTGACGGCCTTGTAATAGTTAATAATCCGCGAAGTTTACCTTCATCTGGGTTCTCAATGTCTGCCTCATGTTTGTACTGTTTTCGACAACATCCAGTGCTATTGTCACCCAGTAGCTGTAAGTACTTGTAGTACAACCCAGAAGCCCGCCACTCTGTAGATAGCTTTTCATATCGCGGCTTACCAGCAAGGGGGAAATGGAGATACTCCCTCCAGGAGGAATAGTTCTGTTTACTGTAAATGGCTGTGAAGCAAACAAGGGGGGCAGGGCAAGTGTTAATGTATCTGCTGGTGCAAACAGCACTGATCCTGTTGTAATCGTCACATCAGAAGGGGTTTTGCTTGTTAAATAGGATGTTGACTGTACTGTTATATCACCAAAATCTGCCAGTTGATCCTGCACACGATATGTATCAACGCACGGCTCAATGTTCCCGCTGATATCAGTATCAGTCCAGATTGCAATATCAGAAAGAAGTGGATTTGCGGAAGTAAGTTGAGGCTGACTTACGTAGACGGTCTTGAACTCTCCGACCCCTCCACCGGTTTCACCAGCTCCGCAACTGCAAACTGTCAAAAGAAGCAACAGCGCTGCAAGCGATTTTAGAATATTTTTTTGTGGCATCTGGCGCTTCTCCCTAAATCATTATTTTTGGTGTTATGAATATCAACAGTTCGTTCTTTGATTTGACCTTGGCATTGGACTTGAAAAGCCAACCCATCAGCGGGATATCTGAAAGATACGGGATACCGGTATCACCTTCAGTCTCGGAATCAACATAGATGCCGCCGATAACTGTTGTCTCCCCGTTTTTCACAACCAGTTCGGTTGTCGCCTCTTTCTTGTTGATCGCAGGTGGCGAACCGGTACCTATGGAGTTGTTGCTCGCCTTAATCTTCATATTGACGCTGCCATCAGCAGTTATGTGAGGAGTCACTTCGAGGCTTAAAGCTGCTTCGATGAATTCAGTTTTTGCACCTTCTGTAGAGCTGGTATTCTGGTATGGAACCATCTGCCCCTGGGAAATTTTTGCTGGCTTGTTGTTTACAGTCAGTACCCTCGGGGTTGAGATGATTTTTACCTGTCCTACCGTAGCAGCAGCTGAGAGCCGCATATCGAGCTGAATGTTACTTAAGAGCTTGCCAAATGAAACTCCGGCTGCAAGCCCGCCTGTAGTGGCAGTTGGCAGTGTTCCTGAAACAATACCCCCCATGGAGCCGGTGATATTATTGATATTGGCAACAGACGCACTCCCATCCTGATAACCGAAATTCCATTTGACCCCTATGTCACGGGCAAAACTGGAAGAGGCTTCGACAATTCTCGCCTCGATCATCACCTGCTTCTCCGGCACGTCTAGAGATGCAAGGAGGCTCTTCATTTTTTTGATATTCGGCTCAATATCAACCACAATTATCTTGTTCGTTCTTATATCACTGGTAATGGATGAATCCGGTCTTCTGCTCTTGAGATTAACGAACTGGGTCTTAATGTCACCCAGTGTGGCAAAATTGATATCAAATATTTCCGTTGTAAGCGGCATCTTTTTTTCACTGCTGATACGTGACTCTACTGCCTCATCATCCAGTGATTTGATCTTCGTTTTAGGGCGGATCTGGACTATGTTTCCATCCTTCTGCATACCGAGACCCTTGTTTTCAAGGATTACGTCAAGCGCCTGATCCCACGGGACATTGACAAGTTTCAGGCTGATTGTACCGCTGACATCATCAGAAATAAGAAAGTTCTGGTTACTCACCTCGGCAAGAAGCTGGAAGATTTTCCTTATATCCGCATCTGAAAATTCCAGACTTACCTTTCTTCCGGTATACCCCTTGGCAGCCTTCATGATTGGCGCAGAGCCTTTCCCCAAAGCCAGCTCTTCCTCAAGCGGTGTCTCTTTTTTCGCTTTTACCGTTTCTGACCTTGATTCTGAAAACTCCCGGTCAATCCCTGCGGACAGGTCAGATGAAACGCTGGCCGGTCTCTTTACAGCGATCGGGGCAGGTAGAGGTTTTAGAGTTTTGACAGGTCTGGTTATCTTTACCGGTTTGGCAGGCTCCCTGAACTCGATCAGCCAGCTATTCCCCTCCTGCTTGAGAATGTATGGCGCGGAGGTTTTTGTTTTCACTGCGATCCTGGTTTCATACCCCTTTTTCGTCTTGACCGGAACCGGTGCGACTTCCTTGACAACACTGTTAAAACCTGTGGTATCCAGCGAACGCTGGAGCTTCGCAGGAAGTCTGCACCCCTTCAGGGTAAACAGAACTGCCTTGGCGCTCCTTGTCGGCTGGGTGGCAGTACATCTGCCGCTGGTACTGACCGTTACCTGTGAAAAATCTTCAGACCTTGTGAATTCAATCGCATCAACAGTACCGGCTCCTGTGGATGGAGGGGGTGAAGTTTTTGACACAACCTTGCTCACAGGTTCGGACGGAGCGCTTGCAGGAATGAGTATCGGCACAGGGGCAACAACCGGAACCGGAGCAGCAGGCGGAAGGGGGGCCGGGGGAGCGGCCGGTTCGACCACTGGTGGAGGCTCAATCATTTTTGCGATTTTTTCCGTAACAACCTGATCCTTTGGAGTTGATGGTAAAGTCGGCTCAGTAGCTGGAGCAGTCACCTTTTCAACTGGTGCCTCAGGAGCTACGACTGGAGGAGCTTCCTGCAATGATACGGGAGTGGGTGCAGCAGGCGGGATCGCTGCGATTACGACTGCCGGCTCTGTTACTGGTGGAGCGGCCATCCCTTTTTCAACCGGAAGCAGCTCATTTGCAACAGCAGCCTTTCTGGCATTTTCTCCAAAAACAATCTGCAACCCGTTATCGGATTTTATCACCTGATGTGCAGGAATAGTCCCGTCTGCCGCATCAAAAACCACTCTCAATTTCTCGGCAGTCCCGCCAATCCTTGCCTTCAGCAGACTGAACTTGCCAATATCAACCTGCTTGCTGGCTATAAGGTTTTTTGTGTTTGCAATGTCAATAACCACTCTCTCCGGCTGAGAGAGTCTGAATGCCTTGAACGATTGAACAGGAGAAGAAATATCAATATTGATGCTCTCCACCCCTTTTGTTATTGCTGTCAATGACCGGGGCGAACCAGGAGGGAGAGAAACAGGTTTAGGTTGAGCTGTAGGTTGAGGTTCAGGTTCAGGTTCAGGTTGAGGTTGAGCGGGAGCGATTACTGCCGGTTGGGGGTCAGAAACTGCTACCGGAGCAACAATCTGCTCTGCTGGCGGATTCGGGATCGGGAGAGGTTTTTCTTCTGCCATCGGAGCCTTGTCAGCAGTTGAAGGTATTACCGTTGTCACAGGTACTGATGGGGCTGCGGCAATCTGTGCCGGTTCTGATGCCACCACTGCTGCTTTGGCTGTCACAAACGGTTCAGGCAGCCCGCTTTCTCCCTTTTCCTGAACTTTTTTCACCCCACCTTTCACCGGAGGAAGCGTAATAATCAGTTTTTTATTACTCTGGCTGTCAAGGGTGGCTGTTACATCAACCTTTTCATTCAGGGCAATCTCAAGACGACTGAGAACCCCCTTCCCAAATTCATGTCTGGCAATATCTATCCTTTTGATATTACCCCTGTTTATGTCAATCGGGAGAATCAGTCCGCCTGAAGTCGTCTGTGCAAGATCGACAATAAGGCGGGGGGGAGTATCCAGCATGTAATAAGTATATACCAGCGGTCTGTCTGTGCTTATCTCAACCATTGAAGCATCATCTGAAAACTGGATGCTCTTTATCTCCCCATTTCCGGTCTGCTCCACCAACGGTTCAGATTGAACAGACTTCATCTGCCGGGCGCAGCCGGAAATATAAAGCAGGGAAACCGTCAAGAAAAGCAGCCGTAGAAATAATCTGGATATCCGTATTTTCATCGATAACTCCTACTTTTTTCTTATTAGCATCAGTTTGACCAACCGCTTTTTGGTCTTGCCATTATCATCCCTGAAGGTCTCTTCAACTTCCAGTGACGAATCGGTAATCCTCTTGATTCTGCCATCATTATTACCAATCTGCATCCCGGCCTTTACAACATACCCTTTGCCGGCCGGATCCAGAATAAGAGCGCTGTTCTCTTTTAGCCCTGTAATGATTCCGGATATTCTGAATTTGTCGATATCAAAGCGCTGAATCGGGAGAGCATCCTTTTGCTGTCTGCCGGCATTCGCTGACTGCGTAGGGGTCACCTGAATATAGGGCTTGAAAGGGTCTCTTCTGTTGGAAAAATCGAGATTTACAGCTGTCGTCTGCATCAGTCGCGACGATGAAACCTGTTTCTGAACTGCCGCAGCAGGAGTTGTTCCTGTTGCAGGCAGCGGCGCAGCCCCCTTTACAAGTTGAGCCGCAACAGCTGGAGGGGTCGCCTGAACAGCCCCTTTTTGCTGGACTGTAGCCTGCCTTGCTGTCGAGCTGTTGGCCTGTACAGCTTTTTTGGGAAGCGGCTGCACCACTGCAACTGGAGGAGAGGGAGCAATCTCCTTCTTCTTGCACCCCAAAGAGACGCAAGCCATGATGGAAAGGCCAAGGCAGATCTTACCAGTTATCCGGTACATATTACTTCTTACCTTTTTTCTCATCCTTTGGATCCTTGATCTCGGTTTTCTCCAGGAAACGGAATGTTGTTGCCTGACAGTTTACCCTCACAATATTGCGCCCTTTATCATTGCGTATATCAGTGAAAGAAACATTGCTGATATTAACAATTCTTGGCAGATTACCGACCGCCACAAAAAAATTGGCTACGCCAAAAAATGGTCCCGAGACATTTATGTCAACAGGCACCTCAGCATAAAAATCCTTTGGCGTCTCCCCCTTGGGGCGGAAAATCAGGAAATCAAGACCAACCGCTTTTCCTGCTGTCGTAATGCTGGTTAACAGAGACGGAATCTCCTTGGAGTTGGGCAGCTCTGTCAGAGCGTTGTCCAGATCTTTCTTCAAACCATCATACTCGGCCTTGAATCTTGCGAGGTTGTTTGCAAATTTTCTCGTCTCGGCAACATCGGCGCGAAGCTTGTCAAGCTTTCCCTGAAGTGACTTCAATTCATCCAGCTTCGGCTTTTCAAGACCGAAGAAAAATCCGGCACCGATGGCAATAACAAGCAGCGCTACAACAGCAATCTTGCTCTTCATCGGCATATTAAATAATTTTTCAACTTGCGGATGCATATAGTATCCTCGGCTCGCTTATTTCTTTGCCGGCTCTTTTGCTGGTTCTGCTTTCAAGGCAGACTTGATGACACAGGAAAGATCAAATTTTTTGAGTTTTGCTCCGCTCATCTCGGTCTGCTCTGAGACCTGAAGCTCCACATTCCCGAATTCGGGCGAAGCAGTGATACTTCGCATGAAATCGGCTATCAGCTCCTCACTGTAGGCGATTCCGGATAAAGAGACACTCAATCCGTTCTCCTGATATCTTGTAAGCCAGAGCTTTTCGGGCAGAATATCACTGATGCGTGCAAGCCTTGTAGCTGGGCCAGTCCTCTCCTTGCGAAGCTGATTGATGATGTCCAGTTTTTTCTGGGTCTCAGCCTGGAGTTTCTTGAGGTTGTCAATTTCTCCTATCTTCTTCTTCAACAGTTGAAGCTCGTTTTCAGATTTTGCGGTTTCGGATTTTGCTGTCCGGATCTTTCCAAGAGTAACAATGTAGACTACACCGGAGATCCCCAGCGCCAGAACAATTACAAGCCCGAGAAGAATTACCTGCTGGGTGGCTGTCTCTTTCTTTTTGGAGCTCCTGTATGGGAGCAGGTTTATCCTGATCATTTATCGCCGAGCCTCCTTGACGCAAGTCCTACGGCAACGCTCATGATCGGCGCAATGGCTGAAAGAAAGTCCGAGTCGAGCTGTTTTTCATTCCATGACATCTTCTTGAACGGGTTAAGTATTTCAACCGGAAGAGACAAGCGGTTTGCTACTGCTTCCGGAAGATTCATTGTCATGCATCCGCCTCCGCTCAAAAACACCTTGCCGATTCTCCCCTCAGGCGCATTCGAGTTATAGAAATCAAGCGAACGGCGAATCTCTTGAGAAATCGTCTCATTAACTCTCGTTATGGCATCAACGATCTCAGTTACTGAGGCAGTATCAGCTGAAACCTTCATCCTCTCTGCCTCTTCGCTGGTAACACCGAGCTTTTTCTGTATCTCCTCTGTATAGAGTGTGCCCCCTATCTGTACGTCGCGGATAAAGAGCGAAACACCGGCCTTCACAACATTAAGGTTCATCATATTGGCACCGATGTTAACCAGAGCGTAAACTTCTTCCGGGTCAATATCATAATTCATCTCAAAAGCATTCTGCACGGCAAAAGCATCAACATCAATTATCACAAGTTTGAGACCAGCCTCGCCAAAAACCGAGCAGTAATCATTGATGATATCCTTCTTGCTTGCCACCAGAAGCACATGCATTCTCGAAGGGTCGTTCTCGTCAGGTTCCAGCATCTGGAAATCAATATTCACATCATTAATATCAAAAGGTATGTACTGCTCTGCTTCCCACTGGATCTCATCCTCAAGCTCTTCGGGAGACATCGCAGAGAGTGCGATCTTTCTTATGATGACGGAATTGCCTGATACCGAGCTTGCCGCCTCTTTCACCTTGCCTGTCACAATGCTCTCTGTCAGACCGCGAATACTTTCAGCCAGCGAAGAGCTGTCCATCAGGCTGTTGTCAACGATCGCCTCTGGTGAAAGCGGAGCAATACCTGCGCTCTCAATCCTGAAACCGCCCTTGACCTGCTTGAGCTGAACAAGCTTAATTGCAGTCGAACCGACGTCTACGCCTATCAAATCCTTCTTTTTGGAAAAAAACATGGCTTGATCCTGTCTTCTGTTTTAGTCCTGAAAGACCTTTTCTTTATCGGCAAGATCATACCCGAGTGACAGTATGATCTTCCTCTTGGTCTCTACCCGGCACTGTTCACCACGTTCAATCCGGTCGATTGTTACGGCGGAAACACCGGCAAGCCGCGCCAGTTCTGCCTTGCTCATCAACTTGGCCTCACGTATCTTCTTCAGATTGTTTTTTTCTTTCATCTTGGCTCGTTCCAATAATGATGGGGATTTTATATCATGTCGGAAAATTTACATTAGTTGGAGCTATTGTCAAGATATTTTATACAATTATATTAAGTTTTGTGCAATTGATGCTTTTATTATATCAGAAGCCCTCAAGACTCTCCTCCATTCACTATTCACCATCCACCATTCACTATTCCCCATCCCCCCTAGAATGCAAAAAAGCCGGGGCGTAATATCGTTAAGGATATTTCGGCAACCCGGCTGTCTCTTGGAGACCCTGTAGGCTTTCCGCCCCACTCTCGCGAATGGTTGAGTATTATCGTCTATCAGTATGTAAGTGCATCTGACTTTACATTAAATTGCAACTCTATGTCAAAACATTCCAGCTAAAGATCAAAAGTAATTTCACTCAACAACTCAACCACTCAACATTTCAACATCGCTCAATAAGCATACAACACCGTAAGTCCGGCCTTCTCTCTAGAGTTCACACTGGCATGCCCCTGAATCTCGACAGAATACATGTTCGGAGTACGTGGCGTCTGGGTGCTGGTGCTTGTCCCAGCTACCCCTATCCCGGCATCAAGAAAATCGATTCCGGATGCATCAATCAGCCCGACCCCTTCAATTGTATCCACTATCTTGCTGTAAACCTTGTAATCACCGCCTGACCCCTGCCCTTTAAGCGTAAAGATGAAATCAGGCAGAACTTTCGCATCAACTGAACTGTTGGCAGCATCCAGCCCCCAGTTGCCAGTCCGGGTTGTCAGTTTTGTTTTCAGTGCTGTTTGGGTTGACATCCCTGTAGCGCCGATCTGCAGGCTCAAACTGTCCGAAGAGCCGAAATCGGTCATAAGAGAGAGTCTTCCGGTTGAGAAATTACTGAAAAGTTTGGGGATAATAGCCTTGGTGACTACTTCTGTACCGCCATAAGATGCTTCCAGAGAGTTTTTGTATCTTTTCTGTGCAGCCGACATCCTTGTTCCGGCAAGCACATGGTAGAGAAGCGCCATGATAATTCCGAGGATAATCATCGTAAACATCAGGGCTGTCACCAGAGCTATTCCATCCTGATTGCGCAACTGTCTCATAATTCACCGCCTGCTTTATTGACCCAGGTTCTTTGGCCGCACAACAATAGTGTAGACTTTCCAGCGATAGTTCTTGTATATGGTTGCGCCTATCCGGTCTTTCAGACTGAAGACTCGGCCTCTCTGAACCCCATTCAGTACCTCTCCAACCATTATTGTTTCCGAAGGGTAGGAGAACAGCCTGTCTTTACTCCCCTCCTGGGCAAGGATGTAAATCCTGATCTCTCTAAGCTGAGTTCTGACCTCTTCGGCAGTTGCCAACGGATCTGATGTATAGGAGTTCACAACACCTGCACCCGAGGTGTCCAGGCCATAGACAACCTGCATGTCAGCTACACAGTCAAGCAGGGGGGTGCCAAGGGAAAGCCCGGCGTTACTGTGATTAACAGTCGATTTGTAAAGGATCCCAACTCCGGCACTATCTGCGCAGTCCTTGGGCACCTCTGAAGCAGATGGTCTTCTGACATAGAAATCAGCACGGTTGAAAGGCATTTTCAGGGCATTGGAAGGATCTATCCCGTAGATTTCAAATGTGTCGCCATCAAGGTGGGGATAGGTCAACGTGGAGTATAAATTAAAAGTAGCAGAATAGACAGTGCTGGAGGAAGCACGCAGCTGCCGGGTCGGTGGGGTCGTGTTGAGCAGGTTCTTTACTACAATGACCCTATCTGTCGCACTCAGATCCCTGGCTGAAGAGCCCCAGGTACGAATGGTCTTGGTACCGTTCGCATAGGCAAGGTTTGTCCATTTTCTTGAAGTATTGTTGGTTGTGGCACCTGTTGACTTGATTACCAGATATTTCGAACCTATATTGAGGCTATCCTTGTTGAAGGTGGTATCGCCACTCAAAACTGCGCGCGGCGGATTGCCCGGTGCATCATTAAAGCTCTTCGGGCTCCATCCGGATGGCCAGAAGGAAGCAGGAATAGAGCTGGTAACATCCGCCTCGGTGTAAGTAACAGGTGGGGTAGTCGTCTGGAAGACCCATGGAAGACCGAAACCGGCCTGCTCAATGTCAGCCCTGAGGATCTCCAGACCAATGATCCCCTCAATCTGCGTCTCAACCGATTTCGACTGTTGAGCAGCCTGATTGGCCACGGTCTTGAAGGTGCTCGCCGTTATCATCATGACAACCATGAAGATCCCCATGACCACAACCAGCTCTGCCAGGGAGAATCCGCGTTTACCATAAAGAAGCTTCATATTTTTCCTCAAAGAGTCCTTGGCCATCTGCGTTTACCTGATAATCGAAACTGGAGAGACAACCCTGTTCTGATACTCGATCGCCTTGTACTTCCACTTGATCATAACTGCCAGCTCCTTGGTAGTTGGCCCGGTAGCGTCTGAAGCCAGCACTCTGGAACTTCTCTGCACAGAGAGCTTCTTGGTCGAGCCTCTCAGCTTGCTGGCAGTGGATATTGTTGCAAAGGTGTAAAAAGCGGATGAAGGTGTTGCTACCGGGATATTGTCAAAGCCGATCCCCTTGAACTCGTTCATACTCTTTTCGCCAAGATAGACTGCCTCATCGCGCATATGATTCTTCAGATTGTACTCCATGGCGACATTCACCGACTCCAGCAAACCAAGCATGCCTATCATCAGGATACCCATGGCAACCATCACCTCTATCATGGTAAAGCCGCTACTATTTCTGCTCAATATTTCCGGAAGCACAGTCCCCTCCTATCCGCTTGCCCAGATTCATACGTGCCGCAGAGACAACGAGGCTGTCAACAGCCGCAGTATTTACCACCAGTGTGTTATTGGTCGGAAGTATGCAGAACGAGCGCTGATTGCCGTTCATAAGCCCTCTGGGATCAAAGGTCAGGGCTCCCGCAGTGTTCGACACTACTGTGAAAGTCAGCGGCTTCTTTGTCTCCAGCGGCACAGTGGTTATCACACTGGAGGAGTAGACCTTGAAACTAGTACCGCTGATCACCACGCTCCTGTCTCTCTTGGTATAGAGAGCCTGCAGACGGATCTCCATCAGATCGGCGTACATGGCCTTGATCTGGGTCTCAACAGCAGCCTTGCGCTGGATATTATTCCAGGCAAGGGTTGCAATCGTCATCAGAGTCATCATGATCGCCAGCACTGCGATCATCTCTACCAGGGTAAACCCACGGTTATTCATATCACTGTTCCTGTATGTGAAGAATCTTCTTCACCGGTCTGTTCATGCTGTTGCTGATGATCGGTGGCGCATCTGACGGCGGCTTGCCGGTCATCGGATCGCTCATCCTCCGGTTCAGCCTGCTGGTAAAGGCGCTGGTAAGATCGACCTCCTTGAACTCCCCGGTCGAAAGCTGGATAAGCGCTTTGCCGAGCAGTGCATTGGAGGCTGCCTTGTCGCCTGTTGCATAGTTGACCCCCCAGAGATATGAATTACCGCCATAACCGCATATATCAAGAGTAGGCTTGAAGGAGGTGAAAAAGACTGTGCCGTTGGTAAGGGCAACAGTATCGGTAACCACCCGCTCCGCGCCATACTTGTTGCAGGTCTGCCCTGATGGACAGTCAGCATCAATGGTGCAGCTTGTAGTATAGGAGATCGAACAGACCTTGCTTACACTGGCGGGATCAAGAGGGATAGACCACCCCCCCTTGGCACCGACCAGAGCATTAACGTCAACAGATGAAATGGAGCTGTCCTGATTTACAATATCCCTGGTCTGAGCTGCTATGCAGCTGCCGTCCAGGTAGTTGCCCGGCTTTGCGGAGCTGTTGTAGCACGGTTCAACCATGCCGTAGAGTGACCGGGCACCGTCATTATCATCCAGAGTAGCGCTGTTGCGGAAAAAATAACGACCAGTGCCAAAATAAAGCCAGAGGTTTTTGTTCTTCCTGTCCTGTGTTCTGGCGATGGAGGTGGTTACCGGGCCAATACCATCCTTTATGACGCTCCATGCCCATGGGCTTGTGGCGTCATTTGGATCAAGACTCTCCTTTGTCATGATTCTTCCGACCCCGCCATCTGTCCAGTCCCCGCCGAGTATCGCCGGATTTTTGACATACCCGGCGTAAATTGCGTCGTCCTTGTAATAACCCGAACTTGTCGCATTCCAGCGGTCAGCATCAATAGCACCGCCGATAAGTGAACCGGCAAAGGCTCTGGCAATACCAGTGTCTATGGTTTTCACCAGATCGCCGGTGCGCAGGTCTACAATGAAGAATCTCAGGTTATGATCCGATTTTCCGCCAAACTGGTGCGCTATGGTATCTATTGGGCCAAAGGGGCCGGAGCCGAAAACTGCAAACCAGCGGCCGTTCTTCTGCGGATCACCGACCCGGACAATGGCCGGCCCGGTAGTGGCATACCCAAGGAGCGGGTTGGAGAACTCCCAGAGCATCTGCGGATTCACCGGATCAGTCACATCCAGCGCAAAGTAGGATGAATAGCCTAGCCCCTTGGTCGCATCCGCCGGATCATTTATTGGGGTCTGCACACATCTCTGGGTTGCATCTGTGGCGCAGGTTTTCCTGCTCGCCCCGCCAAGCCCCATGCCACTCACCACTACGGTTCGCCAGGTGTTTTTGGTCGCATCCAGATTGTTGGCAGCAGTAACGACACTGCTGTTTGTCGGCTTGTCGCAGAGCCAGTAACTGGCCTTGACACAGACGCCGCTGTTGGTGTCGCCGATGCTGACATCGGCGATAATGGTTCTGCCATCAACTGCGTAAAGATGCGGATATGAGGCATCAGCCAGGTATTTTAGATAGGGGAGATAGTTCTTCGGAATAAATGACCAGATCTCCTTGCCAAGATCGGTTCCGGAGAGTGTCGCTTTCTGGAAACCTTCCGCCTTTACCGAAAGTATTCCGAGGTTGAATGCATGCAGCATCCCGTCGTTTCCGCCAACATAGACCATCCCCCTGTTGGCGTATTCGTTTGAATTTATGAAAGAGAGATACGACTGGTCGTTGTAACCGCCCGGAGAAGGGAGGTTGTAGGTATTCAGCCTGACTGTCGACTGCACCCTTGGGGTGGATGATATGATATCCCCGAGTTTCCAGACCCCTATCCCCTTGTCCCTGGGGTTGGTCACATATAACGACGAGCTGTCTGTGCTAAACGTAGAGGCAGGTATGTTTCCAAGTTTTACGGTTCTGCTCCGGTAGGCTGTGTTACCGGGGAAGTCAAAACCGTGCACCCACTTCATCAGCTTGACCGCTGTAGCATTGTCATTGGGTGTTGTACTGAGATAAGGCTCAAGAAATGCTGAATTGTTCGGAAGGGTGGTAGCTCCGATGTTGCCGTAGGTAAACTTCATCAGACCCGAGCCTGTGGCTGATTCGGAAGCTCCGGTGATGAGCGGGGTATAGATGGTTCTTGGATAAAGGGAGAGATCCCTTGACCAGAGCTGCTTTCCGGCGCGCCAGATACTCTTTACGAGATCCGGATCCTGACCTGCAGCGCCAGGCGGGGTGACAATGACATCGCCGGTGCCGTCGCCGTTACTGTCCTGCTTCAGCCTTACCTTTGTCATATCAGCGGCAGAGTCGAAGAAGAATTCCGTCACATAGTCACTCACAAGGTTAAGCTTCAGGTTGCTGTCAGTATCTTCCCTGATTGTGCTGTTCTTGACCGCAGGATCGACAAAGTACCAGAGGTTCTGCATTTCGCCGATCCAGTTGGCAAAGGTTGCGTTTTCAAAGATCTTTTTCGGGTAGAAGACCGCCTGGAGAATATTTGCGCCGCTCCCCTCGCTGTTTGAAAGGATCGATGCCGCCGTACCCGAGGCTGCCTTTGCCGAGACATCGTTGAAAACATCGTTCAGCGCCTTTTGCAGGGCAGGGTAGTCGTTGGCCTGTTTCAGGGTAGTCCCCCCGTTGGCAGCGGTCTTGGTAAGAAGGGTCAGAGAGTTGCAGTCGCCGGTTGCACCGTTTGATTCGCCATTGAAAACAATAAAGCTGGAGATGGAGTCACGGGCAACAGTGGGAGGGATAGTTGATTTTACTCCGGACACATTTACATCGTAAATACGGCGGTTTTTTGCAATCCAGGACATGATCGGCAGATTGTTGTTCCCGCCGTAATCAGTATTTGTTCCGGACGGTGAACCGGTGCATGCAGTCTGGGTAATACCTGCGTCAGCAGCATATAGTCCGGCCATGGTGCTGACTACTGTATTCCGGTCAGCAGTCGAGCTTCCGTCCGTGATAAGGAGGATATAGTTCTGCTGGCAACGGCTCTCGGAGGGGTTGTAGCTTTCGTTGAAATCAGCCGGAGCAACGCTGAAAGTGGAATAGTCGGTACTCGTAGTTCTGAGGGCGTTCAGACGCATCCCAGTCGCATTACTTGCTGAAACCCGGCTATTAAAGCTCCCGCCAGCCTGCGGCACTGCTGCAAAGTACCCAATGGCGTTGTAGTATGCCTCGGAAAAAGGGGTCCAGGCAATGGCTGTAACATCGTCAATAGCCTTGATAAGGGTATTTGAAACCGTATGGTCACCAGCTGCGTCAGTGATGCATGCCTGGTTCAGGCCGCTACAGGTGAGTGCAGTGGTACATCTGGTCAACCCCTTGCTCCCGCAGTAGCCGTTGTTCTGGCAGCTGTTTCCAAAACCGCAGTCAGCATCAACAACGCACTGCACAGCAGGAGACGCCATGGTGGCGCAGTAGCCCCAGCCTATCGGATGGATTATCCGAGAACCGTCGAGGTTGACAGCTCCGGTTGACGTACAGTTGCCTGAAACCGGCGGATTGTCGCAGTCCACATCCTGTGTACAGACCATGTCTGCTCTGGAGCTGCCGGTTTTACAGAGTTTGGGGGTGCCAGTCAGGGCAGTCTCGGAAGCCGAGCCATAAGGGTTGAAGGTCATCGCCCCGAAACGGATCAGGCTGCTGAACTGCTGGACAAGACCGGACGGTTTGCAGAGTCCGCCAACGCAGCTAAGTTCATTTCCGGTTGTGGATACGCAGTCACTGTTTGTTGTGCAAACCGGAGTAGTAACTGCCACCTTTGCCCGCATGGTGGCAATTGCACCGCCAAGCTGAGCCTCGACCCCTACACCGCTCAAAATCGCAGGAACATTGTCAGTGGTAGGGCTGTTTGAAGGGGCGTCGGTAGGGTCAGTAACAGGAGGGGCTGCAAATGATGAGCAGAAGTTCCAGTAGGCGGCATAGATCTGCGTATCTGTGGCGCTCGCCTTCCTGACCCAGTTGCTGCTGGTGTTAAGCTCGTAGAACTGCCCCATGTAGTTTGTAGCGCAAAAGAGCGCAGGATGGCCGGGGACAATCGCCGCTGGCCCCTTGTCACAGGTGTTTCCAGCACCGCAATCAGCATCTATGCTGCACAGCTGGAAATGATCGTTCGAGCAGGTGGCAAAGCCGCTGTAAACATCCGGGCATTTGGCGAAGGTAGAGCTTAAGTCACCATTTACAAAGCAGTAGTTCGGTGCCGGACAGTCGACCAGGGTCTTGCCGCGAGTCTTGATACAGGACTGCATCGCCTGGTTAAAGACAACCTTACCCTTTACCGCTGCTGCCTGTGAGGAAAAGACGCAGTCACCAACATAACCGCCGGAAGCAGGGAGACAAGGATTGTAATTTGCCGCAGTGGCTGCTTTGCAGGGGCCGTTGTCAACAGCAGCAGTTTTAAGGTTGCAGGTTCCGACTGCCGGCGCTGTGTAGTTGATGCATGGCCCCTTGTAGTTGGAGCCTATCCTGCAGTCGGTCGCCTGGGTAGAGACCCGGCAGCTTTTGCTTGCCTGCCCGGAGCAGGTACCGAGTTTCTCGGCGATGTTGCACTCCCCGGCAATATTTGTGCATGCTTTTGATGCATTGGTTGAACAGGCATATGTCGCAGCAGTCACACAGTCGCTGTCAGCCGTACAGGCCGCTCCCCCTGTAGTGCACGATCTAGCTGAGGCAACAATGCAGCTCGTTACGTCGCTGGCTCCGGTGCAAGATCTGGCTGCATCACCGCTGCAACGGGCTGCAACCACCGGAGTATCGCAGTCCGGACTGTTGGTAGTACAGGATAGGGAGGGTTGAAGCCTGCAGTACCCGGCTGTTGCGCCGGTATCAGCCAGACAGTCGGCCACCGACGCCTTCACAGTACCCAGATTGCCGGAGACAATATCATCCATCGCCTTCTGGCAAGCCCCATAGTCATAAACCCGGCCTGCATAGATGTTGATGAAGGTCTCCCCACCTGTTGAAGGGGCTGTAATGTTGAATGGATTCTGCGGCCCGTTGATGGTAAAGGTAACACCAAGCGCATTTGGCTTGTTGGTGTCAGCTGCTCCGGTATTGAAATTTACGAAATCGGCTGAAAGGGCATGTTTAAGATACCCCTGCCCGACGCAGCCCCGAGACTCCGGCACCAGGCCGGTTCCATCAAACTTGCCGCCGGTAAGAATCTTTTTCTGAATGTCGAATTTGGAAGCTGTCATCCAGTTCAGATAATTCCCCTTTGCAACAAACCTCACCACTGTTCCTGTGCCAGGTTCGTATTCAAGGCACATGGTGCTGGCAATCAGTTTTGTGGTATTGGCCACGCTGGTGGGGCAGCCGTCAGGAAACGCAGCTACTTCGGCAAAATCATCTGTGCCTGTCCGGTAGGTGTAATGTTTATCCTTGTCAAAATAGCCGTAGTAGCTGTTGGCGCTTGAGTATGTCTGGTCGAAACAGTAGTAGGGGGAGCGGTCAAAGACGCTGCATGTATCACCGGTTGTGGTGCAGTCGCTGTCATAGGAGCAGGATGTGCCGGTAGCTATTGCGCAATGTTTCTTGCCTCTGTCAATATAGGCGAGGTCGTACATGGAGGCCGAGTTGTCCATCATCATCAGAAGGTTCGGCTTTACCCCGGCAGTAATGAACGGCGGAGTTATGCAGTAGTCATTCATCACAACTGCGCCTGAGAGCGTCGGCATGACCAGCAGGGCAATCAGTAACAGAAAGGAGCTCATTTTGCATTTATTCTGGCTATTCATATACCCACCTCATCCATTTGGCTCATATAAGTGACACTGTCGCACAAAGTCTTTTCCCCCTCCCTTGACGGGAGGGGGTCAGGGGGTGGGTGAAGTTGCAACATACTGATGTTCATGGCATCTTCCCCCCCACCCTGACCCTCCCCCGCCAAGGGGGAGGGGACTTAATAATTTGCATATAAATCATGAATGATATCGTCGCAAATTTGGCGTAACGTAATGAAACCAGCAACAAGAATGCCAAAAAACAGGCTCTCCGCAAAATTTTAACCTGCCGTAATTGCAGCCCTTTTTAAATTGCACAAAGTCTCCGGAAGACCATGCTATGCAATTTTTGCATGGCATGAGCCCAAAACCTGCAAAAAAGTCACTCCAGCCCATACTCCCTGATCTTGTAAAGAAGCCCGCGATGGCTGATTTCCAGGAGTTTTGCCGCATGGGTCCGATTGCCGCCAGTCTTGTTCAAAGCCCGTCGAATCAGCTCTTTTTCCAGGGCTACTTCCGCCTCCGGAATTGAAAGGGAATCAGGATCAGGAAACTCTCCTGAACGAGCAGAAACGCTCGCTACAATCTGCTCGGGAAGAGACGAGGCAAAGAGAGTCCCCTCATCAGAGAGGATCACCCCCCGCTCAACCGCATTCTCAAGTTCCCGTATGTTCCCTGGCCAGCCATGCAAGAGCATAAGTCTAAGTGCTTCGGGATCTACGGAGAAAACTTTCTTGCCAAAGCGTACTGAAAACTTCTCCAGAAAGCTCTCCACCAGCAGCGGCAGATCGTCAAGCCTCTCACGCAGAGGGGGTAGCGCTATTGCAAAAACATTGAGGCGAAACAGCAGATCTTCTCGAAAGCGTCCGGAAAAAACATCTTCTTCCAGATTTCTTGATGTAGCGGAAACCACCCGCACATTCACTTTTTTTGAGGAGTTGCCACCAACCCGCTTGATCTCGTCCTCCTGAAGAACCCGCAGCAGCTTCACCTGTAGAGAGAGTGGCATTTCACCTATCTCATCAAGAAAAAGTGTCCCTCCATCCGCCTGCTCGAACAGGCCTGCCTTGTCTGAAACCGCGTCTGTAAAAGCCCCTCTGACATGGCCGAAAAAGCTCGCTCTCAAGAAGATTTTCCGGTATGGCAGCACAGTTTACCGCAATAAACGGAGCGCTTTTTCTCACCCCTTCAAAATGAATGGCTCGCGCTATCAACTCCTTCCCTGTGCCTGACTCTCCAGTTATCAGCACTGTGGTCTTGAAGTCACAGACCCTTTTTACAAGAGAA
>JANNRW010000407.1:0-3913 GCA_031401815.1 Geobacteraceae bacterium | reverse complement strand
CTGCAGCTCTTTGCCACTGACATCGACAGCCGCGCCATCGATCAGGCGCGAAGCGGCCTCTACTCAGCCAGTATTGCAGCCGATGTTTCTGCGGAACGGCTGGCACGCTTTTTCACCCTGGAAAAAGACGGTAGCAGCTATCGGATCAACAAAACAATTCGCGACCTGCTGGTCTTTTCCGAACATGATGTTAATAGAGACCCCGGCTTTTCCAAACTCGACCTGATAAGCTGCCGAAACCTTTTGATCTATCTGAACGCTGACTTGCAGAAGAAACTGATCCCCCTGTTCCACTACTCCCTGAACCCGGGCGGCACCCTGTTTCTTGGTACCTCCGAGACCGTCGGCGACTTTCTCCACCTCTTTTCGACCATTGATCGCCAGCAAAAGCTCTATGGCCGCAAAGAGGATCCCTCTTTTCTGCAGCACTTCCCACACGGGCGGCTTAACCGAACCCTGGCCGAGAGCGGTATCATTCAGAGGCACGTTGCCACCTCTGACGGCAGCAAAAGGGTTTCCCTGAAAGAGACGGTTGAACGGGTGCTGCTTGAGCAGTACGCACCGGTCAGCGTGCTGGTCAACGAACGGGGCGAAATTCTCTATGTCCATGGCAGTACCGGTCGTTACCTGCAGATGGCAACGGGTGAGCCGGGTCTGAATATCCTCAAAATGGCCAGAGAGGGGCTGAAGCGGGAGTTGACCAACGCCCTCCACGCTGTTGCCAAACAGAGGCAGCCGGTCGAGCGTCACGGCCTGCAGGTCAAAACCAACGGCGGTTTCAGCAGCGTCAAGCTGACGGTTTTGCCGATTCCTCCGACAGCCGTAGCGCTTGGTGAACTGTCTCACTATCTGGTTGTTCTGGAGGAGACCAGAACTCCGGAACAGTTTCTGCCACTGCCAGTTCACGCTGCGACCCTGGTAGAAGAGCCGGATGAGAAAACCGTGGAGACCAGAGCTCTGATTATCAGGCTGAAGCAGGAGCTAAGAGCCAATGAGGAGTATCTCCAGAGCGCCAATGAAGAGCTGGAGACCTCCAACGAAGAGCTCAAATCATCCAATGAGGAGATGCAGTCGGTCAATGAAGAGCTGCAATCGACCAACGAGGAGCTGGAGACCTCGAAAGAGGAGCTCCAGTCGGTCAACGAAGAGCTGGCCACGGTCAACACCGAACTACAGACCAAGGTTTTCGATCTGTCGCGAGCCAATAATGACATGAACAACCTGTTGGCCGGCACCGACGTCGGTACGATCTTTGTGGATTTCAAACTTCAAATCCAGCGTTTTACCCCAAGCATCACCGAGGTAATCAACCTGATTCTCTCTGATGTGGGGAGGCCGGTGGGGCATATCGTCTCCAACCTCGTCGGTTACAGTTCGCTGGTGGAGGATATTCAGTCTGTGCTGGACTCTCTGATCCCAAAAGAGATAGAGGTGAAGACAGAGAAGGGGGCCTGGTTCCTGCTCCGTATCCGCCCCTATCGCACACTGGAGAATGTAATTGAAGGGGCGGTCATCACCTTCTTTGATATCAGCGAAATGAAGCAGGCGCGGGAGTCGCTGGCAAAGGCCAATGAGCTTGTCCGTCTGGCCGTGGTTGTCCGTGATTCATACGACGCCGTAATCATGCAGGATATGGAGGGGCGAATCATGGCCTGGAATCCGGCGGCGGAGCGGATCTACGGCTGGAGCGAAGCTGAGGCGATGCAGATGAATATTCGCGAGCTGATACCGGAAAATCTGCGCAGAGCCGACATTGAGAGGGTGATGCAGCTCAGCTGCAAGGAAATGATTGAGCCGTACCGCACCCAGCGGATTGCCAAAGATGGTGCTGTTATGGAGGTCTGGCTGACCACGACAGCTCTCTTGAATACGGCGGGACAGGTGTATGCCATTGCGACGACGGAGAGGGTGAGCGGGGCGGGGGTAATCTGGACCAACCCCCCTGCCCCCCCTTTTCAGGGGGGGACTTCAGGCTCTCCCCTGTCAAGGGGAGCGGGGAGGGGTTGATTTTGATGATAAGGAGATTAAGCCATGACCAGTAAATCAGCTGAATCAGCGCCTCTACGCCAGCGTGCCGAGGAAAAGTTCAGCGCAGACGGAGCACCCCTGGAAGCACTCGCGCCAGAGGAGATACAGCAGCTCCTGCACGAGCTGAAGGTGCACCAGATTGAGCTGGAGATGCAGAACGATGAGCTGCGTCGCACCCAGCAGGAGCTGGAGGCTGCGCGGGCGCGCTACTTTGATCTGTATGATCTGGCTCCGGTTGGTTACCTGACCCTGAGCGAAAAAGGGGTGGTGCAGGAAGCCAACCTCACCGTTGCCGACATGTTCGGCGTCAGGCGGATCAGCCTGCTCAAGCAGGCGTTCTCCCGGTTCATCATCTCTGAAGATCAGGACATCTACTACCTGCACCGCAAACAGCTCTTTGAAACCCATTCCACTGGCTCCGGGCAGGTCGGCGAGCCCCAGGTTTGCGAACTGCGGCTGGTCAAGGGGGACGGAACTCTTTTCTGGGCGCATATGACGGCAACACTTGCGCACACTGCGGACGGCTCTTCTGAGTGTCGGCTGGTGCTGAGTGACATAAGTGATCTGAAGCGTGTGATGGAGGAGAAAACCGCGATTGAAGCCCAGCTTGCCCAGGCTCGCAAGATCGAGGCCGTGGGGTTACTGGCAGGGGGGATAGCGCATGACTTCAACAACATGCTTACAGTTATCTTAGGTCATGTGGAACTCGCCTTAAAGAGACTGGACTCGTCACAGCCGTTTTATGAGGATTTCAGAGTGATCGGCAAGGCTGCGGATCGCTCGGCAAAACTTACCCGCCAGATGCTTGCTTTTGCCCGTAAACAGATGATTGCACCCGAAGTGCTGAATTTGAACGAAACTGTAACAGGGATGCTTGCGATGCTGGAGCGGATGATAGGCGAAAATATCAGGCTAGATTTTCAGCCCGGAGCTGAGCTCTGGCCAGTCAGGGTTGATCCGTCCCAGATCGACCAGATTATGGCCAACCTCTGCATCAACGCCCGCAGCGCCATTGCCTATGACGGCCAGATTTCGGTTTCAACGGAAAACATAAGGCTTGACGAGTCATGGAGCGCTGCCCATCCGGGGGGTGTTCCGGGAGAGTATGTCCGTATCACTCTGCGCGACACTGGCTGCGGTATGGAGCAGGAGACACTGGAGCATATCTTCGAGCCGTTTTTTACCACCAGAGGGGTCGGGGAGGGAACCGGCATGGGGCTGGCGACAGTCTACGGAATCGTCAAGCAGAATTCCGGGTTTATCGAAGTTGAGAGCAGACCGGGTGAGGGTGCGACATTCACCATCTATCTGCCACGGTGCAATGGTGCTGTCAGAAAGGAGCAGTCAGAAGCTTCTGCAAATGCGGCCTTAAAGGGGGGGGAGACCATCCTGCTGGTGGAAGATGAACCGGTCATTCTGGAGATGGTCGGTCAGATGCTGGAGATGCTCGGCTATGGCGTTTTCATGGCGGGAAGCCCGAACGAGGCTCTCCGTCTGGCCAAAGAGCATGACAAAAGGATCGACCTGCTCTTTACCGATGTGATGATGCCTGTAATGAGTGGCAAGGATCTGTCGCTAAAGCTCTGCTCTTTCAATCCTGAGCTGAAGTGCCTCTACATGTCCGGCTATACTGCAGACATCATCGCTGAAAAAGGGGAGCTGAAGAAAAGTGATCACTTCATTCAGAAGCCGTTCAATCTCCAGGCTCTTACAGGCACTCTGCGCGAGATACTGGACGGGTGAGCAGCAGATTGCCTTTGGCCAGGAAATGGATATAATGATTCGACACAAACATTGCAGGAGCTTTTCTTGATTATTGGTACAGGTATTGATATAGCCGATATTAGCAGGTTTGAACGTTTTGTGCAGGAGAGTAACCTCCCCC
>JANNRW010000406.1:0-25446 GCA_031401815.1 Geobacteraceae bacterium | reverse complement strand
GTCATTACAGTTTCCCCTGTTCGCTCATTTCGAGAATTGCGAGGCGATTTTCACGCCACCAACCATGCCAGTCAAAGGTTCGAAGATCAAGTAGTAGCGCCAGAGGGATAAAGGTGTCGAGCTCAAAGACGGCTTCGCCCAGAAGCGCGGCTGTAAAACTGCGATCAAGTGCTGCTTCCCTCCGAAAGAATAGATCAAAGGGTGCTGCAAGCTCCGACAGCAGAAGCGGGTTGCTACATTTAAAATTTCTCGTGCACCACTCGTCGTGCATGACATCACCGGAAAGGTCGATGAGGGGGAGACCGTGAAGTCGGCAGGTCATAGGACGATGCTCATAGAGGAGGCAGTTGTTGTTGTCATCAAGCAGAACGCATGGTGTTTCATCATCAGGCTGCATAAGCTCCTGCCACTCCTCTTCCCTGCGGTAATTCAGAATTAATGGCAGATCAAGTTCCGGCCATTTCTTCTTCAGTTCAAGGAGACGGCTGCCGGCCTTGGCTGTTACCGCTGTTCTCACCTCTTGCGGAAGGAGTTCAAACCCCTCCCTGAGGCAGGCGGCGTCAAGCAGGGTTATGTCGAAAAGAGAGCGGCAACATTCGCTACAGCCGCTTTTGCACTGAATTTGAGCGGGATGAGCAGAGAGGGCGCGGGAGAACCAGTCGTCAATCTCTTTCATCAGCTCTTTGTATGCTTTAATACTGGCTTTCATTCGGGGTTCACCATTATTGGCGCCAAGTCATTTATCGGCTGGAACCAGATCGATTACTGTAATTTCAGGAGGTGCCAGGAAGCGGATCGGTGGCCCCCAGACCCCTGTCCCCCGACTGACATAGATGGCAGAGCTTTCGCCGAGGCTGGTCAACCCTGCTTTTACCGGAAAACTGAGCCATGTCAGAAGATTGAAGGGGAATATCTGCCCCTTGTGAACATGTCCTGAGAGTTGCAGATCGAACTGTCCGGCAGATGCTTTTTCCAGAACAGGCCTGTGTTTAAGGAGCAGATGATACCGGTCGGCTCGGGCACTCCTCAATAGCTGCGCTTCGATGTCGCCATCATGCTTCTGCTCTCTGTTACGCGCCGGATCGTCTATTCCGGTTATGGTCAAGTAGTTGCCGATATCCAGATTCTCATCCCGAAGTACCCTGAAACCGGCGCTTCGCATAAACTTCTGAGACTCTTCAATCCCTACATAGTATTCGTGATTGCCTGGAATCGCTATCTTGCCAAGCTGGGGATTTATCTCCTGGAAAAGTCTGTCCATACCAAGAAAATGTCTCTGATGGCCGTCCACAAGATCGCCTGCTGAGAGGAGCAGGTCAGGGGCTGCTGCTTTCACAGCGACAATGACATCATTTACACGCCGCTCACTCATGATCTGTCCGATATGAAGATCAGAGATAAGAGCAATCCTGATTTTACCGGAACCAGCCGGAATTTTTCTGCTGCTTAAGGTCAGATGTTCAGTGCGGATATTATTGGCTTCATTCCAGCCGTAGATACCGATCAGCAGTGCGTAGCAGGCAGGGATGACGAACATTGCGAAAGAGTTTGTCCGGATAAGTGGCCGTCGTTTAAGGAGTTTTGAACTGATTAGGGACAAAAGATGAAGAAGGTCAAGAAGTAGAGCTGCTGTTACAAACAGAAACAAAAGCCCCATCCACCAGTAGCCAGCCTGTGCAGCAACCCCGGCAGACTCTTCAAAGCCGCGCTTTTCCAGAAACCGTGCCATAAGAGGCGCGATGAACAGAACTGCTGTCAAAGTTCCTGAGAGCAGCTTCCCCTGAAATGATAGCTGGAAAGCCTGACGCAGTTTCAGAGTAAAATAGAGGTGGGCACCACCATAAACGAAAAAATAGAAAATAAGAAATCTGCTCACCACTCCTCCACCCTTTTACTCTACCATAATTTCTCTGATTACAGTACGATGACGCCAAATGCAACTGCTAAGGGATAAAATATTACAGTTTATAAGGCGAAGAAAGCTCTTTTCTCCGGGCGATACGGTTATTGCTGCTGTCTCCGGCGGTGCCGACTCGATCGCCATGCTCGATATTCTGCTCAATCTCCCCGGTTTCAGGATAAAGGTGGTTGTTGCTCATTTAAATCATATGCTTCGGGGGGGAGAATCAGACAGTGACGAGGAGTTTGTCAGATCCCTGGCTGAAAAGCATCTGCTCCCTTTCGAGGGGCGTCGGGTTGATGTCGCGGATGTCGCCGCAAAAGAGCACCTCTCTCTGGAAGAGGCAGGCCGTAATTGTCGCCATGCTTTTCTTGAACAGCTTGCAAGAAAATACAGCCCGGCAGTAATCTCACTGGCTCATAACAAAAATGATCAGGCAGAGACCGTACTGATCCGGTTGTTGCGAGGTGCTGCGGGGAGCGGCCTTGCCGGGATCCGGCCACGATCAGATGATATAAGGATTGTGCGACCTCTTCTCATGGTTTCACGAAAGGAGATAGAGAGTTACCTGGCCAATAGAGGGATCAGCTGGCGAGAAGACAGCAGTAACTCTGATCCGCGTTTTCTCCGTAACCGTATCAGGCATCAGCTCCTGCCACTCCTTCATGATTACAACCCCGAAATTGTGGAGCGACTCAGTATTACGGCAGAAGCGCTTGGCAATGACGAAGCATTACTCGATCTGCTTACTTGTGAGGCTTTCAGCAGATGCAGGGTTTCGGCAGAATCGGGTGTGCGCCTTGATCTTGATATGCTTCTTCATGAGCCCGCTCCTTTGCATAACAGACTCTTTCGCCATGCAATCAGGAGTGTCAAGGGGGATCTGAAGCGGATTTCATTCAGACATCTTGAAGCAGTTGAGAAGCTTGTAGCAGGTAACTCCCCAAATGGACATATAGATCTGCCGGATGGCATTTCTGTATTCAGGAGCTACAGACAGCTGATTTTCTCAAGGGAGAGGCCGCCACTTCGGCTGGATGAGTATCAGCTTTGCATTGAAGCTTGCGGGAGGTACACTCTCCCATGCGGCAAGGTTCTTCAGGTTGAATCATTGCCGGCTCTTTCAGGTGAGCTCAAGGTTCGAGACAGGGACACAATTTATCTTGATCCGTTCAATAATCCGTTTCCGTGGGGGGTTCGCTATTTCAGGCCAGGTGATCGGATCGTGCCGATTGGCATGCACGGGCGAAAAAAGCTGAAAGATCTTTTTATAGACAGAAAAATCCCCTTTTTGAACCGGTTGCAGGCACCTCTTCTGCTACAGGACAGAGATATAATATGGGTCTGCGGCATACAGCTTTCTGAAAGAGGGAGAATGGAAGGGGGTCAAAAAGAGGTAATAAGGGTGAGTTTGGGGTATAAAGGGGTCTGATAAAGCCATTATCCCTTGTCATGGCGATGTCGTTGTGCTAACTTTTTATGAATTTTCAAGGCATGACGTGCTCTGAAGGTCACTATTTTGCGCCGGGAGAGATAAAGGGGGAAATCTTGAACCAATTTTATAAAAACCTGTCGCTTTGGCTTGTCATCAGTTTGATGATGATTCTGCTTTTCAATCTTTTCAACAAGCCGAAGCCGACCAGAGAGCATCTTAACTACAGCGACTTTGTTGTTGCAGTTGATGCAGGAAAAATCAAGTCAGTAATAATTCAGGGGAGTGAGGTTCTCGGAAAATACACGGACGGCAAGGAGTTCAGTACCTACAAGCCGGCTGATGCGATGCTTTCTGAGACTCTTATTGAAAAGAAAATAGAGGTTTCTGCCCGTCCTGAAGAGGAGAGGTTTTCCTGGGTCTCTCTGTTCATCTCCTGGTTTCCGCTAATTCTGCTGGTTGGAGTATGGATTTTTTTCATGCGCCAGATGCAGGCGGGCGGCGGCAAGGCGATGTCTTTCGGCAAGAGCAGAGCCAAGCTTTTGACAGAATCACAAGGGAAAATAACTTTTGAGGATGTTGCCGGGATAGAAGAGGCTAAAGAGGAGCTGGAGGAGATTATCCAGTTTCTGAAAGAGCCCAAGAAATTCACAAAACTGGGTGGCCGAATCCCGAAAGGTGTTCTGCTGATGGGGCCTCCAGGTACCGGAAAGACTCTTTTGGCCAGAGCAATTGCCGGTGAGGCAGGGGTTCCGTTTTTCTCAATTTCCGGCTCTGATTTTGTGGAGATGTTCGTCGGGGTTGGAGCCAGTCGTGTTCGTGACCTCTTTGTCCAGGGGAAGAAAAATGCCCCCTGCATTATCTTCATTGATGAAATTGATGCAGTCGGGAGACACAGGGGTGCCGGGCTGGGCGGGGGGCATGACGAGCGCGAGCAGACTCTGAACCAGCTTCTTGTCGAGATGGATGGCTTTGAGTCGAATGAAGGTGTTATCCTTATTGCTGCGACAAATCGCCCTGACGTTCTTGATCCAGCGCTTCTGCGCCCCGGGCGCTTTGATCGTCAGGTGATCGTTCCCCGGCCTGATGTCAAGGGTCGCGAGATGATTTTAAAGGTTCATGCCAAAAAGGTTCCATTGGCAGAAAATGTCAACCTGGCGCTGATGGCGCGGGGCACACCCGGTTTTTCAGGCGCTGATCTCTCCAACTGCGTGAATGAAGCGGCACTCCTTGCTGCAAGACGGGGGAAGGAGCTGGTTGAAATGATCGACTTTGACGATGCCAAGGACAAGGTTCTTATGGGTGTCGAACGCCGGAGCATGGTAATTTCTGATGAAGAGAAGAAGAGCACAGCCTATCATGAGGCAGGTCATACCCTGGTAGCTAAACTCCTGCCCGGTACTGACCCTGTACACAAGGTTTCCATTATACCGCGTGGCAGGGCGCTTGGTGTTACCATGCAGTTGCCGATAGAAGACAAGCACAGCTATACAAAGGAGTCTCTCCTGGACAGGGTTGCAGTACTGATGGGGGGACGGGCGGCCGAGGAGATAATCTTCAAGACCATGACAACCGGAGCAGGTAATGACATTGAGCGCGCTACTGACATGGCTCGTAAAATGGTCTGTGAATGGGGCATGAGTGACCGCCTGGGGCCTGTGTCGTTTGGCAAGAAGGACGAGCAGATATTTCTGGGGCGGGATATGGCGACCCAGAAAAACTTCAGTGAGGCTACTGCTGTAGAAATTGATTCTGAAATACGGAAAATTGTGGATGAAAATTATAGCCGGGTCAAGGCTCTCCTTACAAATAATCTTGACTCGCTCCACAAGATTTCACTTGCGCTGATAGAAAAGGAGAATCTTACCGGCCAGGAGGTTGATGAAATCCTTAACGGGACTGCTCCTGTTGAGACCGAGACTGTTCCTGAAGCTCTTCCTGCATGAGCAGCCATGCAGGGCTCTTCTCCGGAACCCGGAGCCTGTGGCGCTGTGGACGACATCTTTTTGACCTCTCCGACAGGCCGCTTGTCATGGGGATACTCAATGTTACACCTGATTCTTTCTCGGATGGAGACAGCTATCCTTCAGTAGCTGCTGCTGTGCAGGCGGCTGAACGGATGATTTCAGAAGGAGCCGATATCATAGATGTTGGCGGGGAGAGCACCAGGCCAGGGGCGGAACCAGTATCTGCTGCTCTGGAGCTTGAAAGGGTCATCCCGGTCATCAGGGAGCTTTCCGGACGAATTTCAGTTCCGATCTCGATAGATACCTGGAAGGCAGAGGTTGCCTCAGTTGCGTTACAGGCCGGCGCGGAGATAGTGAACGATATCAGTGCAATGACCTTTGATCCCATGATGGCCGGGGTTGTTGCTGCTTCAGATGCCGGTATTGTTCTCATGCATACTCGTGGCAGGCCTCAGGAGATGCAGATTGACACTGATTATGCCGATATTGTTGCCGAAATTATCACTTTCCTTGAAAGCGCTATTAAACGTGCTGAAGGGGATGGGATTGCTGCTGAAAGGATTCTGGTTGATCCAGGGATAGGGTTTGGAAAGAGTGCAGGTGGTAATCTTGAACTGATTCGCAGGCTGGATGAATTCCTCACACTCGGGCGACCCCTTCTTATAGGGCCATCGCGCAAATCCTTCATTGGCAAGGTTTTGGGGCGCGAAACAGGAGAGCGTCTTTTTGGAACTTCAGCAGTAGTTTCGGTAGCTATGCAGAAAGGTGCCAGAGTCTTCAGGGTGCATGATGTCAGAGCCATGCGCGATGTCGTGGATATGACTGCTGCAATCCTTCAATTATAAATACTTTTTGGTGATATAATGGCAGAGCTCTTTCAAAAACCTGTCTGGCTTTTGACTCTTCTTGATCTCTGTCTTGTTGCGTTTGTTATTTACACACTTGTTCGACATCTTAGAGAATCTACCGCCATCAGGCTACTGCTTGCACTTCCACTCTTTCTAGTTGCCTGCCTTCTTGCTCAATTGACACGGCTTAATACATTTACCTGGCTTCTCGACAACTTTCTGGGATCAATCCTGCTGGTGCTGGTTGTCATATTTCAGTATGATATTCGTCGGGCGATTATCTCTTTCAACAAGGAACGACTTGCCAAAAGAGTTGCTGATGATGGCCATGAGAGTGAAGGTCACAGTATCCTGGAGCAGCTTGTAGCTGCTGCAAAAGCACTTTCGGAGAGAAAAAACGGTGCGTTGATCGTAATTGAACGGGAGATGTCGCTCGACCACTTCATGGAAGTTGGAACTGAGATTGATGCAAAGGTAACAAGTGAAATCATATCATCTATTTTTCTCCCCTACTCACCAATTCATGATGGTGCGGTTATAATTCAGCGCGGCAAACTTACCAAGGCAGGCTGTTTTTTACCTCTGACACAAAATTCAGAGGTCGCCAAGGAGCTTGGCACAAGGCACAGGGCTGCGATTGGACTGACAGAGCTGGTAGATGCCGTTGTTGTGGTTGTCTCTGAAGAGTCTGGTTCGATTTCACTTGTTGTTGCAGGGAAGATAACATCCGAACTTGAACCTGCGTCAATGGGGAAGATGCTGCGTCGTCTTGTTGATGAAAGGTGGCTTGAATGAATATACGGGCAATGTTTACCGAAAATCTGAAACTAAAGGCTCTTTCGCTACTGTTTGCTGCTGTTCTTCTGCTTTTTGTCGCATTGAGAGCCAGGGATGAGGCAGAGATGCCATTGCAGGTTAATTTCATCAACCTTCCGCAAGGTCTTGCAATAAAGGAGCCTGTTACACGTACTCTGAAGCTGAGAATGGCAGGGTCACGGCTGCTTCTCATGAGACAGCAGACTGAACAGGTTTCTGTCTCTCTTGACCTGACCGGACTTAAGGCTGGCAAAGCATCTTTTGGCTCAATGGAGAGATATGTCAGGCTGCCCGAAGGGGTGACAGCAGTTGGAGTAATTCCGGAAACAGTCGAGATTGTTCTGACTCATGGCAGCAAATCAGATAAACCGATCTAAAAGCAGGAGATAATAATGAAGAAACTTTTTGGAACAGATGGTGTGCGTGGAGTGGCCAATGTCTATCCGATGACTTCGGAGATGGCTATGCAGATCGGGCGCGCTGCTGCATATCTTTTCAAGAACGGCCATAGAAGGCACCGCATTGTAATCGGCAAGGATACGCGGCTTTCCGGCTATATGCTGGAGAGTGCGCTGGTGGCGGGGATCTGTTCGATGGGGGTTGATGTCCTGCAGGTAGGGCCGCTCCCTACGCCAGGGATAGCATATATAACCTCCTCCATGAGAGCTGATGCAGGAGTTGTAATTTCTGCTTCGCATAACGCTTTTCAGGATAATGGAATCAAGTTCTTCTTCAAGGACGGTTTCAAGCTCCCTGACGAGATGGAGATGAAAATCGAGAAACTGATCTTTTCGGAAAAGATTGATTCGCTTCGTCCTGTAGCAACCGAAGTTGGCAAGGCTTATCGTATTGATGATGCGGTAGGGCGTTATATTGTGTTTCTTAAGAGTGCATTTCCCAAAGATCTCGACCTCTCCGGTATGAAGATTGTTCTGGACTGCGCCAATGGTGCCGCCTACAAGGTGGCGCCGGCAGTGCTGGGAGAACTTGGTGCTGAAGTGATTCCGCTTGGCATCAAGCCAAACGGTACAAACATCAATGAAGGGTGTGGTTCACTCTATCCGGAACTTGTGGCCGAGGCAGTAAAGGCGCATCGGGCAGATCTTGGCATTGCTCTTGATGGTGATGCTGACAGGGTTATTTTTGTAGATGAATTCGGCAATCTTGTTGATGGCGATCAGATCATGGCTATCTGCGCAACTGATATGCTCAGGCAGAAAAAATTGCGTAAAAACACCCTGGTCGCCACTGTCATGAGTAACATGGGTCTGGATATAGCTTTACGCAAATCAGGTGGAAAGGTTGTCAAGACTGCTGTTGGCGATCGCTACGTTGTGGAGGAGATGCGGCGAGGCGGCTATAATCTTGGGGGCGAGCAGTCAGGTCATATGATCTTCCTTGACCATAACACCACAGGTGACGGAGTTCTTTCAGCTCTTCAGATGCTTTCGATAATCCGCAGAAGCGGCAAAAGTCTGTCTGAACTTGCAGAGGTCATGATTCCGCTACCTCAAGTGCTTGTAAATGTTCGAGTGGCAGAGAAAAAGGATGTCATGCAGCTTCCGTCTGTGGCTCTGCTTGTGTCCCGGATTGAGGAGAAGCTCGGCCAGGATGGCCGGATACTGATCAGGTACTCCGGAACCGAGCCGATGCTAAGAATAATGCTTGAGGGGCAGGACAAATATCAGATAACCGGCTGGGCGAAAGAGATAGCCGAGGCTGTGGAGAAGGTGATAGGGGAGAGCTCTGATGGCAAAGCTGGGGGTTAATATTGATCATGTGGCAACAGTCAGGCAGGCTCGTGGGGGGGTAGAGCCTGATCCGGTCACTGCAGCCGCGCTTGCCGAGCTTGCTGGTGCAGATGGGATCACCATACATCTGCGCGAAGACAGGAGGCATATTCAGGACAGGGATGTCGAGCTCCTAAGGGTAACTATCAAAACCAGAATGAACCTGGAGATGGCAGCAACTGACGAGATGGTAGCGATTGCCCTGAAGCTCAGGCCTGATATCTGTACACTGGTTCCTGAAAAACGTCTGGAGCTGACAACCGAAGGGGGTCTTGATGTCCGCTGTAACATGGATACCCTGAAAAGTGCCGTGGGAGCTCTTCGAAGCGGAGGTATTCCGGTCTCTCTTTTCATAGATGCAGATCCGGATCAGATAAAGGCTGCTGACAAGGTTGGAGCTGATTATATTGAAATACATACCGGGGTATTTGCTGAAGCTGTTGATTTCAATGGCGAGGAGAAGGAGCTGGCAAGGATTGAAAATGCTGTGAAACTTGCCCGTAAACTGGGGATGGGTGTAAATGCAGGCCATGGGCTTAATTACAGCAATATCAAGCGGATTACTTCAATTCATGGGATCGAGGAGTACAATATCGGGCATTCGATCATATCAAGAGCTGTACAGGTTGGGTTGGAAAGGGCTGTAAGGGATATGGTGGAGCTGGTAAGATTTGCCTGACATTTAAAAATGATATGACAAAAAAGGCCTCACGGTAATCACTCCGTGAGGCCTTTTTTGTGCATTGTTGAAATAGATATCAGAAAGATTGCAGCTGTTTGAACTTGGTTTTAGCAACAGTCAATTTATCCGAGAGTTTTTCAGGAAGTCCGGATTTCAGGGTTGTCGCACTTTTGCGGAAATCTTCGCCAAGTTTTCTGGAAGAAGCGGCAAAAGAGTCCGGATAACCGGTCGGGGCGACTGCCAGAGCCTGATGCTTTTTATATATTTCGTAAAGCTGTAACAGAGCTTCATTGCTTGCAAGGTATTTTTTGGGTGGTTTGCCAAGCTTTTGCATGACAATCTCAGCGTCTTTTAGCCCTCTTGAGAGGTAAGTCAGTTCGTTTGCTCCAAGAGTAGGAGCTCCAGCGGTAAGCTTTGTTTTCCAGTCGGCTGAAAACTTTTCGCAGTGTGAAATATTGTAATTCTCGGAGACGTTAATAACGTACAGGGCTTTTATATAGTTGCCCATATAATCTGATTCAATTTTGTTCAGATAATAATAGGCGCCTGCTGTACAGAGAAAGGCGACGAGGATTATGATGGTGGCGGCAAGCTGCAAGGGTTGTCCAGGGAGCTTGATCCCCTTGAATGCAACCTGCTTTTTGGGCGATGGGCTTATGGATATCGTGTGAGTGGGCTTTACAGACTTCTTGCGTAAATTTTTAAATATTGACAGGATCTTGCCGAGCTGTTTTTTCCCTGCCGATGATGACTCAGCCACCAGGATGTCAGGATAGATGGCATGGCAGCTCTGGCAGTAGACAGAAGCGCCTGGTTCGTTGCCGCACTCAGCACAGGAGATATCGCCCCCCTTGTACAGGGCTCTCCTTGCAAACGACTCTCTCTTCAGGTTGAAGTTTGCCTTGCACTGGGGACAGGAGAGATAAATCCCTTCAGCCGGAATTACATGGAACTCTTCAGTAATGTCGGTTTTGCATTTAGGGCAGGAACATCTCATGCAGTAATCACCTGAACCTAGTTTGTATACAGCTTGACAATGCCGACAAAGCTGCCGTCATTGGCGCGAATTATATCATCATCACTTGTGAGATCAGCAAGAGAGGGATCTGAATTGCCATCTTTGCCTTTGCTGAAAAGATCAAAATCGGCATTAAGCTCAGATTCTGGCCCTCCACCAAAATATCTCATTTGAGTAGCAACAAAAGTCTTGTACTCATAACGTCTGCCCCAGGGGTCAAGCAGATCGCCTCTGCCCAGAGTTGCAACCAATGCATCATAATTAGCAGGGTAGGCTGACTTGTCGAGGGCATACGCATTGATATCCTTTTCAATTGCGCGGATTTCTGCGGCAGCCCTAGCTTCACGTGCCTTATCCTTGAAAGCGGTAAATCCGCTATTGGCTATTACGGCCAGAACACCGATGATGCCCATGACAATGAGGATTTCGATAAGCGTAAAACCGGTATTGCCTGCCCGTTCAGGGCAAGCAGGCAGCAATGCTGTCGATTGTTGCTGACTGGCAGATATTCTGTCTGTCCTGATTATACAGATTGTCTCTGAAGGCAACATGTCAACTCGTAAACAACTCATTTGATTATTAATGTAATGAGCATATTCCATTAAATACCAAATGTTTTCAAGAGAAAAAAAGTCCAGTTCTATCGTTATCGTAAAATCTGCTTATCAATGCTGTTGCAGAGCGCCCTTCCTGCAAAAACCGGTGAAGCAGAGTCTATTTATTGATTCCATGATATCAGGCGGTTAGCAGTAATATTGAAGGCATGATTGATGAAATTCGCGATATGTGTTGGGAGTCAGTAGATCAGAAAAAAAGAAACCCCTGACCCAGGTCTGCTGATTTCGCAGATATTTCCTGATGCAAGGGGTGCCTGGTTTTAGCGCCGGTAATATGGCGCTTATGAATTGGTGGCGGTGCAGGGACTTGAACCCCGGACAACACGGATATGAGCCGTGTGCTCTAACCAACTGAGCTACACCGCCGAAGCGATTAAATGGGGTGGCTAGTGGGAATTGAACCCACGTATGTACGAGTCACAGTCGTAAGTGTTAACCGCTTCACCATAGCCACCATAACCTTTCCTGGAGCAGTTTTAAGGAGCAGGAAAGAGTCATTTTTTATAACTGAAGCCCGCTATTTTGTCAATCCCATATTTTTACCAAACTTATTCTTCCAAATCAGTTCGCTAATTTTATTCTTCATCACATAAGGATACTGATATCAGGTTGCTCTGTTTCTGCTTGCAAATTCATGGCTAATAGTTTAATAAACAACAACTGTTTATGGGGATATCATGCCTTTTCTGATTGACAAATTTTCTCATCTATTTATATTGTACGTTTCTGACAAGTTTACCGGGCGATTTTTGTGAAGGTACGGGTCACTGATATAACTCACAGGGAAAAGGTTCTTGAAGCTGAAGAGCCTGTTTCTGCTTATCCTGTACTTGTTGAGGCACAGAAGTCAGGTGATTGTGTATTCAGATCGCCTGTTTCCATTACACTCTCCCTGATTCAGGAGTTTGGCCATATTCGAGTGGATGGTGCTGTTTCCGTTGAAGTTGCTCATTCATGTTCAAGATGTTTGTCAGAATTTTCAAGGGATATTTCTTCACGATTCAAGGCATACTATACCAGATCCGCCAGTCAAAAGAGTGAGGATGAGGTCGAGCTGTCAGAAGAGGATCTTATCTCTGTAACATACCAGGGAGATGAGATAGATTTTTCCGATGAGATTGCCGAACAGATACTTCTGGAGCTTCCGATAAAACCTCTCTGCTCTGATGACTGTTCCGGTTTATGCAGTACCTGTGGCGCAGACCTTAATCTGAATCAATGCAGTTGTGAAACTGACTCGGCAAAATTTGCATTCAGCCCGCTTCTGGGCTTCAAGGTTAATAATAAAGGAGAATAGACGCTATGGCAGTACCCAAGAAAAAGACATCGAAGTCACGCAAGAATATGAGAAGAGCTCATGACTTCCTTACTCCACCCACTCTTTCGACCTGCCCCCAGTGCAAGGCAGCCAAGCTTCCTCATCGTGCCTGCCTTTCTTGCGGCACTTATAAAGGCAAAGAAGTTATCAAGTCTGACGAAGTCTAGCCGCTTGAATATTTGAGCAATATCAGATGCCAATAAGAATTGCAGTTGATGCCATGGGTGGCGACAATGCTCCCAGAATTGAGGTTGCAGGAGCTGTAGCTGCTGCCAGAAAGTTCTCCATTTCCATTATTCTGGTTGGGGACAAGGATCGTCTGTCCGCTGAACTTGCCGGGTACAATACTAAAGGTCTTGATATTACGATCAAGCACGCTTCTGAAGTGGTCGGGATGCACGATTCAGCATCTGATGCAATTCGGAAGAAAAAAGACTCATCAATCAGGGTAGCTTTTGATCTTGTGAAATCCGGTCTTGCCGATGCAGTGGTAAGCGCGGGTAATTCCGGTGCGACCATGGCTGCAGGGATGTTTGTTCTCAAGCGTTTGAACGGCATTGACCGGCCTGCTATAGCTCAGGTTTTTCCGACTCTCCGTGGTCACTGTGTCGTTCTTGATATCGGTGGAAATGTTGACTGCAAGCCTGTTCATCTTGTGCAGTTTGCTATCATGGGAGAAGTTTATGCCCACCATTTTCTTGATATCCCACATCCCAGGATAGGACTATTGTCAAATGGTGAGGAGGATTCCAAAGGGAATGATCTTACCAGAGAGACTAATCAGTATCTTCGTAACATAACATTTGACTATGCCGGCTACATTGAAGGTCGTGATATTTTTGCCGGGAAGGTTGATGTGGTTGTATGTGACGGGTTTGTCGGAAATATTGTCTTAAAGCTTTCCGAGGGTCTTGCAGAAGCTGTTGGTACCATGTTAAAGGATGAAATCAAGAAGAGTCTTGTCTGCAAGCTTGGGTATCTTCTTGCCAGGCCTGCTTTTGCCCGGTTCAAGCGGAAAGTGGACTATGCAGAGTATGGGGGGGCGCCACTTCTTGGTATCAATGGAGTCGGGATGATCTGTCACGGGGGCTCAAACGAAAAGGCGATAATGAACGCCATTCGCTTTGCTGCCGATTATGTTGACAAGGGTGTAAATCAGTGGATGGCAGAGAAGATTCAGGAAAACTTTACCATCTACTCACAACAGCGTGACAGTGTAAGGGAACCACTATAAATCATTATTGAGGTGACCGATGCGTGGGAGGGTGATTGGTACGGGTTCTTCCGTTCCAGATAAAATCCTTACCAATTTTGACCTGGAAAAGATGGTAGATACCACAAATGAGTGGATCATCTCTCGTACAGGTATTACTGAGCGACGCATTGCTGAGCCTGGAGAGTTTACATCTACTTTTGCTACCAAAGCTGCCTTAAAGGCGCTTGAAATGGCCGACGTTGCTCCCGAGCAGCTCGATATGATTGTAGTTGCTACTGTTACTCCTGATTTTCCGTTCCCTTCAACCGCCTGCATTCTGCAACACAACCTGAAAGCAGTTAACGCAACGGCATTTGATATTTCTGCGGCCTGTTCCGGGTTTATTTACGGGCTTGCGACTGTTGATAAATTCATCAGAGCAGGCACTGTCAAAAAGGCACTGATTGTCGGTGCCGAGGTATTATCTAGAATAGTTGACTGGAGTGATCGAAACACCTGCCTTTTGTTTGGCGATGCAGCTGGCGCAGTTGTTCTGGAAGCTGATGAGGGTTCAAGAGGGGTCTTGTCCTCATATTTGAGAAGTGATGGCGCATTGTGGGAACTTCTCTATCTGCCCTCCCCGGGCAGCAGGAACCCACCCAGCATGAAGGCTATCGATGAACGTCTTATCTATCTCAGGATGCAGGGTAACGAGGTGTTCAAGCTTGCAGTCCGCGCCATGGAAGAGGCTGCTCATGAGGTGCTTTCAGCAACCGGCTACAAACTTGAAGATTTAGACCTGTTCATTCCGCATCAGGCGAACAGGAGAATTATTGATGCTATTGGTAAAAGACTGAATCTGTCTGATGAGCAGATATATGTAAATATAGATCGTTTCGGGAATACTTCTGCCGCATCTGTTCCTCTTGCTCTTGATGAAGCCAATCGCAAAGGCTTATTGTCGCAAGGTGACCTGCTCCTGCTTGATGCTTTTGGTGGCGGCCTTACCTGGGGTGCTGCACTGATTCGCTGGTGACCTGGATTTATTCAAGTAGAGAGGCAAATTCAAGATGGAGGATAAACGAGAGATGTCACACACCGCATTTATTTTTCCTGGCCAGGGTTCGCAGTATCCCGGCATGGGGAAAGAGCTCTCTGACAATTTCAGGATTGCAGCTGATACTTTTGCAGAGGCTGATGAAGCTCTTGGATTTCATCTCTCAAAGCTCTGTTATAGTGGGCCTGAAGATGAGCTTAAACTTACCATGAATACCCAGCCTGCCATTCTTGCTGCAAGTATGGCGGCTCTAAGGGTTTTACAGAGTGAGATGGAAATTTCTCCGGTTTATCTGGCAGGTCATTCACTGGGTGAATTCTCTGCTCTTGTCGCCTCAGGAGCGTTTTCTTTTCCGGATGCTCTAAGGACTGTCAGGTCAAGAGGTAAATTCATGCAGGAGGCTGTTCCTGTTGGAGTTGGAGCAATGGCTGCCATGCTCTCTGTTGAAAAGGAGATATTGACAGAAATCTGTCGGGAAGCAGCTGACAGTGAAGTGGTATCACCTGCCAATTTTAACTCTCCGGGACAGATTGTTATAGCCGGGCATGCTTCAGCAGTAAATCGCGCAATTGAAATTGCCAAAAGCAAGGGTTTTAGAAAAGCGATGCTATTACCTGTGAGCGCACCGTTCCACTCTGCCTTGATGGAGCCAGCCGGATTGCGTCTTGGTGAAGTTCTTGAGCAGATTGTTTTTGGCCGGATGTCAGTGCCGGTAGTTACGAATGTTGAGGCTCTGCCTAATCAGGATAGCTCCAGAATAAAGGGATTACTGGTTGCACAGGTCTGTGCCCCGGTCAGGTGGGATGATTCTGTAAGGGAGATGGTCAGACTTGGAGTGTCGTCTTTTGTTGAGATTGGGCCGGGCAAGGTACTTTCCGGTCTTGTCAAAAGGATTGACAAGGAAGTATCAACTTTTAACGTGGAAGATACAGCCGGTATCAGAGGTTTCAAGCTCTGAGAACTGATGCTTATATGGAGGAACCATGCTTGATGTAAATGAAATAATGAAAATCCTTCCTCACCGCTACCCTTTTCTGCTGGTGGATCGGATAGTTGAAATGGAGTTGGGGAAGAGCATTACCGGCCTTAAGAATGTTACGATGAATGAGCCATTTTTTCCGGGTCATTTTCCGGGACATCCTGTCATGCCCGGTGTTCTCATTATTGAGGCAATGGCGCAGGTTGCGGCAATTCTTGCCTACAAATCTTCTGATGACAGTGTGCAAGGGAAAGTTACATATTTTGTCGGCATTGATAACACAAAATTCCGCAAGCCGGTTGTCCCCGGAGATCAGCTTCACCTTAAGATAGAAGTGCTCGGTTGCAGACGAGGAATCTGGAACTTTACCGGCAAGGCGTATGTTGACGGAAAACTAGTAACGGAATCAGAACTTAAGGCTACTTTTGCCACCAAGTAGAAATCAATCAGGAGACCAGACAGATGCCAAATGGTAAAATCGCAGTTGTTACAGGAGCTTCTCGCGGAATAGGCAGAAGCATCTCGCTTGCACTCTCTGCAGCCGGTGCAACGATTGTTGCAATGGATATGGATCAGCAGTCAACCGATGCAGTGGTAGCTGAATTACAGGCTTTGGGAGGCAAGGCTCTTTCTGTTGTCGGTAATGTTACAGTTCCAGCAGATGCGGAAAAGATGATCGAGACGGCTATGCAAGCCTACGGACGGGTCGATATCCTGGTCAATAATGCCGGTATAACCCGTGATGGTATTTTCCTCCGTATGAAGGAAGAAGATTGGGATGCAGTCCTTTCAGTTAATCTTAAAGGGGCATTTCTCTGTAGCCGTGCTGCTTCCAAGGTCATGACCAAGCAGCGCTATGGCAGGATCATCAACATTGCATCGGTAGTCGGTCAGATGGGGAATGCAGGTCAGGCAAACTACTGTGCAAGCAAGGCAGGGCTTATCGGGCTCACAAAATCCAATGCCCGTGAACTTGCCAAACGAAATGTCACAGTTAATGCAGTTGCTCCCGGATTCATAGCAACAGCAATGACTGACGCACTTCCCGAGAAGGTTAAAGCTGAGCTCACAGCGCAGATTCCTCTTGAGCGTCTGGGCACAGCAGAAGATATCGCCAATGCTGTACTCTTTCTGGCATCAGAAAATTCAGCTTATATTACCGGCCATGTCCTCTCTGTAAATGGCGGCATGTACATGTGACCCGAGTGGAAAAATGTATTGCTTTTTCCGCTAATCATGATATGAAGCAAAGCGCTCAGTACAGTTTACTCAAAAATCCCTGTAACAGCAAAATTCACCATGGAGGTAAGTAAGTATGTCAGTAGAGAAAAGGATTAAAGAAATCGTAGCCGAACAACTCGGTGTTGAAGAGTCACAGGTTACCAACGAAGCCTCTTTTATGGATGATCTTGGCGCAGACTCGCTTGACACTGTTGAGCTTGTAATGGCGCTTGAAGAGGAGTATGACATCGAAATTTCCGATGAGAACGCAGAGAAGATTCAGACTGTACAGGATGCCATTGATTACATAACCGAGCATACCTAGGAGAAAAGAGGAAGGAGGGATGATCTCCCTCCTGATTTTACGTAATGCCGCAGCATAAAGAGGAGAGTTGCATCATGCGAAGAGTTGTGATCACGGGGGTAGGTATTGTCTCCCCGTTGGGGATTGGTAACAGCCAGAACTGGGAGAACGCAATTGCCGGTAAATCAGGCATTGGCGAGATTACCCGGTTTGATGTTACTGAGTTCCCTGTGAAGATAGCCGGGGAAGTCAAGGATTTCAATGCTGAGGATTTCATTGATAAGAAAGAGATCAAGAAGATGGATCTCTTTATCCAGTATGCGCTTGCTGCAGCTCATTTTGCCATGGAAGACTCGGGACTGGTAATTGACGAAAACAATGCCGAGCGGGTCGGGGTTCTGGTCGGGGCAGGGCTGGGGGGGCTCCCTACAATAGAGCGCTACCATCAGGCACTCCAGGAGGGGGGCTACAAGAAGATCTCTCCTTTTTTTATTCCAATGCTAATTATTAATCTTGCTCCGGGTCAGATATCCATGAAGTATGGAGCAAAAGGTCCGAACCTGTCATCTGTATCTGCCTGTGCTACAGGAACCCACTCCATAGGGGACGCTTATCACATGATAAAGCGCGGCGATGCGGATGCAATGATAGCCGGAGGTGCTGAGTCAACTGTAACCCCTCTGGCCATTGGCGGCTTTGCTGTAATGAAGGCGCTCTCTACCAATAATGACAATCCTCAGGAGGCCTCACGTCCATTTGAAAAGAGCAGGGACGGTTTTATTCTGGCAGAGGGCGCAGGTATTGTTATTCTGGAAGAGTATGAAGCAGCCAAAAAGAGAGGCGCAAAAATTTATGCAGAAGTTGCCGGTTACGGACTGACTGGCGATGCCTACCACCTTACAGCACCGGCTCCCGGTGGAGAAGGTGCTGCCAGATGCATGAAAATGGCTCTGAATGGCGGCGGTGTTCGTCCTGAAGAGGTGACTTACATCAATGCTCACGGCACTTCAACACCTTTCAATGATCTGTATGAAACAATGGCGATCAAGTCTGTATTTGGCGATCATGCAAAGAAGCTCATGGTCTCATCCACCAAGTCGATGACAGGCCATCTTCTCGGTGCAGCCGGAGGGGTTGAGGCAGCCTTCTGTGCTCTGGCCATTGCCAAAAGCGAGATTCCGCCGACGATCAATTATCAGGAACAGGATCCGGAGTGTGATCTTGACTATGTGCCCAACACTGCGCGCAATGCCGAAGTCAAGTATGCGATGAGCAATTCATTCGGTTTTGGCGGCACAAACGCTACCCTCCTTTTCAAAAAAGTCTAGGTGATGAGTTGATACTGCTGGGAAGCGATCATGGCGGACTTTCTCTCAAGGAGAGCATCAAGAAACTCCTTGAAGAGCGTTCTCTTGAATATGAGGATTACGGAACATATAACAGTGATTCCGTGGATTATCCTGATATTGGTGAATCAGTTGCCCAGAGGGTTTCAGCAGATTCAGCCGATAGCGGTATTCTTTTCTGCGGAACCGGTATCGGGATGTCGATAATAGCCAACAAGTTTCCGGGGGTAAGAGCTGCGCTTGTTACTGATCCATTCATGGCACGGATGGCAAAGGAGCATAACAACGCCAACATTCTCGTCCTCGGTGGCAGGGTTATTGATGAAGAGAAAGCCGGGTTGATTGTCACTGCCTGGCTTGACGCATCTTTTGAAGGTGGTCGTCATCAGGGGAGACTGGACAAGATCACTGATGTTGAGAAGAGGCTTCACAGATAACCTTAACTACTTAGGAGTCAGTGGTCAGTAGTCAGCAGTCAGAATGATTTTACTTGGCAGATATATATCTTCAGAAATTAAGTTCATTGTTGGAGTCGTGACAGCATTTCTACTGACTACAGACTACTGACTCCTGACTACTGAGTAGTTACATTATACCCATTAAAAAGAACACGGGACTGCTGCTAGTCCCGTTTCCATTTTACCAGATGAAATAAGGAGCAAATAGTGTCTATTCTTGAATCTTTCGATCCGGAAGTTGCTTCAGCTATCCGTCGCGAAACCGAGCGTCAGGAGTACAATCTTGAGCTGATTGCCTCTGAAAACTTTGTTTCCGAGGCGGTTCTTGAGGCTCAGGGGTCAATCCTTACCAACAAGTATGCAGAAGGTTATCCGGGAAAGCGTTACTATGGCGGTTGCCATCAGGTTGATATTGTCGAACAGCTTGCCATAGATCGCGCCAAAGAGATTTTTGGGGCAGAGCACGCAAATGTCCAGCCTCATTCGGGATCTCAGGCAAATATGGCTGTCTACTTTGCAGTCTGCAAGCCCGGCGATACTATCCTCGGGATGAATCTTGCTCATGGCGGCCATCTGACTCATGGCAGTCCGGTGAACTTCTCCGGCAAACTTTTCAATGTTGTCCCTTATGGTGTTTCTCCGGAAACAGAGACTATCGATTATGAAGAAGTTGAGCGGCTGGCGATCGAGCATAAACCGAAAATGATCGTGGTTGGTGCCAGCGCATATCCGCGTATTATCGATTTTCCTGCATTCAGAAAAATTGCAGACAAGGTTGGGGCTGTAGTCATGGTTGACATGGCTCATTTTGCCGGGCTTGTTGCTGCCGGTGTTCACCCCTCACCAGTCCCATATGCCGAGTATGTAACCACAACTACCCACAAGACCCTCAGAGGCCCGCGCGGCGGCATGATTCTCTGCCGTGAGGAGTTCGCAAAGACACTTAATTCTCAAATTTTCCCCGGTATTCAGGGGGGGCCGCTCATGCATGTAATAGCTGCTAAGGCAGTTGCTTTCAGGGAGGCTTTGCAGCCCGAATTCAAGCTCTATCAAGAGCAGATCGTCAAAAATGCAAAGGCGCTCTCCGAAGCACTTATGGCTAAAGGCTTTAAACTCACAAGTAACGGCACTGATAACCATCTCATGCTGATAAACTTTTCCGGAACCGATATAACCGGCAAGGCAGCTGAAGAGGCACTCGACAAGGCAGGGATAACAGTTAACAAGAACACGGTTCCATTTGAGACCCGTTCCCCCTTTGTAACTTCCGGAATTCGTGTTGGCACCCCTGCTGCGACAACACATGGTCTGAAAGAGTCTGAAATGGTTCAGGTGGCAGCTTTCATAGCCGATGCAGTGGCAAATATAGGCAATGATGATCAGCTCCTGAGGATAAAGGGAGAAGTAAATATGCTTATGAAGCGCTTTCCGCTTTATGCGGACAGGCTGAAATGATAGTACTGCCGAATCAAAAAGGGGCGTCGCGAGACGCCCCTTTTTGTATCATAAAGCTTTTGTAGTGTGTTTTATTTGGTGCTAATTTCTTGACACTACGCAAGATAGTCAAGATAATCTGACAGTTGTCCAATATGTCTCTGTTTTTGTTTTTGGGGAGTCAGACGTGAAAAGATATTTGACTGTTCTGTTGCTCACTATCGCTATTGCAGGTACTGCTGCTGCGGATGAAGGGAAAAAGCTCTCTTTAAAGGAGGCGATTCGCCTTGCCATAGAGAATAATCTTGACCTTAAAGCTGAACTCTATTCACCTGCCCTGGCTGAAGCAGAAATCAGAAAAAGCCGCGCCATGTATGAAACCCGACTTACTATTGATACCAGCTATCAGTATTCTGATCCTTATTCAGCTCTATTGGGGAGTGGGGTTGAGCAGAGTACTTATAATTTCACTCCGGCAGTTTCTCAGCTCCTTTCTTCAGGTGGGACAATTTCGCTCAAATACCAGAATCAGTATCAGTACAACAGCGCAGCCGTCCCTTTTGGCAGATACTGGACATCTTCACTCGGGCTTGCTTTCAGCCAGCCACTGCTGAAAAATTTCGGTAGAGATACAACCGAGCTGAATATTAAAATATCAGAGATTTCAAAAGATGCCTCAGTCAGTCATTTAAGGAGTCTCATCCTCTCAACTGTTGCGCAGGTTCGTACCGAGTATTTCAAAATGTGGAGTGTCAGGGAGGATCTTGAATCCAGAAAAGCATCACTTGAGCTTGCGCAAAAAATTCTGTCAGAGACCCAGGCGAGAGTCAAGGCAGGTGTCCTTCCTGCAATGGAGATACTAAATTCCCAGTTTGGCGTTTCGTCCAGGGAAAAAGAGCTGATTGATGCTGAAAAGGCAGTGAGCGACCAAATTGATATTTTGTCCCAGCTAATACGTCTGGAGAGGGTGACAGACATTGTGACAACTGATAAACCTGTCAGGGAGAAAATAACCATAAACGAAGCAGATGCCCTGAATAAAGCAATTTCAAGCCGTCCTGAAACTGAAGAGCTTAAAGCAGAACTCAAAATCTCTGAAGTCCAGAGTGCGGTTGCAAGAAACCAGACAAAAGCATCGCTTAACCTTGTCTCTTCAGTAGCGCTTACCGGTCTGGACAGGGAGTACGGTCGCAATAACGAGAGATTGAATTCACTTGATTATCCTGCCTGGAGTGTAGGACTGCAACTTGATTATCCATTGGGAAATCAGGCTGCTGAAAACGATTACATAAAAAGCCGCCTTAAAGCAGATCAGGTAAAAGTACAGCTTGCAAGCCTTAACTCTTCAATTACAAATGAAGTGAAAATAGCGATCAGAGCAGTTAATTCAAGCTTCAAACAACTGGATGTTGCAGAAAAGGCCAGACAGTATGCCGCCGAGAGAGTAAAAGCCTATATGAAAAAGAGCGAAGTCGGCCTTGCTACTACCAAGGATCTCCTTGATGTGGAGAATGATCTTGCAACAGCCAGAGCCAATCAGATAAAGGCTGAAGTCCAATATGTGACATCTCTCAACCAGTACTGGAAATCTACCGGCGAACTTCTTGAGCGTGAAGGCATCGTAATTGATGCCTCAAGATCTGATGATCTTTATAAAGGAGTGAAATGAAGCTGGTTGTCTGGATACAAATAAGACAGGATGTTCTCGTAGCAACTACAGTCAAATCAGGATAAAGCATGGTTGAAAATCGCGAACCTTCCGAGATACTGATAAAGCCGGGCATGGGCGCAATTCACTACTGGCGCGATTTATGGCGTTACCGCGAGCTGTTTTTTTTCCTTGCCTGGCGCGACATCCTGGTGCGCTATAAACAGACCGCTATCGGTGTAGCCTGGAGCGTTCTGCGCCCGTTCTTAACAATGATCGTCTTTACAATTGTATTCGGGGCCTTGGCCAAACTCCCTTCGAACGGAGTTCCCTATCCGATCATGGTATTTGCAGCCATGCTGCCATGGCAGTTCTTTGCCAATTCATTGACTGAATCAAGCAATTCACTCATCGACAATGCCAATCTGCTGACCAAGGTCTACTTCCCCCGTCTGATCGTGCCGGCAGGGTCGGTCATTGTCGGACTGGTCGACTTCTTTATTTCACTTTTTATTCTTTTCGGTATCATGGCATGGTACCGCTTTGTCCCTGATATCAGAATGCTGTTGCTGCCGGTTTTTCTTATACTGGCCTTCATGGCGTCTTTCGGTGCCGGGCTTTGGCTTTCTGCGCTTAATGTCAAGTACCGGGATTTCCGTTATGTAGTACCATTTCTGGTGCAGTTCGGACTTTACATCTCCCCAGTCGGCTTTTCCAGTGCCATTGTCCCCGAAAAATGGCGCTTGCTTTATTTTCTCAATCCAATGGTCGGTGTGATTGACGGCTTTCGATGGGCAGTGCTTGGTGATAATTTCCCGGTCTATTGGCCGGGAATGATTCTATCTACTGCCCTGACGCTGCTGATATTTATCGGCGGATTGCTCTATTTCAGGAATATGGAGCGTAGCTTTGCGGATGTGATATAGTCTCGCTTAAGGAGGATTAAGGAGATGACACGAGAGGAAATTCTTGATTTCTTAAGGCAGCACAAAAAGGAAATGCATGATTCTTTTGGTGTGACCAAAATCGGACTTTTTGGCAGTTATGCTCGTGGAGATGCTCGGGAAAACTCGGATGTCGACTTGGCAATCGAGCTTGTAGCAAATACAGCAGATAGTTATTTCGGTTTACTCCATTATCTGGAGGATAGGTTCCAAAAACGTATTGACCTTGGTATAGAATCCAATTTCAAGCCTATAATTAAACCATATATTTCAAAGGAAATAATTTATGTTTGAACGTACCGATCTTCAGTTTTTTCAGGACATTCTGGAGTCGACAATCGCAACCTTGGAATTTGTTTCCGAATACGATCTTGCCAGCTTTTCTAATGACAGAAAAACAAAATCTGCGACCATAAGGGAGTTGGAAATTATTGGAGAAGCTGCCAGCCGAATATCAGCTGAAAAAAAAGATCTGTATTCTTCTGTGCCATGGCGTTTAATGAAGGATCTCGGGAATGTTCTATCCCATGAATATTTCGGTGTAAACGATGAAGTTGTTTGGGATATCGTTCAGCATAAACTACCTGAGTTGAAAGTACAGATGGATAAAATCATATTACTTGAAAATACTTCAGATAAAGTTTTCAAATAATGTCAACTGTCATAACCGTCGAAAATCTGGGAAAGAGATACACCCTGCATCACAAGCAGCGTGAGCAGTACACAGCCCTGCGAGATGTTATTGCTAATAGTGTTAAGCGCTTTGGCAAAAAAATCCTTTCACCGTTCACCCCTTACTCTTCACCCTTCGCTGCTTCACAGGAAGACTTCTGGGCATTGAAAGATGTCTCATTTGAAGTAAAACAGGGCGACCGTATCGGTATTATCGGTAGAAACGGTGCCGGTAAATCCACCCTCCTTAAGATCCTCAGCCGGATAACAGAACCTACAACCGGTTCTGTCAGAATCAGGGGGAGGGTGGCAAGCCTGCTGGAGGTGGGCACCGGATTCCATCCAGAGTTGACCGGCAGGGAAAATATCTTTCTCAATGGTGCCATTCTTGGCATGAGCAGGGTCGAGATCAAGAAGAAGTTCGATGAGATTGTGGATTTTGCAGAAATAGAGAAGTTTCTCGATACACCAGTCAAGCGTTATTCATCCGGTATGTATGTAAGGCTTGCCTTTGCCGTGGCGGCGCACCTGGAACCGGAAATTCTTATTGTTGATGAGGTGCTTGCAGTTGGAGATGCTCAGTTTCAGAAGAAGTGTCTGGGGAAGATGGAGGATGTCTCGAACAGGGAAGGGCGCACGGTTTTGTTTGTCAGTCATAATATGGCTGCTGTTCAGCAGCTTTGTCAACGTGGAATAGTGCTGGCGAACGGCGCCATAGTGGAGGATGTTCATATTGACCAAGCGATTAAGACCTATACATCAGGTGTAAAATCAACAGCTGGAAGTGAATGGCTTTCAGATCATTACACTCAACCGCTAAATCGTTACTTTTCGCTGTATCGACTGGCGATAACAGACGAGTTTGGGACGTCTCTTTCTATGCCTGTCAGAAACGATATCGACCACTATGTAACTGTCGAATTCGATCAGAAAAAGGTAGACATATCTTTCCAGATCGGTTTCGCCGTCTATGATAGTCACAACACACTTATATTCTGGTCTTTTAACACTGACATGAGTGAAGATAGCTGGCCCAGGATCATCCTCGGGTATAATGCCCTTCGGATCAGTTTGCCAAAAAACCTTCTCAATGAAGGTGCCTATCGGATAGTTCTTCTGGCTGCGTGTTACCACCGCGAGTGGATTTTAAGGCCAGACGACGACAATCCCAGCATAGATTTTGAAATACATGGAGGCTTGAGTAGATCCCCTTACTGGTATGAAAAAAGAAGGGGGATTTTTGCTCCAGTGCTTTGCTGGCAGGCCGTGACAAAAGGTTAACTTATATGGGTATTGTCAGAATGGGTGTCCCTGAGGCACTCGTATTGTTTATTCGTGATAACTTTGACGCCAGGGTTTTCATAGAAACCGGAACGTTCAAAGGAGAAACCTCATGCTGGGCAGCGAGTCATTTTGAGAAGGTGATTACCGTCGAGCTTTCTGTAGAATTGTATAAAGAGGCGGTTCAAAAGTATCGGCAATTGAGTAATATAGAGTTCAGGATCGGAGATTCGTCGCAAGAACTGCCCCGTATACTAAGTCAGATCGATCAACCTGCAGTGATCTGGCTGGATGCTCACCATTGCTCCACCAATACGGCAGGAAAAGGTGCTCGGGCACCTATACTTGACGAACTCGATGCCATTACCTCTTCATCTCTTGATCATTTCGTACTCATTGACGATGCACGACTCTTTCTTGCTCCTCCACCAGATCCCCATCCACTGGAAGAGTATCCTGAAATTACCACGCTTCTGGAGGAAATATGAAGGCGTAAAAAGCTTTACGTGGTCATCTATG
>JANNRW010000405.1:0-4773 GCA_031401815.1 Geobacteraceae bacterium | reverse complement strand
CTTCCGGTTTGGTCTTTGCATTTAGCCTCCCCTCCCTTGACGGGAGGGGATTGAGGGGTGGGTGAAGGTGCCGTCATCGTAGCATGGCAAATTACCCCACCCCCTAACCCCCTCCCGCAAGGGGAGGGGGGACTTATAAGGCAACTGCAAATACCAAACCGGACACTACTGGGATAAAAGGGATCAAGACGGATAAAGTCAATAGCTCTTCAGGGTTAAACAAGAAAAGACTTCAATGTTTTTATGTTTCATCCTGTCCATCCTGTTCATCCCTGTAAAAATGTTCCTGATTCGTTCTGAAAAAGCGCTTGACTGGTTTTAGTCCCTCCCCTTTCAAGGGGGAGGTCAGGAGGGGGATGGGGGTGTTTCAGGTATCTAGCCGAAATAATACAATCTATCCCATCCCCACCCCAACCCTCCCCTTGAAGGGGAGGGAGCTTATTGAAGCGCTTGCGGCGAATTAGAACGTATCAGGAAAATGTTTGTTGTTTCTGGGTTCTGTTTTGATTGTGCTAAGCAGTTAGATGTTTGTTTCATAGATTTGTAAAATCCGTCATACAGGGATTCAAGTGGATACTCCGACCAAAATTCTGATAATCAAACCTGGAGCTATTGGTGATCTTCTGCATATCACGCCGGTCATCAGGGTTCTTAAAGCTCTTTCTCCAGACGCTGAAATAACTGTAATGGTCAGCGCGAAAGTTACCGCGTCACTCTTTGCAGGCAATCCCCTTGTTAAAGAGGTCATTATTTTCAACAGCAAGGGGGAGCACCGCAAATGGTCTGCTGTTTTTAACCTCTGGCGACAGTTAAGGGGAAAGAAATATGATCTGGTGCTCAACTATCAGAGGAGCAATGTCAGGGGGTGGGCGCTGGTCACTGCGGCTCTCCCTTGTCGGGTGCTGGTTTATCATAAAACAAGGGGGAAGGTTATCCATGCAATTGTCGATCATCTCCGCCCTCTGGCTCCGTTAGGGGTTGATCCATATACTGCCGATCAAAAGCTTGATTTTTTCCCCTCTACTGCAGATGAAGAGTTTGCGGAGCGATTTGTCATTAATAATGGATTGACCGGCAAGAGATTGGTGCTTTTCAACCCGGGCACCAGCCATGAGTGCAAATGCTGGCCTATTGAGCGGTTTGCAGAGCTGGGGGACAGACTTATTGAAAAGCATGGCTGCCAGATAATCGTTGTTGGAAGCCAGGCCGAAGCGCCGCTTGCAGAGAGTATCCGCAACGGGATGCGGAACAGGATTATTGAGCTTTGCGGATGTTCACTGGGCGAGCTTGGGGCTCTGCTTGAAAGAGCTGAGTTTTTGATCACCGGAGATACTGGCCCAATGCATATTGCTGCGGCTGTCGGCACCAGGGTACTCGCACTGTATGGCCCTATAAGTCCTTTAAGGAGCGGTCCGGTGGGTGATGGTCACAGAGTTGTCATGCATGAGGAGCTGGATTGTTGTCCATGTAATCGCTTTGACTGTAATAACCCGGTTTTCAGGCTCTGTATGGAGATGATTCCAGTTGATGAGGTCGAACAGGTGGCTGCTGAAATGTTGCGTATTACAACTCCAGATAAAATGGAATCAGGTGACTGTTGATGCCTGTTGAGTTATCGACTTCCAAAGCAGCATTCCGGCGAAATACCATACGATTTTTCGTATCCTTTTTTTCAATATTTTCAATTATTGTTCTTCTGAATTATTTTATCGATCCCCTCTGGACCTACCCTCACGCTCATCGCTTCAATACCCGGCAGATCAAAATCGAGGACAGGCAGCAGAAGACGAATCTGATAACTTACGTGCATCATGATTTTGATGCGATTCTTCTTGGAAGCAGCAGAACCACTTTTATCTCCTACAAGGATTTCAAGGGGGTCAAGCTCTTTAACTATGCACTGGATAACACTCTTCCTGAGGAGTATGCAGATTATATTTCATATGCCCGTAAGCAGAGTCGTCCCGGTGTCAAGCTGGTAGTAATCGGCCTTGATTTCTTCGGTACAAACAGTAATTTCAAAGGTTATGGTCAAAAACCGCCAGATGAGTATTTCCGGAATGCAGAGGATCCTTATTACCGGATGAAATCTCTTTTTCTCTTTGATACCCTCAGGTATTCCATGAAAAACATATACAAATCGCTGAAAAAACCGGACGGTTTTTTTTACTCCAGAGATTCGATTAATCACTGCATCAAACCCCCTGTTTCAAAAGAATCAAAGATGAAATCCGTTGATTATACAATCAGGGAGTTCCGTAAAAGGATGTACGGAGAGAATTATCAATACAGGGAGATGAGAAAAATCCTTAAGGATATCCGGCAGAAAAATCCGGATGTAAAAATTGTAGCATTTACAACTCCTACAACAGAGCCGCTTTGGAAGTTACTTGTCGAGCAAGGGAGGCTTGACGATTACTGTAGATGGATTACAGACATTGTCTCTGAATTTGATGAAGTAATCAATTTCATGGGGGTCAACTCAATAACTTCAAACCTTGACAACTATTACGACGGGCATCATTTCTTTCCAAAGATCGGGACGCTGATTGCCGCAAGGGTAATGAATATACCTGACAAAAATCTTCCTGATGATTTTGGCCAGAGAGTAAACAGGGAGAATCTGGACAGATTTCTTGTTGATGTTAAACAGAGGTATTCAAGCTTGCCACGCAAAATTACCGGCAAGGGGGGGGATAATGCTGTTTAATTCATATGAATTCCTCTTTCTTTTTTTGCCGGTAACTTTTGGAATCTATTTTGTTCTTAACAGAAGGCGGTTGACTCTTGCGGCAAATGCCTATCTGTTCTCGGCATCTCTCTTCTTCTATTCATGGTGGAACATAAGATATCTGCCGCTGTTGCTCGGATCGATCCTGTTTAACTATACTATCGGTAACCTGCTGACTGATTATGATCTACAGAAGAAGCAGTCATTTTCAAAGCAGACAATCTTTATCTTCGGAGTTACCGTAAATCTGCTATTCCTGGGCTTTTTCAAATACACTGATTTTGTCATCAGCAATATCAACCAGGTTTCCGGCTTCAACTTCTCCCTCCAGCAGATCATCCTCCCTCTTGGGATAAGCTTTTTCACAATTACACAGATTGCTTATCTAGTTGACAGCTATGAAGGGCTGGTTGATGAGAGAAACCTGCTTGATTATGCACAGTTTGTGACATTTTTCCCTCATCTTCTTGCCGGGCCCATTCTTCATCATAAAGAGATGATGCCCCAGTTCTCAAGGACAAGGAACAAGCTTATAGATTTCAAGAATCTCTACACTGGTCTCGCCCTTTTCTCTATTGGCCTCTTCAAGAAGGTTGTTATTGCAGATCAGTTTTCACCCTGGGTTTCTGCCGGTTTTGACAAGTCCGTGTCACTCAATTTCGTCGAGGGGTGGCTTGCAAGTCTAAGCTATACATTTCAGCTATATTTCGATTTCAGCGGATACAGTGATATGGCAATCGGGATAGGGCTGATGTTCAATATCTCTCTTCCGGTTAATTTCAATAGCCCCTACAAGGCTGTCAACATCATAGATTTCTGGAAACGCTGGCATATTACCCTTTCAAACTTTGTTACCACCTATCTGTATACTCCTATTCTTAGATCCTTTTCAGCGATTACCTTCAGAAACTCTCTATATGCAATATTTCTTGCAATGCTGATCTCTGGCTTCTGGCATGGAGCCGGGTGGGGTTTTGTTATCTGGGGCGCACTGCATGGGGCAGCGCTCTTGATAAATCATCTCTGGAAGAAGAGAAAATTCGGGATGCCTTCATGGCTTGCCTGGTTGATAACATTCAACTTTATCAATTTTTCGTTCATATTTTTCCGGGCAAAGAGCCTGGAAGATGCTGTCAAGGTATTAAAGGGGATGTCAGGCGCAAACGGAATCATGCTGCATCGCTCTCTTGAACTGAACAGCTATGTTGCCAAACTCGGCAACTTCGGGGTAAAGTTCGGAGAGTGGCTTCAGAATATCAATGGGAATGACAGAAGTTACGGGATGGTTCTGGCTGCAACTCTCCTTGTGCTCTGTGCAATGAATTCAAACCAGATTGCAGCAAGGATGAAGCCAGATTATAAAAGCCTGCTTTTTCTTCTGGTAATATCACTGTGGGCCGTAATGGAGTTTGGCCAGGTGAGCGAATTCATATATTTCCAGTTTTGATCAACAATAACATTAAATATCAGAGCAAAAACAGAGAGGACTATCTTCATGCATCTCGTACAAATGAACCTTATTGATCTTGATAATGCGTTTGACAGCTGTATCTCATATTGGCATTGTGACCCTGAGGAGTATCTCCCTTCCGGGATGACGCTTAATCCGACTGCTCTGGAGCTTGCCAGGCGCAATTATCTGCTCTGGCATGAAGAAGACAAGGCGCGTCGTACAGATGTTGATGACAGCATGATTGCGCAGGTGAAAAGGAACATCGACGGTTTCAACCAGCAACGTAATGATCTTATCGAAAAGCTGGATGAGGAGATTCTTGCCTGGCTTGAGACCACCGTGTCCATGGGTAGTGAGTTGCCGATCAATTCGGAGACGCCGGGGAGTATTGTGGATCGAATCTCTATTATGTCATTGAAGATTTACCATATGAAAGAGGATACTGAGCGCGATGACATATCTTCTGATCATCGCGCCCGTTCGATACAGAAAGTAGCTGTACTTAGAGAGCAACGGAGCGATCTCGAACAGGCACTGGGGAGGCTTCTGGATGATATCTGCTCCGGACGCAAGCAGATGAAGCTTTACC
>JANNRW010000404.1:0-9918 GCA_031401815.1 Geobacteraceae bacterium | reverse complement strand
CGGTGAAGCTCGCGCCACCCCGCATATTGACGCTGGAACAGGCGCTGGAGTTTATTGATGACGACGAACTTGTAGAGGTGACTCCAAAATCTATCCGTCTGCGGAAAAAAGAGCTTGATCCGACAAGACGCAAACGTAGAGCAAACTGATATTTGGCAGGTATTGACTTTGTAAGTAATTTTCTTTACCTTCTGCGAAGTGAGATCGGCATGCAGAACCTGATACCAGCAGTTGCGCCACAGAGAAACAGAGAATTTACACCGGTTTCAAACGCCAAGACCCGCTTTTGAAAAGAAAATATCCTTTTCTTGCCGAACTAGCTGAAATGCTTCCTCAGTGCCTCTGTGTCTCACTGGCAAAAGTTTTTCTAGACATAATGGAGTAACCATGCGCTACCGTGGAAAAATCGGCCTGTTTCTGATTACCTCTTTTCTTGCTTCCTGCGCCAATGTCCCCCTGGATACATCTCCTGCTGCTGCCTACCGGGACGGGGAGTCGTTCTATGCATCAAAAAGGTATGAAGACGCTATTGTCCAGTGGAAAAAGGTGAAGGATGCCTATGCCTCTACAGAGCTCTCTGCCAATGCCGAGATCAGGATTGCCGACGCCTATTTCGAGTCCGAACGCTACATTGAAGCTGCTTCTGCCTATGATGAATTCCGTAAACTCCACCCAGCTCACAAGCAGGCACCATATGCCCTTTACCGGATGGGGCTCTCCAACTATAACCAGATTACAGGAATTGATACTGACCAGACACCGGAAAAGAACTCTGTTGTTCTTTTTCAGGAGTTAATGCGGAAATACCCTCAATCAGAGTACATAGCTGAAGTTATGGACAAGCTTGAAGTGACCCTGATGAAGCAGCTTCAGCATGAGCAGTATGTGGCAAGGTTTTACTATCGGACTGAAAAGTATGCCGCTGCCATAAAGCGGCTTGAAGAGGCTCTGATCGCATTCCCCAAAAACCAGCTTCACGACGAAACATATTTTCTGCTTGGTGCGGCCAATCTTCGCAACAATGAACCTGAAAAGGCAAAAGATGCTTTCAACAAGCTGTTCAAAGGTTTTCCGGAGAGCAAGTTCATAACTGATGCAGGAAAGTTGATGGAAAAGTATTACTGAGCCTGAACTCGTAACTGTCATTATTTTAATTACCCCGTGCTTATTTTGTACGGGGTTTTTTTGATTTTTAATATTTCAGTCACAATAAACCTAAAAACGGCAGTGTGAAACACAGAGGCACTGAGACACAGCGGAAATCATTGAGATTATTTGAAATCACCGTACAACCTGAAAGGTGAACACAAATGAAGCTGATATTTTATCTAAGTCTCTGTAATGATGATCTCAGTGCCTCTGTGTCTCTGTGTTAAATGCTTTTTCTAGGATAAAAACTTAAAACTGTATTCTGTTGCTCTTTTCCACTGCGGCTGTTCCGGTCTGCCCGGCAAACTCTTATCGCCTGACTCAAGTAGCAAAAAGAATAAAATGAACCAGTAAAGGTGAAAATTCTTTGAGCCGGGATTTTTCTGCAAAGCTAACGTCCTCATTAAAAACAACAACTTGCGTTACAAATCATTGAATTCTGCCCTTTATATTTGCACCCACCTTGCAAAATGCCCGGAATATTTCATTGTATCTAGCTGCAATAACAGAGTATTATTCCTCAAGTCATGTCATGATAAATGAAAGTATTTTCTTTTAATGTATTCTGTTGGCGGTTTCGATTTGCTGTGCCTTGATCTGATCCGATTTCATATTCTTGACGGAGAAACCTCTTGAGTGGTTCATACACCAGATCGCAACTGCTGCTTGGCTGTGTAATTTCAACGATACTTCTTTTATGTCAGGTTGCTCCTCTATGGGCTGCATTAGAGTGTCATCGATGCCATGGGACATCAGATCCTGTTGATTATCGTCCCCTTGACGCGCCAAAGCGACAAGTCAGCAGTGGTGGTTTTCCCGGAAGTCATCGAACCCACATGACAATTGCGGCAACAGCCGGGACTTGTGCCCGTTGTCATCCGGAGAGCGAGGGTTACAACTCTTCCCACCGTGATGGTCTGATCAGGCTATCCGGGAACATTAATGCTTCGATTCAAACCACGCTTTACAATAACAGCTCTACCCCTTTCCCCCAGAGGTCAAACCCGGAATTTGGCTCCTGTACCAATATAAACTGTCATTTCGAAACGACGACCCCTGTCTGGGGAAGCGAACCGATCATTATTCCGACCGGTTGTGCCATCTGTCACGGAGCCCCCCCTGCCAACGGCAATCACCCGGCAGTGTCAGGTCCAGGCAAAAGGCATGGCGATTATTACGGAACCGGCTTAAGCAGTTGCAGCAGATGCCACAGCAGCCATGTTTCCCCCTCTTTTGCACATGCAACAAGTGCCGGCAAGCGCCCCCTTGATCTCTCCTTCACCACTTTTCCAAACACCGGTGGCATCTATTCTGGCAACATCGCCTATCCTGATTATCTGCCAAGTCAGTCACCTGCGCGTAACGGATCATGCTCCGGCACCTACTGCCACAGCGATGGCAAGGGTGGAGCGCCTGCCGAGATCCCTGTATGGGGGGGGACGATCTCTTCCTGCACTGGGTGTCACGGCACCGGCGGCGCCTCTTCCACCCTTAGCGGACGTCATGGCGCACATACCGATCCGGCCAGGTACGGCTTTTCCTGTGTCCGTTGCCATCTGGAAACTGTTTCAGACAGTGTCACAGTAACTGACCGCTCAAAGCATCTGAACAGAGTCAAGGATGTCGTCTTTCAGCAGGGGGGTAGCTACAACAGCGGCTCTCTTGATTGCAACAACAGCTACTGCCACTCTGACGGGGCTTCCGGCCCTCCGGGACAAGCTGTTGTCTGGAGTGATACAGCAATCACCATGACCTGTTACTCCTGCCACAAAGGGCGAGCCAGCGACAATACCCAGGTAAACTGCGCCACTTCCGGTGGCAACTGGGATGCTGACAAACAGCTCTGTTCTCCCTATCTCAACATATCAACCAACGGACACTCCCGACTCACCGGCCCTCAGTGGATTCGCAAATACCCCTGCACCTATTGCCACAATGCGACAATTACAGCTGTGACAGACGCTAATGGCCTGATTACCGGGGATGGTGATCTAGTGAAGTCCAATCATCTTAACGGCACAAAGGATGTTGTTATTGCCGCGCAATGGGCGCTTTTCGGTAACAGGTCAGCGCCTCTCTACAATGTCGCATCAAAAACCTGCGCAAACATCTACTGCCACTCTGATGGCACTGCCGAGCCGGAACAGGTACGCAATTTTGCCTGGAACATGAAGAAAACCGCCTGCAACAGCTGTCACGGTCATCCGGTCGGCAGTTGTGGCACCAGTGGCTGCCATGACGGGATTTCCCTGGTTAACGGACGAACTCTTGCAGTCTACTCCGGATGGTCTGCCGGTCAGGAGTGGAAATCCTCCATGCCGATGTATGCCAATGTCGGTGCAGGAACCGGTCGAGCCAATTCCCATATTCGCCATCTTCAGACAAATTTCACCTGCGACGAATGTCACTTCGCCACTATCAGAAACGGCGTCTGTACTGATTGCCATGGCACTCTTCTCCCCCCCGGAACCATGGACGAAGTTGCCCATATTAATCCTGATTTTCATGTCAACAAGACAAAGGATGTGGTTTTCAAGGGGAATAACGGCACTTACGATCAGGAGCAGAAAACATGTTCCAACACCAGGTGTCATACCGGTGGTACCGACCCCAGATGGGGCGAATCGGTCAAGAACGCCATTATATGCAGCAGCTGTCACGGCACAACCGGCCCTGATGTTGATGATTTTGGCACCTTCAACGGGGTACAGGCAAAAATCAGTATGAGCGAATGGATGGTTTCCGGCCATGGACGTCCTGCTGCTGCGGGTAATTATCCGGTTTCCGGCAATCCTCCGGCGAATTTCCCCGGTAACCCCTGCTGGTACTGTCACGACAATACAGTCTTGCACAAGGATACTAAAAACCCCTTCCGGTTACGCCAGCACAACCAGTTCAGCAAACGTTTTGACAAGGAGTGCGTCTACTGTCACATGGAGGGGGTTGACTCTGAATGCCTTGGCTGTCACAACTCGATTGGCTCTCTGGCGCCGCAGCTGGCGACTATTACCTCGCCGGTCAACCACAGCGGTTTTAGTGGCGAATGCACAGCGAGCTGCCATGCCGACGATGCCCATCGCCATAAAACCGGAGCCGGAAGCTGGAACGCTCTCCAGAAGGCTGACATCCGTAACTCTTACATCATGATGGGGGTCTGTCTCAAGTGTCATGATGACGACAGTGGCGGCAAGTGCACAAGTTGTCACACTGCTCCGGTCAATAATCCGGACAAGTACTCGCTTGGCTTTGACGGCGGAAGCGGTTTCGTAAAGCCGGAAAAAGCGAGGGCTTCGTCTGTCCATTTCGGCTACAAGCACTGGCGCGCCCAGCAGAACATGTCAGGCAGCTGGAAGGGGGGGAAATTCTGCTGGGACTGTCATGACCCTCACGGCGACAAGAATATCTTTATGATTCAGGACAAGGTGGCTACGGAGACCGATGGCACCTATGGCATCCCTGTTGAAGGTAAAACCCGGGAAGTCATCTTTACCAACAAGTTGAGCGGTCAGGATTATGCCACCAAAGATGCCCCCTTTAACAAGATCTGTAATGTCTGTCACTCTGAAACAGGCAAGCATTACCGGTTTAATGGCGGTGATGGCCACAACGCAAGCCGGGTCTGCACAACCTGTCACGAGCACCGGTTTACGGATAGCCATGCCAACAGACAGAGTTGCAATAGCTGTCATCTGAACAAGCCGGTGCCCCGTCATTCAGCTTTCGGGTTGCCTCGGGACTGCACCAAATGCCATGCCGGAACAATCGGCAACCGTATGGATGTCATGGGGCAGATGAAGGCGAATTCCCACCATGTTCAAGGGGTTGAAGTAAAGGGCACCCACTGTTATGCCTGTCACTGGGAAGCAACCGACAAGGGGCTGATCAACCTGACCTATCACAATGGCTTTAACCATAAAACCTACTCTTCGGCTAAAAATGCCGTAGTTGACCTGGTTCTCTGGGGGCCAGGGTTCAGACCGACGACCTATCGACAGATCTCTTCGGCCGCAGGCCGGGCAACTGTACAGAGTTATCTTGCATCAAATATCGGTACCGGCAATGAGCGGGCTGAAGTTGCAAAACTGACCAATGTCTGCCTCGCCTGTCACAGTGATCAGAATAACGATACGCAGCCGTTTGGCGACTGCAAGACCCCTCGCCAGTATGCCTGGGACGGTCTGAGCATTGCTGCCCGCTATGCCCAGACAGGGACTACCCCCTGGGGCAAGTACAACTCCACGACCTATACCGGTGCCAACAAGAAGGACATGCTCTCCAAGGCCTTTTCTGCGCATGGCAATGCGGTCAGCAATGCCGGAGGCGGCTGGGATGCTACGCCTGGCGGGAGCGGTCAGGATGGTGTTCTGACTAATACCAGGGGGGGGAGCCAGAACGTTCAGTGCTACGATTGCCACAGTTCCCACGGCTCCAAAGTGGTCGGCACAACAACCAGTTACGTAACTTTTAACGGCACCAGAAATGGTGGCAACCTGAAAGAGACACAGAAAGGCAAAGGCGGATACAACACCACCTACAAGGCGTCTTTCTCCAATGTAACCGGCATAGGCCGCTACAGTGCCGGTGCCGGCCAATGTTTTGACTGTCACGAAAACGCAAATGCCCAGCCGAATACCGGCACTCCATGGGGGTATCAGTCAACTTTCGGTGCTACCCAGCCGATCATGGGATACAAGGACACATTGCGCTTCGGACAGGGGATCAAAGGCTCTACCCAGCGCTTTAATTACCGGGACAGCAGAAAGAGCATCAAAGGGAGCCACATGCGGGCTTCTTCAGAGCTGACCAAGGAGACCGGTGTTGCGACAGGAGGAACTGAGACAACTATTACAGCTGCCAAAACCTGGACAACTGACAGCTGGGTGGAGTTTTCACTACAGATGACCAGCGGCGCAAACAGTGGCCAGCTTCGCCAGATTATTGGCAACAGCGCTACTACCCTTACTGTTGAGCCTTTCCCTCTGCCGGTTGCTGTTGGCGACAGCTTCAAGATTGTCAGTTTCTCCAGCCCTGTAAATGGTCTTTGCACACCGTGCCACGACCCGCACGGTGTCAGTCCGACCCTTGGTGCCGACCAGGCTTATGCCGTCCCGCTGCTCAAGGGTACCTGGCTTACTTCGCCGTACAAGGAGGATGCGCCACCCCCTGATCCATACGGTAATAACATATCAACTGACGCTAACGGTCGTCCGAAATCATGGGGGCAATACCGGGCAGCCCCTTACCCGACGCAACCGGTAACAAATCACAATATTGATCGCAATCTCTTCGGCGATTCAACGCGGATATCTGAAAATGATCAGAAATTTGCCGGACTCTGTCTGGGATGCCATAACAAGTCTCTCCTTACAGACAGTAACAGCAATGAAAGCTCATCCTGGAAATCTTCAAAACGTATCCACAAGGCAGTCAAGGGGTGGGGCAGCAACAAGGAACACTCCTACCCTTGCGCCAAGTGCCATCAGCCGCATAATTCAGGCTTGCCGCGTCTCCTTCAGACCAACTGTCTAAATGACAATCATCGCGGTCAGAGGGCAAGCAGCGGTGCCGGCTGGTCTGCCGACAGACAGCAGCCCGGTTCTGCTCATGGCAGTGGTGGCCAGCATCGCGGTTACCCTGTTGGCAACATCTACAGCAACACCACCGAGGCAACCACGGCCTGCCATGTCAGCCGTTTCAGCCCGACATACAACTCCGGAGCGCCACCGAGCCAATGGCCCAACGAGAATCTCTGGAACAGTGTGACCCCATGGTAAAGATCGATTGCGGAGCCATACCGATGCCTTCTTGCTACAGATATCTTTTTAGATTCAGTCTATTGGGAGCGCTTCTGATCCTGCTGCCGGTTCTGTTTGCCCTCCCTGTTCATGCTTCGGGGGGCAACCTGCTCTGGCAGGCAAGCGATGCACAGGCAGGAAAGCAGGAGGCAACTGCTTCAGCAGTCGATTCTGCCGGTAATGTCATTATAACCGGATACCAGTTTCAGGGTGTCGGCACGGACGACTCCTTTTTCACGACCAAGTTCAAGGCCGACGGAAGCGGAGTTCTCTGGAGCAAGAGCTACAATCACGGCAGCGGCCAGGACAGGGCGACAGCAGTGGCAATTGCCGCAAACGGCGATGTGATTGTTGCCGGAAGGGTCTGGAACGGTCTCAACTATGATATTCATACCATCAGGTATCCTGCTGATGGCAGTGTCGGAGGGTGGTCACATACCTTCAACGGTTCGGCCAGTGGCAATGATTTTGCGACATCTGTTGCAGTTGACAGCAGTGGCAATATCTATGTCGGCGGATACTCTGCCAATGCTGCCGGCAACGATGATCTGCTGATACTGAAGTACCCGTCAGGGGGCTCTACAACCCCGCAAGAGATTGTCTACAATGATCCGGTCTACAATAATCATGACCGGTTGACTGCTCTGGCCATTCGGGGAAATGTGCTGGCTGCTGTCGGCTACTCCTCAAAAGGGGGGGGTGATTTTGATATTCTGGCGATCAAGTACGATCTCTCCGGCAACCCTGCCTGGGTCAAGCGGCGCTCCTCGACCGGAGCCTATATGGATCAGGGGGTGGCAGTTGTCGTGGACAGTGGCGGTAATCTGTATGTAGCAGGATATCTGCAAAGCCAGACACAGAAAGATCTGTATCTTGCCCGATATGATGACGGCTCTCCGGCAAATCTGGCCTGGGAGGCAATCTACGACGGCGGCTTTGATGATGAGGCAAGCGCGTTAACCCTTGATGGGAGAGGTAATCTGGTTGTTACCGGCTCTTCATGGACTCTGAACGGCAAATTCGACACCTATACAGCAAGGCACTCGGCAGCTACCGGCGAACTTCTCTGGCGGAACATATTCAACTCCGGCAGTGATAATACAGATCTCGGTTTCCAGACAGTGACCGATGCAGCCGGCGACGTGTATGTTGCTGGCCGGATGGAGTCAGGCGGAATCAAGTATTTTCAGACCCTCAAATATGCTGCATCTACCGGAAAACTTCTCTGGCAGGCTCTTTTCAACAGTCCGGCCGGAAAGAGCGCCGAGCCGGTGGGTATCCATCCGGCAACTGACGGCGACATCTTTGTGGCTGGCTGGAGTGATGCCTGGACTGGCAATGCAACTGATCTGAACCTGCAACTGGTCAAATTTGGTCATGGTGCCATGAACCGGCCAACCGATCTTGTGGCCAGAGCTCTCTCAAATACTTCTGTTGAATTGATCTGGACTGATAACTCTCTCAATGAGGATCAGTTTGTCATTGAGAGAAAGCTGGGAGAAACCGGCGGGTGGAGCACTGTTTCCGCTACGCCGCTGCCACTGACGGGAAACCGGCTGACTGTTACCGACAACAGCCTGACCAGCGGCAACTACTACTATTACCGGGTCAAGAGTCGCAGTGCTGCTTTAGGTGATTCAGCCTGGAGCAATGAAGCCAGAGCCCTTACCAAGGTTATTTCCTATGATCCGCCTGTCTGGAGTTTTCTCTATGGGAGCCCCTTCAACCGGGAGGATGTTGCCACTGCAATAGCAGTCGGGGCAGACGATCACCCGGTAGTCACCGGTTACAGCGATCTGGATGAAGAGGGTCTGGAGGGGGAAGTCGGGGTGAATTCCTACGATTTCATTACCATAAAGCTGAACAGAACTGACAAGAGCCAGCTCTGGTCAGCGCCGCTGAGACATGACAGCGGCAGCGGCGGGACAGATCTGGCAGCGGCAGTAGCTCTGGACAGCAGCAACAACGTCACTGTCTCCGGCAGCTCCTATCTCCCGGTAAGCGGCGGTGATGTAGACTCCATGTACACCATCAGGTACCCGACAGCTGGCGGGGCTCCAATCTGGAGTGATCAGTACAATGGTTCGAGCCAACTGGGGGACTATGTCCGGACAATCGCCACTAGCGTGGACGGTTCCGGCGCCCTGGCAGTGGCCGGTTACAGCAAGCGTACCCTGGTCAACGATGATATCCATATCCTCAAATACAGTACAGCCGGAGCCAGGGTCTGGCCTTCTGCCGCCATTTTTGACGGTGGTGGTAACGATCAGCCGACCGCCGTTGCTTTTGATCCTTCAGGAAATGTCTTTGTTACCGGCTACACCTTTAATACGGCCAGGGGGGACAAAGACTTTTATACTGCCAAGTATGACAGCGCCACTGGCAATCTTCTCTGGTCTGACATCTACAACGGCACTGCCAATGGCGATGACCAGGCAATTGCCATTACGGTAGACCAGTCGGGGAATCCCTATGTTACAGGATTTATCACTGTTGCAGGTGGCACGACCGATTATCTGACCATCAAGTATGACGGATCAAATTCAACTGCCACACGCCGTATATGGGTGAAGCAGTACAACGGACCGGCCAGCGGAAATGATCAACCGGTCGCAGTAAGGCTCGATCCCATAGACGGTGCCCTCCTGGTTGCAGGGACAAGCATCACCACTCCCGGTGATGGCGATCTCCATCTGATCCGTTATCGGGGGAGTGATGGCGAGCTGCTCTGGGAGCGCACCCTTGAACGTTCTTCCAGTGATGACCGGGCGGTTGCACTGGCCACAGATGCTTCTGGCTACATCTATCTTGCCGGGACTGCCGGCAGTGGAGCTGCTGCTGATGTTGTTTCAGTTATTTATGATTTTGAAGGCTCTTTCCTTGGGGCATTAAGTTATGACGGAGGTTATGAAGACAAGGCAACCGCGATTGCGGTCAACTATAAGGGGGAGGCTTTTATTGCCGGATCGACCCG
>JANNRW010000403.1:0-14327 GCA_031401815.1 Geobacteraceae bacterium | reverse complement strand
CATCAGGCGGGTCTTACCAACGCCGGTTGCCAGGGCAAAGCAGACACAGGGGAAGTTTCGTTCAAAGTCGGTGAAAACCCTTGCAGAACCGTTCTCCGCTGAAAGGTCGCCGGTGTAGGCAAGTATCTTTTCCTGCTCGTTGGCAAGATCAGCAACCTTCTTCAGTGGCAGAATGTCGGCAATCCCGGCCAGGATCTCCAGGCTTTCGGTCTGGGGCGCGCGGAGGCTGAGTCGGTTCTTGATGTATAAGGCATGTTTGTCCATGGTCTCTCCAGGATTACAACAGAATCAAAATCAGCACACGGATTAGACGGATTTTACGGATAAAATCTGATCAAGCAGAAACAAGGCTTGTGGTTTTAACCCGAAAAAGGTTCTAATCCGCCTTGATCCGTCCAATCCGTTATATCCGTGTGAAAAATGCTTTTAAAAACCTGCACACGGATGACACGGATTTTACGGATAAAATCTGATCAAGCAGAAACAAGGCTTCTGGTTTTAACCCGAAAAAGGTTCTAATCCGCCTTAATCCGTCTAATCCGTTATATCCGTGTGAAAATGCTTTTTGTCATTAGTCAAAAGGATTCTCTTGAATTCAGGTTTCTTGCCGAAATTCAGCAACAACCCAACTTCTTTGTCAGTCGCTTTCAAATAATTGGTCAGTTGCGCGAAGTGCTCATTTTTCAGAGATTCAGCAGTTTTCAATTCCAGAATCACCAAGCCGTTGACAACGATATCTGCATAGTAATCACCTACCTGAACGCCCTCATAATAGACCTTCACGCCTTCCTGCTGGGTGACAGACAATCCGTATTTCTTCAACTCGATGACAAGTGCATTTTCATAGACCTTCTCCAGAAAGCCATGGCCGAGGATGTTGTAGACGTTATAGAAAGAGCAGATAATTTTATCGGTCAGTTCTTTGTGAAGCATAAAACCTCCAAGGCATTTCACACGGATTAGACGGATTTTACGGATAAAATCTGATCAGGCAGAAACAAGGCTTCGGGTTTTAACCCAGAAAAGGTTTTAATCCGCCTTGATCCGTCCAATCCGTTAAATCCGTGTGAAAATGCATTCAAAAACTTGCACGGATGACACGGATCTTTCGGATAAAATCTGATCAGGCAAAAACAAGACTTCTGGTTTTAATCCGCATTGATCCGTCTAATCCGTTAAATCCGTGTGCGAAAAGATGTTTAGTTGTCCTGATTGCTCGGCTCTCGTTATCTTTTCCTCTTTCTTCACCTCAACAAAAGTTGGCCCGGTCGGCACAAACTCCGGCTCATTCGGATCACGCGGCATATCAACGATATTCAGACTGTAGTCATCCCGCCCAAACTCGCATTTGCCCAGCAGCATGGAGGGAATCTTCTTCACCGTGATGTTGCTGTACTTGCTGTCAGCCCCTTCAAAATGGGACTTGCAGCAGATCAGCAGGCTTTCATCCGTCTGCATCTCTTCATGGATTCTGTCCAGGTGTTCCGGTGTCAGGTGTGCCGTAGTGGTAAAGATGAAATCCTTCTCCGATGACTGCCCCTGTTTCCAGTAATAGACTTCATCCGGGCAATAGCGAAAACTCTCATGCTTCGCCATGGCAGCGGCCATCATTGTTGCGTTGTACTCTTCGTTGATTACCCACTGGTCGTAACGATCTTTTTTCAGCAGGCTGGGGGCCATGTAGTAATACTTGAAACCGCCGCCCCCTTGCCAGTTGACAGCCTTGGAGATGCCCCCCTGGTCGGTGCCGTCACAGACTTTTTGCAGGCGTGGTTGAATATGGGTGTGGCAATGGTCACCCAGTTCCACCATGATCCACTTGCGCCCCATTTTGTGGGCGACTGCGCCGGTGGTTCCAGAACCAGAAAAGGAATCAAGAACAAAATCACCTGGGTTCGTAGCCAAATATATAGCACGCTGCAAAAGACGTTCAGGCTTCGGAGTGTCAAAAAGATCTTTGCCAAAAAGGTTCCTAATCTCCTTTTTTGCTTCATCGTTATGCCCGACATCTTTATGTTCCCACCAGGTTGTGACGGGTACATCTTCTGCAACCTCATGAAGGAAACGCTTCAGCCTTGGTACATTATTGCCTTTTTCTCCGAACCATATCCTGTTATCTGCTTTTATCTCCTCATAACGTTCTTTTGTAAATCTCCAGCTTGTACCTTCAGGGGGCCAGTGCTCACGGCCAGAAGGCCCTTGAATTGGGTATATAGCATAATCTCTTGCCTCATTTCTCAGCAAGTCACCTGAAGTCCATACACCACGGTAATCATTATCAGGGTTTTTGTAACGAGCGTCCTGTTCCGCTGTGCGTGGCAACCGATTTACTTTCATACGATCTTTTTGTTTTGCGAAACAAATTAGAAAGTCATGAGATTCAGAAAAATACTTTGAGTCACTTTTAGCACCATATTTTTTCTGCCATACAACCGTACCAATAAAATTGCCACGCCCAAACACTTCATCACACAAAACTTTCAAGTAATGAGATTCATTGTCATCAATCGTGATCCATATTGAACCGTCATCAGCAAGGAGACGATGTAATATCTCAAGTCTATCCCGCATCATGGTCAACCAGAGCGAATGCTCAAGACCGTCATCATAATGGGTAAAGGCGCTGCCGGTGTTGTACGGCGGGTCAATGAAAATGCACTTGATCCTGCCGATGAACTCTTGCTCCAGCGCCTTCAAGGCCAGCAGGTTATCCCCGAAGATCAGCATATTCTCCGTATTCCGGTCGCCATAGGACTTGTCCGGATCTTCAATCAGAATCCGCGGTTCCAGTTTCGGCTGAATATCCTTGCCGATCCAGGTTAGTTCGAGTTTTTGGTTCCGGCTCATAAAACCTCAATTATCGCTATAATCATTTCTGTATTTAAGATCAATCACATATGCTGGCATTGCCTTTGACTTTCCACTAGTTATCTCATTAATTTGATTTGATATTTCTTCATAATCAACTTCAATTGAGACATCATCATCTACAGCTTTGTAACTGACCTTTCCCTTGTCATATTTATCAAAAACGTAACATTTTATGCTGCCTACTCTATCTGAACACTCTTCAAAAAAATAAAACGGCAACATGGAAATACACTTCCCAGTTTTTACATCTGTAAGTAATGGTTCGTTGATAGGGAAAGAGTATTCACCAGAATAATCTAATGATTCTACAAAAGGCTGGCTATCTGAGGCTTTTCTGAACAAACCAGTATATTTATTTTTGCTGAACTTAACATTTTTAATGTTTTCGAGGTATCCAAACACTTTCCCTTGCATAGCCAAATTGCATATATTTGCGAATGTTTTCAAGGTTTCGTGAACATCTATTTTTTCAGCGGATAATTTATCATGCTTATGTTGGTTCAATTCAAAAATAGCTTTATTCAGGGCATCAAGATACTCGCCGGAGATTTTATTGTATTCACCTGCGAATCCTGAACTTCCTTTTAGCACTCTCATGCCTTTGCAGAGGATGTCCTTTAACGGCCCCATTGAGCGCAAAAAATCTTTAAAAAGACCGCCTATTTCGCCCTTTGATAACAATTCACTCGCGATTGTATATGCAGCAAATGCGAGCATTCCTTCAAGCGCTGCTCTGGCATCCTTTATTGACTGGTCTTGATTCTCAAATCTCAAATATTTTCTGAGCGGGTATGAAATAGGGTAAGGTAATTTTGAAACCAGGCCCTTAAGTTCTAGCCACTGGCTGTCATTATTCCTAACCTCAAGTGCATGAATTTGCTCATTACTTAAATAGCATATTGAGGAGTTACTAGTGCCAAAATCAAATCCAATATATTTGCTAACTGATTCTGACGATTTAACGCCATCAGTTGTCATATCCAGTACAAAAGGTTTGCCATCAACATAAAATCCTTGAACACCAGCGTCTGTATTTTCAACCTTGTATATAAATCGTGGTATTGCGGTACCATCTTCTCTTACCGTTAATTCAACTCTGAGCTTACTATCAAAACATATATTGTTGGGAGAATGAACAGTTCTATCAACGTTGTACAGGCTGTCCGTGTCAAATAGCTCATCACCATTTGCATTATCGCAAGGACGGGTGAAGAAATATTTCAGGTGATGTTTAGGGGGGTGATTTAATCTGAATTTCCACTGCAAGGGTTCGTTGATGAAATTTGATAAAGCTTGTGCTGAGGGTATAAGGTCGCCAAGTTTTGTGCCGTCCATATCTATTTTATTGCCTACGGATTGAAATGATCTTTCTTCAATGCCTTTGTCATCAGGGTTCAAAAATAGCCTTACTGGATTGTACGTTACAGAAACGAACTCACTTTCCGGGTTATAGTAACGTCGAGCACATTCTATAGCTAATCCTTTAGCCACAATATCTTGAAATGACTCAGAGAGCGGAATTGGCCGTGCATGTCCCAAATCCGATTCAAAGTCAGTTGACAATAATTTATCGAGCCACCGAATATTGGAGGATCCTCCCGATATAAGCGTGACGGTTATCTCCTTGTCCTTCAATTGTTCTTTTGCACGTTTAATTGCACTTCTAATCGTTTTCTTTAAATGCTGATCCCAAATATTTTCTCTGAACATTTTCCGCAACTCATGGCCACGCAGAGAATTTTCTTCCCATATTGTGTCAATTTTGAAGGGGTTCTTAGGCATACTCACTTGAACACTTTCATAGCAATCAACGGATAAATCCCAATTTCTGATTTTATTGCAAAGCTCAAGCTTCGGATGTTCAACTGAATTGATAAGTTTTCTAAGATTGCTAATGAATGCCTGTTTTTCAGAGGAAAGGGATAAATAATCGGTTTGCCCCTTCTTTACCTTTCTAAAAGAATCCAAATAGGTGGTAGCCCTATTTTTGTCTTGTCCGTCAAGATTTCTTAAAGTCAGGTATATAGCTATTTGCTCATTTACGAAAAACCCGCCAATTGGCTCTGAAGAAGCTGCCAGTGGCTTAGAATGCTTTCCAGACAAACTAATATCACCCAAAACAGTTGATTCAATGATTGATACATCAAAAGTGCCGCCACCAAAGTCTATTATCAGCGCTATGTTTTTAGAACTATCTTTCATTTGAGGGATTCTAAGCCCATACCTGTAATATTGGTAAACTGCAAACGGTTCAGGCAAAAATTCAACAGAATCATAATGAACAAGTATTCGCCTGATATTGTCCCTATAGTTTTTAATCCAATTACTACCTCTATCTTCAATCTGGAATGCTAACGGCTCTGCAACTATAATCTTCAATCCCTTTTTATCATGTTTAGGTATTAACCCCTGACCTTCCACCTTTGATAGTACTGTATCGAAAAAATCTTTAGAGAGCTGAAAGGCACTTTTGGGAATACCGTCTGCGCTATCAAAATACTCAATTCTATCCTTGGTTGCTCCTGGGACATATTCACCAAGCTCGACCTTGAAATTAAAATTGATTATGTCGTTATCCTTAGTCGATCTAATTGCCTTATACCCTATTTGAAGGCCATCTTTTGCATAATGTAATGCGGTAGGAATACAGGTGTTTCCGTCAATTTTAGTAAGTTCTGTGCCTTCGATAAAAAATGACTTCTCTTTGTTTTCCATTCTTCTCTCCTGGAAGGACCATTGCTGCAATTTGGAAAGTTACTGGCAATATCTGTGAAACTTATTAAGCTGAAGCTTCATCATCGTAAGGACTCTACGGATTATTCTTTTCATTACATTTTATTCAACGCTGCCTCAACCGTCTGCCGGACTCTCTTCTTCTGAATCTCCGGATCTTCTTTTTGATAAAACTCAACCGCCGATAAATCATCGCCCCGTTTCCGGTTCTGCCTTGGTTCAAGGGCTTCGATAAGAATCGCCTCCATGGCTGGAATTATCTTTTCTGCCGGAAATGAGCCGGGCATTTCCCCCAGCACACCGGCATCGGAGACCGGCAACATCCCAAACCATGAAAAACGATCCCACCTTGTCGAAAGTCGGCCAACAACCTCGCACACGGATCAAATCTGATAAATTCGGATTAAAATCGGATGAAACCATTTTCTTTAGATTAATCAGATTGTTATCAGATTCTATCCGAAGTTATCCGCGTGAAACATTTTGACTTACCAGATTCAAAATCAGCACACGGATTATACGGATTTACACGGATACAACAAAATCATTAAGGCTTCAATCCGCCTTTATCCGTCAGATCCGTGTCATCCGTGTGAAACGCCTTTGATTCAAAATCCGGCACGCGGATCAAATCTGATAAATTCGGATTAAATTCGGATCAACCTTTTTTTAAGCTTAATCAGATTTTTATCAGATACTATCCGAAGTTATCCGCGTGCAACGCCTTTCAGATTTTTCCCAACTTCTTCCTGCCCCCTGCCAACTCCTTGAAATTCTCACTACTCACCACCGGCTTTCCGGCCTGCTGCTCAATATCCTTCCGCGTCCTCCCGGCCACCGCTCCGCCATCCTGGGCATCCTTCTTGAGCGGGTCAAATCCCTTGGTATCGCGGTCCCGGTGAAGCTTGGTAGTCGTGGCCTCGCCCAGCATGGTCAGGATCAGCTCAATGTCGGTCATATGGTCCCGCAGATTCTCCCTGTTCAGCCCCTTGACCAGCTTGTAATCTTCCACCTTCAGATCAAAAGCCCCCTGCATGATTTCGTTGGTCAGTATGGCGTACTCAAGGCTGGTGGTGGCTCCCCGGTTCTGCCACTCATCAGTCAAGTCCTGACGAACGGCAATTCCCCGCATCCGTTTGTCAATCCACTCCTTCGGATATCCCTTTTTCTCATACAGGGATTGCATCCGCTCCATGGAGAGTTCGGGATTTTCAATTTCGTCGAATCGTTCCTTGCCGACTTTTGCCAGCCAGCGTTTGAGAGGTTCTACTTTTGGCGAGGGGATGGACTGGATGATACGGAACATGGTCTCAGTATCGGCACAGTCGGTGGCATAGAGCTTGCCATCTGCTGCGGCAAATTTCAGTTGTACGATTTTATCGTACAACTCAGAATAGCCTTCCTTGGCAAGCTTTCGCTTAAGATCGCTCCAGTACCGTTTAGGGATACGGCTATCGGTGAGCACTTCCACAATATCGATTACTGCAAACCACCATTCACCTTCATGAATGATTTTTCGAATACGCTTTCCTTCAAAAACAGCAACTCGTATCTGTTCTGTTTGTGTCATAAACATGTCCTCGTTATTATCCAAATATGAGCTCGACCATATTGCCGACGTCGGCAATATGGTCTTCAGGACTATTTCCGCTATTCATCTGTCCGATTTCTTCGGACACTTCATAGCACTTCATAGCACGGATCGGTTTGCCAGCGCCGGCAAAGTGATAATTGGGTTTAGTTGTCCGATTTTATCGGACAACTGTTCATCGACAGGTTGTCGACAGTTCAATGGGGGGACAAATTGTCCCCTAGATGATACCGAACCCGTGACAGGATGTCACACTTTGCCTAAACCACCCGCCAGCGTATGGCAAACAACTCTTTCTCGCTGATCAGCTGCCGCAATCTCGCCTCTACACCTTCAATCAACCCTTCCTTGCGGCTGTCAATCTCATCCTGAGCCTCAAACAGGGTGCGGCGTTTGGTGTTGCGCTTTTTCTCCAGCTCCTTGATCTCTTTCTGCGCCTGGAGCTTCTCATCCAGCTTGAGAATCTTCTTTGATTCGGTCTTCAGACACTTGATCTCCCGGTCCAGCTCTTTCAACTCGTATTCCAGGCCGCTTTTCAAGTCATCGGCCCATTTCTCCAGCTTTTCCATTTCGTCATCGAAAAACACTGAATTTCTGGCACTGATCGCCTCAATGATCCGGCTTTTACCTGTTTCAAATATCTTCTGCAATTGGTCACGTACCATAGGGGCGGGTTTCAAACCCGCCCCTACAGATCCTGGCAAGGAAAACAGCCGTTGCGCCTGTTCATTATCAAGCACGATTCCGGCATCAGTGACAGCGGAAAATATAAGATGATCCTCCGCCTCAAATGACTCCACCGACAACCTGGAAAGCGACAGATAACCTGATGCACCGACTAAAGGCTCCAGAATGGAAATTTTCAACGGATGACCGGAATAGTCGAAAGTTATTTCTGCTTCGGATAATTTCTTTTTGGTAGCGTAAACCAGTATGTGTTGAGCCAGGGGATGGCCTATCCTGAAAACATGTCCATCCTCCACATGTCGCCCCATGCGATACAAACCGAGAGGGATATTTAAATGTGTTGTCATTCCAGAGGTTATAATCGGGAATCCATTCTTTTTTGACGACGTAGAATCTGGATCCCCGATAGAGGCATTCGGGGATGACACAATATGGAACGGGTGCTCCTTCAAAACAAACGCCATCTCTCCATCAATAAAATCTGCATGCGGGTGGAGTGCATACCTGGCAAGCTCCCAGAGCCAGTTTTCATACTTGTTCAAATATTCCGTGCTCTCCTTCAGATTTACCCGCAGTTTCTCGTGAACCTCCTCGTCGAAGTTCTCCAAGAGCTTCTTGCGGGTCAGCTTCATACTCTCGTCTATTTCGGATTCCAGCTCCCGCTGCAGCTCGTCGAATGATGCCTGTATCTCTTCCGATGAACGACACTCCTGATAAATCCTGACAATACGCTTCTCGAAGTCCACACCAGACTCAATACTTCCAAGGACTTCATCACTGGCACCGAAAACCCCGCTGAACAGGGCAAACTTCTCGGCCAACAGTTCATAGACACGTTGATCGGCGGCATTGTTCCTGTTAAGGAAGTTGACTACAACCACGTCATGCTTCTGACCGTAGCGGTGGCAACGCCCGATGCGCTGTTCAATCCGCTGTGGATTCCAGGGCAGGTCGTAATTGACCACCAGTGAGCAGAATTGCAGGTTGATACCCTCTGCCGCTGCTTCAGTTGCTATCATGACGTGCGCTTCTTCCCTGAAGTAGTCCACCAGTGCGGAACGCATATCAGCAGATCGGGAACCGGAAATGCGGTCACTTCCTTGATGACGTTCATACCATTGCTGATAAATCTGTTTGGATTGCTCGTCGGTATTGGAACCGTTGAACAGGACAATCTTCCCCTTATGCTCGGTTTCGGAAAGTACCTTGACAAGATAGTTCTGCGTCCTGCGGGATTCAGTGAAGATAATGGCTTTCTTGTTGGCACCCAACGCTTCGGCTTTGCTAAATCCGGCCTTCAGTGCCTGTATCAATGACTTACCCTTGGCGTTCTCGGTTATGGATACTGCAAGATCCCTGAAAGCCTCCAGGTCGATAATCTCAAGCTGTATCGTTGCAAGATCCTCTTTGGTCAAGGGCGCATCGCCATGCGCCCCTACAGAATCCTCTTCCCATTCATCCTTGATCTCATCAAGTGTCTCAAAGTCATCAGCTAATTGATCTTCAATCAAAATATCTATTGTAGGGGCGGGTTTCAAACCCGCCCTTACTTTCGCTTTCAGCCGCAAGATTATCGAATCCAAAGCACCGGCAATGGCGAACGTGGACGAAGCAAGTAGTTTCCGTAATACGAGCGTCATCAGTGTACGCTGGCTTGCTGGTAATGCCTGAAGATTGTCCCGGCGCAGATACTCTGACACAAGGTCATACAATGCTGTTTCGTCTTTGGTCGGGATGAACTCCTGGGTGATGGGTATCCGGTTGGTGTACTTGATGTACTCCAGCACCTGCCGCCGTAAGGTTCGTTTGCAGATAGGCGCGATACGGGCTTTCAGGTCGTCGAAGTTGATCTCACTAGTCAAACGGGCAAACTGGTTTTTGTAACTCTTGATGTCGCCGAAGATGTAATCATCAATAAAGCTGACAAGACCGTACAGCTCCATAAGAGAATTCTGCAAAGGTGTGGCAGTGAGTAGGAGCTTTGGAGAGTGGGCAAGAATATCCTTGATGGCTCGGGCTATCTTGTTGGAGGTCTTATAGACGTTACGGAGCCGGTGAGCCTCGTCGATAACCACCAAATCCCATTGAACAGCTCTGATCTGATCCCCTTTGTTCCGGGCAAACTGGTAGGAAGTGATAATGATTTCATCAAGTAAAAACGGATTGGATTGAGAGGTAGGTGCGGGTTTCAAACCCGCCCCTACATTTTTCAAATGCTGATTGAATGACTTGGATTCGAGGATAGAGGATGGGAGAAAGAATTTTTCCAGCAGTTCCTGGTTCCACTGTTTGCGTAGGCTGGAAGGAACGATGATGAGGATTTTACGCTTACGTTCAGCCCATATCTGGGAAAGAACGATACCTGCTTCGATAGTTTTGCCTAAACCGACTTCATCAGCCAAAATTGCCCCACGGGAGAGCGGGGATCGGAACGCAAAAAGAGCAGCATCAACCTGATGGGGGTTGAGATCTACCTGGGCATCTGCCAGTGACGCAGCCAGTTTTTCCAGACTGTCAGAAGAGCAGCGTTTAGTCAGTTCATGGGCGTAGTATTTTGCGTGGTAATCAGTTATCTGCAAAGCTGGTGTCCTTCTCAGAGGCTTCGATATATGCGGTAAAACCGCCCCACCGATCCAAATCTAAAAGGCTGCTTCTTCTGCCCAGTTCTTAACGTCTGCATAATAATTCCAATCACATAAAAGTGCCCTCACAATATATCGGTAATCCCTCACTGTCAAGCTGGACAGAATGGCTTAATACTTTGACTTAATATTTCAGTTGCCCTTTGCCACTACTGATGGCATTATTTCCCAAAGGCGAAGAGTTTCTCTTCGCCTTTCTTTCGTCTGCATCACAAAAATGGAGTCATACTGTGAAAAAGCACAACCAGCAAGAGATTGACCGTCGCCGCACCTTTGCCATCATCAGCCACCCGGATGCCGGGAAGACCACCATTACTGAAAAGCTGCTCCTGTTTGGTGGTGCAATCCAGCAGGCAGGGGAGGTTCGCGCTCGCAAATCAGCCCGCCATGCAACCTCCGACTGGATGGAGATGGAGAAGCAGCGGGGGATCTCGGTCACCTCGTCTGTTATGAAGTTCACCTACGGTGATCATGAGATAAACCTCCTGGACACACCAGGCCACAACGACTTTTCCGAGGACACTTACCGGGTGCTGACCGCTGTAGATTCCGTGCTCATGGTCATAGACTCGGTCAAAGGGGTCGAAAGCCAGACCAAAAAGCTGCTGGAAGTCTGCCGTCTCCGACACACACCGATCATGACCTTCATCAACAAGCTTGATCGGGAAGGGCGCGAACCACTGGAGCTTCTGGACGAAATCGAGAATCTCCTGAAAGTTCAGTGCGCTCCGATAACCTGGCCGGTCGGAATGGGGAAACGCTTCCGTGGCACCTACCACCTCTACACCAAAGAGCTGACATTTTTCGATGCCGAGGCTGACCGGGGGGTTGGCGAAGTCATTTCAGTAAAAGGGCTTGATGATCCCATGCTTGATGAACTTCTCGGGAGCCAGGTGGAAGAGCTGCGTCATGACGTTGAGCTTCTTGAGGGTGCTGCTCACCCTTTTGACAAGGAGGCTTATCTTTCAGGGGTTCAGACCCCGGTATTTTTCGGCAGTGCGATCAATACCTTTGGTGTTCAGCAGCTGCTCGACACCTTTGTCGAACATGCTCCCCCCCCTCTCCCGCGCGAGACCCTGAGTCGGATGGTTTCACCTTATGAGGAGCCGTTTACCGGTTTCTGCTTCAAAATCCAGGCGAACATGGATCCTGCACACCGCGACCGGATAGCCTTCTTCCGGATCTGCTCAGGCAGGTTCACACGCGGCATGAAGGTAAAACATCTGCGGCTTGGACGTGATTTCCAGATCTCCAACGCAACCATCTTCATGGCACAGGATCGAACAAACGTGGAAGAGGCTTTTCCCGGTGATATCATCGGCATTCATAACCATGGGGTTATCAAGATTGGCGACACCTTCACCCAGGGAGAAGATCTGAAGTATACCGGCATCCCCAACTTTGCGCCTGAACATTTCCGCAAGGTGAGGCTCCTTGATCCGATGAAGTCAAAAGCGCTGGAAAAAGGTCTGGTGCAACTTGCCGAAGAGGGTACAACCCAGGTTTTTCGCCCGCAGATGGGGAGTGACTGGATTGTCGGGGCTGTCGGACTCCTTCAGTTCGACGTTGTGATGCACAGGCTGGAGCATGAGTACAAGGTGAAGGCAACTTATGAGCCGGTAAGCTATGTAACTGCCCGCTGGGTAACAGGAGAGAAAAAGAAGCTGGATGAATTTCAGCGGAAGGAAGCAATGCACTGCTACATAGATGGTGAAGGGAACCTGACCTATCTGGCAGGAAGCCAGTGGCGGCTTGATAATACGATTGAAAACTGGAAAGGGCTGGAGTTTCTGGAGACCAGGGAACACAGCTGAGATCAGCATACAGAATTGTGTTAAAAAACATTGCATTTTACGCTTGATTTCAATCGGTTACAGGTCTATATCTGGTTTTTGGATGAAAAAGCTCTTTTTCACAGTATTGCGGGAGTCAACAATTTATGAAAATCCGGGTACTCGGCTGCGCCGGCACAGTATCGCCGGAATCCAAAACCTCTGCTTTTCTGATAAATGACCAGGTTCTTCTGGACTGCGGTACAATCTGCTCTTCGCTCTCACTTGAAGAGATCCAGGCTGTCCGGACAATCTTCATCTCCCATCCCCATTTTGACCATATCAAGGGGATACCATCCCTTGCCGAAACCCTGATCTTCGCAGCTGACTCCAGACCGGTCACAATACTTGCATCCCGGCCTGCTATTGATTCTATCCGTACCCATATTATGAACAACATCATATGGCCGGATTTTTCCGCACTGCCGTCAGCAACCCGGCCTGTCATCAACTACAGGGTAATTTCAGAAACTGTCCCTGTAAACGCCGGCAAAATCAGTGTCACACCTTTTTTTCTGAACAATAATCAGACTGACTTCGGTTATCTTGTGAAAGACAACGGCTCATCGCTCCTCTACACAAGCGACATAGGCCCTGATGCAGAGCTCACCCTTGATGGACAGACTCCGGATTCAATGATAATAGAGGTCTCATTTCCAAATGAAAAAGAGGATCTGGCCTATCAGACAAGCCATCTGACACCGCAGCTTCTCCTCGAAAAAATGAAAAAACTTCCGGTGCTGCCGACAAATATCTTTGTCTCGCATCTGAAAACCTACTACAGGGAGCAGATTGTGAGCCAGCTCATGGAGCTTGATCTTCCAAATCTGGTGATTTTGAACGATGGGGATATCCTGGAGGTATAATCTTCAGCCCCGAGCCTTCGCCCTCAGCCCTGAACCCCGAGCCCCGAGCCTTCAGCCCTCAGCCCTCAGCCCTCAGCCCTGAACCCCGAGCCCCGAGCCCCGAGCCCTCAGCCTGCCTTTCTACTTGAGCATGATGAAACCACTCTGTCTCCCAGTCTCCTGCCCGTCACGACGCCAGGAAAAGAACCAGTCATTCTGACAGCAGACACACTGTTCAGACAGTTCGATATTCCACTTTTCCAGACCGGCAGACAGAAGCTGCATACGATTTGCAGCAGCAAGATCCAGTTGCCATTTGCCACTGCCTGTAGCTGTTGCACAGCTCTCCCACTCCACTCCACCCTTAAGAAAGGCATCGCGAACAGGGGTGTCCACTTCATAGCAACAGGAGCCGATAACCGGCCCTGCTGCAGCAAGAATATTGTGACTTTTCGAACCAAAAAGCTCGACAAGAGAAGCAACACCTTTTGCGGCAATGTTCCCTGCTGTCCCTTTCCATCCGGCATGAAGCGCCGCAACTACACGCTTTACCGGATCAAGCAAGAGTAGCGGCAGGCAGTCGGCAACTCCGACAGCAATCATTATTCCTGGCTGGTTTGTAATGATACCGTCGCACTCTATCTTCAAAAAATGCCCGTAATCAGGGTTAGGCTGATCAATCACAAGGATATCAGTGCCGTGCGTCTGACAGACCATCACCAGTTTTTCCACCCTGGTTCCGAACGTTCTTGCCAGAAGACTGCGATTACCCTGAACGTTGTAAGAAGCGTCGTTGGTATTACTCCCGAGATTGAGTGAATTGTAAGGTGCCCGGGAAACACCCTCATGCCTTGTCGTGAAGCCCTGGACAGAGACTGCTGCTTTAGCCATAAGCCCCGGCTCAAGATAATGAATGTTCCCTTTTCTTGTAATCTCCATATCTATTCATATCCTTTCAAAATATACAGTGTAATAGACTGAAGGTAGTTAGTAAAACCGAGTACGGGTAGACAACTCATATTATGACAGAGTGATGAAACTAATTATTGTTTCACCGAATTGCCTTCAGTCTTCAGCCTTCAGCCTCAACACCTGAATTGTTAAGATAATCCAGAATCGCCTGCAT
>JANNRW010000402.1:0-7958 GCA_031401815.1 Geobacteraceae bacterium | reverse complement strand
TGCATACTCCTCATCAGCAAGAATCCGAGAAATCTGGGTCGCAATTTTCAACGGCTCGGCATCATGTTGTATCAACTCAGGCACAATACGCTCTCCAGCGACTATATTGCAAATACCAACATGGTCAACCTTGAGGAGTCTTATACCGATAGCGTAAGTAAGTGGCGAAGTCTTGTAGACTATCACCATCGGCACTCCGAACAGGGCTATCTCCATGGTAACTGTTCCGGATGTGGCAATTATGGCGTCGCATACCTGAATGACATCGTAATTATGGTCTGTAACCACCCTTACCTTCAGATCAGATCGCGAAATGAATTCATCAACCATTTCACGATCAATACCTGAAGCAAGCGGAAGCATAAACTGGAGGCCGGGGAAATCCTTCTCAAGGAGCGTCGCCGCAGCAAGCATTACAGGCAACATTGCATTGATCTCTTTTATTCTGCTGCCCGGAAACAGACCGACAGTCTTTTGTTCAGGATTCAGTCCGAACAGCTGACCGGCATCCTCTTTTCTCATCGTCGGCAGAGCCATCTCCAGAAGAGGGTGCCCTACGAAAGAGACCGACAACCCTTCCCGCTCGAAAAAAGGGGGTTCAAAAGGGAAGATGACTGCTGCATGATCAACCAGCCGTGCAATTTTCTTTGCACGGCTGGAGTGCCATGCCCAGACTTGAGGGGTTATGTAATAGAGGATTTTTACTCCGGCGCGTTTCGCTACAGCAGCAAGGCGAAGATTGAAACCTGGATAGTCGATCAGAATGAGCAGATCAGGTCTATCCACGACAATTCTGGTCTTCATCAGCCTGAATGCCCTGATAATGACCCGAAAGTGAGAGAGAATCTCAAATAGACCCATTACAGCAATATCACCGGAGTCAACCAGAGTCTCTACACCTGCACGACGCATTGCACCCCCGCCGATACCGAAAAAGCGCACCGACGAATCGAGCCGGTGCGCCTCCTCAACTACCCTTGCGCCATACATGTCACCGGAAGCCTCCCCGGCGACTATCATTACGTTTTTAGCCATGATTATCTGAAAGAGCCCCCATGACCCAGTAGAGCAATGTTAGCTGCAATTTTTTCATTGATAAGAAGTGCTGTTTGCAGCGCCTTGAGCCCATCCGCACCAGTTACCACCACTGGGGCACCATCTGCCACTGATGCGATAAATGACTCGATTTCTGCAAGTATCTGATCTCTTTGCGGAACATCAATCTCTTCGATGCTGACTGCTGGAACTCCCGGAGCGCTCTCTCCATCACCTCTTCGAATGATTGATGCCTTCCTGTTCTGAAAATCTACACTGATGTAGGCATCTTCCTGAAATATCTGTATTTTGCGCTCGCTTTTAAGACTGATACGGCTTGCAGTAAGATTGGCAACAGCGCCATTTCTGAACTCTATCCTGGCGTTGGCTATATCAGGTTCCGGGCTGTACACCCTTGCGCCTGAAGCGCTGACAGAAACTATCTCAGAGTTTACTAGGGTACTGATAATATCAATGTCATGCACCATCAGATCCAGCACTATGCTTACATCTGTGCCTCGTGGCTTGTACGGAGCAATTCGTACCGCATCAATAAAACCTGGTCGTGAAATTTTATCTCTTACTGACGCAAGGGCGGGATTGAATCTCTCCAGATGTCCGACCTGAAGAACAAGTTTATTGGCTTCTGCCAGAGCGATCAAATCTCTGGCCTCTTCAAGGGTTGTTGTTATCGGCTTCTCAATAAGAAGATGAATCCCGTTTTTCAGAAAGAAGGAGCCGATTTCATGGTGCATGCCTGTTGGAACTACAACACTCACAACATCAACTTTACCGACAAGATCCCGGTAATCTGTAAAAGCTACTGTCCCTAGTGAAGCAGCTATCTCTGCCGCTCGAACAGGATCAGAGTCAGCAACCCCTGCCAGCTCAACATTTGCAAGAGACGCATATTTTTCGGCATGAAAACGCCCCAGATAACCGACACCGACAACTGCTGCACGTAACTTGTTCATTATTTGCAAATCCCTCTTTTTGACCCTTCTATGAAATTCAGGAAATTCTCACGGTGAGGTGACTCCTTGACAACATTTCTTATCTTGACCAGAACATCAGGCAGTTTGAGTCCTGAAAAAACCAGTATCTTGTACATATTTTTAATGTCCCTTATCACCTCATCACTGAAACCGTTTCGTTTCAACCCAATCAGATTCAAGCCGCGCAGGGACGCAACCCGTTTCTCTTCTGAAGTAGCGACAGTATAAGGTACGATATCCTGACTGACCATCGTACCACCACCTATCATGACAAAGTCGCCGATCCTGGTAAACTGGTGAACTGCGCAGAGACCCCCGAAAATTACGTTATTCCCGATTGAAACATGCCCGGCAAGGGTAGCAGAGTTAGCCATGATTACATTGTTGCCAACAGTGCAGTCATGCGCAACATGCGAGTATGCCATGAACATGCAGTTGCTCCCGATAACAGTCTTGCCGGTGCCGCCTGGCGAGCCAAGGTGAAGAGAGACAAATTCACGAATAACATTATTATTACCTATCTCAAGGGTTGTAGCCTCACCCCTGTACTTGATATCCTGCGGCGGTGCCCCGACAGAAGCCAGATGGGAGATCCGGTTATTTTCGCCAATTGTTGTCCACCCCTCGACCACAGCATGAGGGCCTACAATGGTGCCCTTCCCAATTTTGACGTTTGCGCCAATTACAGCATATGGGCCAACCTCGACATCTTGGGCAAGTTCGGCTCCGGGATGAATTATTGCTGTCGAATGTATCATTTAAGACTCCTCGTATATCTTGAAAATAACTATGCTATGCTGAGGCAAATGTTGCCTTAAGATCAGCTTCAGCGACAAGTTTCCCCTCTACAAAAGCTTTTCCGACAAAACCCCAGATCCCTCTCCTGTAACTTGACACATCCATTTCGATCCTGAGCTGATCACCGGGGCGAACAGGTCTTCTGAACTTTGCATTGTCAATTCCGACAAAATAACAGATCTTGTCCTTTGTCTCATCCCCCTTGGTAAGGCCGCCAAGAAGTCCGCCACACTGAGCCATTGCCTCAATGATAAGGACACCCGGCATGACCGGATGCCCCGGAAAATGTCCTTCAAAAAAAGGTTCATTCATTGTCACATTTTTGATGCTGACGATCCTTTTTCCCGGCTCGCACTCAATCACCCGGTCAACAAGCAGAAACGGGTAGCGATGCGGGAGCAGCTTCATAATTTCGTTAATATCAGCAACCATAAACACCTCTTATAATTTCATTCCTTTGCCAAAAGCTTTTCAAGCTCTGCAATACGTTTTTCAAGAGTTGAAATACTCTTCTGCATCTTCGGCAACCTGGGGTAAACAGCAGACACACGCAACCACTCCTTGTGCGGAATTACAGGAAACCCGCTGTAAATGCCGGGCTCATCGATATTTGAAGTAACGCCGCTCTTGCCGCCAAACATGATGTCATTCCCGATTTTCAGATGACCTGCAAATGCAACCTGCCCGCCGGTTGTGACATTGTTCCCTATTTTAGTGCTCCCGGCCATACCGGTCTGCGCGGCTATTGCCGTATCTTCTCCTATAATGCAGTTGTGAGCGATCTGCACAAGATTGTCGATTTTGGTTCCCCTGCGAATAATGGTCTTGTCGAGAGCAGCGCGATCAATAGTGGTATTAGCCCCTATCTCCACATCATCCTCAATCACAACTATTCCTATCTGCGGGATCTTGTAATATTTTTTCCCGTCAGGAGCATATCCGAAACCATCTGCGCCAATCACTGCTCCATTATGAATTATTACCCTGCTCCCTATTTTGCAGCGCTCCCTGATGCTGACATTGGAGTGTACTATTACATCATCTCCTATGGAAACCCCTTCGTAAATAGCTACTCCGGGATAAATAACAGTCCTATCTCCAATTACTGCCCCATCACCAACAAAAGCTCCGGGATAGATGGAAATATCCTTTCCAAGAAGCGCCCCCTTGCTGACCAAAGCCCCCTCCATAACACCTTGGGGTTTTAGAGTCTCGACGCAAAACAGTGTCAGCACCTTTGCAAAGGCAAGATATGGATTGTCTGTTTCAATTACATTCCTGCCAAAGCTATCTGCGCCTGGTGGAAGTATGACAGCAGTTGCCTTTGTAGTAGCAACTTTTGCCGCATATTTCGGGTTTGCAAGAAAGGTTACCTGCCCCTCCCTGGCATCATCAAGAGAACCAAGGCCATGAACAGTTGCGGCAGGGTCACCGATTACTCTCCCACCGAGATAGTCGGCAAGTTCCTGAAGAGTCTTGAGCATGAAAATTCTCCGCTATTTTTTTCCTGCTTTTTTTGCTGTATTGAACTGTTTGAGTATTTCGTCAGTCAAATCCGCCTTCTCATCCATGAAAATCATGCTCTCGTTTTTTACAAAGATATATGTATAGCTGTTTTTTTTGCCGAATTCCTGCACAACCTTTACAATCTCTTCAACGATCTTATTGGTAAATTCGTCATTTTTTGCCTGAAGATCTTCCTGCGCATCTTTCATGAAGCGCTGGTACTCTTTCAGCTTCTGCTGGTAATCTTTCTCTTTTGCCCCTCTTGCTGATTCTGAAAGAAGAACACTCTGCTTCTCCAGCTCATTTTTCAGCTTTTTCAGATCCTCTTCCTTTACATTCTTCTCAGCCTCATATTTGGCCGCCCTTATTGCAAGCTGCTCCTTGGCATCTTTTCCGGCATCCGAAAAGAGCAGAATCTTTTGCATGTCAACAGTGCCCAACCTTGTATCAGAGGCAACAGCTGACGTAACCAGCGCAAAAAGTGTAAACAGCACGCATGCAACAGATACTTTTTTCATACGTTTAATCTCCTTGGTATTTATTTTAAAAGAATGTTCCAATCGAGAATTCAAATTTGCCACCCTTGTCAATACCGGGCCTCGGATTTATCGGTATGCCATATTCCAGCCTGAGAGGTCCCATTGGAGAGAACCATCGGATTCCGAATCCGTAACTTGTCAGAAATTTGTCAAACGAATTGCCAATACCATCAACAGAATTTCCGGCATCAAAAAAGAGCACCCCCTTGACCTTCGCCTCCTTGAGAAGAGGAATGGTATACTCTGCATTCAGGATAACCTCGGTATTCCCCCCGAGATAGGCTCTATCTTCGGCAATTGTGTCACCGTTAACCAAATCATATCTGGGGGTGGGGACAAAAGGGCTGACAGTTCTGTTTTGGTAGCCACGAAGCGTGTTTATTCCGCCAAGATAGAATTTCTCGTCAATCGGCAATTTTGATCCGGTCGACTGTATATGACCGAAAGTTCCTCGCAGCATCCCTACTCCTCCGTAACCGGCCGGGAAGAAGAGTGATGATTGGGCAATATATTTTATAAAACGATTTGTACCGGAAAGCCCGGCATACTCAACAGAGAGGCTGTTGGTCATCCCGGAGGATGGATCAAGCCGATAGTCGGTAGTATTGCTGGTGATACTCGCTGTTATGGAGCTGGTAGTAGTCTCAAGTTCGGACATAAGCTCAGGATTGCGTCTACGGGTCTCCTGAAGTGCGAGCGATTCGTGGGAAATATTTTTTTTCTCCAGCTTGTAAAGCCAGAAAGTGCTCAGTGTGTCGCTCAACTGGTAACCGGCCTTTACATCTCCACCTGTCGCCTTTCTGGTATAGTCAACATACTCTCTCTGGGTATTGTAGATATCCCCGCCAAGAGTCCATTTTGTATCAAGAAAATAAGGATCAACCAGGCCGATATTATAGTTGCTCGATTTTTTCCCAATGGAGGCAGATGCATTTGCCTTTAAACCAAGGCCGAAGAAATTTGACTGTTGAATCGAGCCCTGGGCAACAGCACCGTCAAGAGAGCTGAACCCGCCGCCGAGGCTGAAAGTCCCGGTTGACTTCTCCTTGACATCAATATTCAGATTCAGCTTGTTGTCAATTTTGCCTTTGACTGTGGCTATATTTGCCTCCTCGAAATATCCGAGGTTCATAAGGTTCTGCTTACTCTTTTTCAGAGCAGTGGCACCGTAAAGATCCCCCTCTGCCAGCTTCAACTCACGCCTTATAACCTTGTCACGTGTTTTTGTATTACCGGCAATATTGATTCGATCAATGAATACCTTTTCCCCTTTCTCAAGATCAAAAACAATATCTATTTTTTTCAACTCCTTGTTTATCTGGGTCAAAGGATTGATGTTTGCAAAAGCATAACCCTTGTCAGCATACAGATCTGTAAAGGAAAATATCTCCTGCCTGAGCGCACTGCGGCTGAATATATCCCCTGTCTTCATCTTTAGCTTCTTCGACAGCTCCTCACGAGTCTCAAGCAGATCCCCCTTGAAATCAAGCTGACCGGTGAGGAACTGATCCCCCTCCTTGATGTCGATATATACGATATATCCTTTACCATCGGGTGTCAGGACGACTTTAGGCTCAGACAGCTTCATATTGATATAGCCGTTATCCATGTAGTGCTCTGAAAGCAACAGCATGTCATTTTTAAGAACATCATCTTTATATACACCGGCACCGGTAATCCAGGCCAGCCACCAGTCCTCGGTTGTCTCCATCAGACCTTTAAGCTTGCGCCTGGTAAATGCACTGTTTCCGTCAAAGCGTATCTCCTGAATAAGAATCTTGCTGCCGTCACTGATTTTGAAGATGATCTTTAACTCATGAGGAGATATCTGTTCCTTGACAGTCTCAATTTCTGTCTGGGCATATGCTTCTTCAGAGTAGAGCTTCTTGAATTTTTTCACACTTTTGGCTATATCCCTGGCTGAATAAATGGAGTTCTCCTTGAATTCCAGAGCCTCCTTGAGCTTTTCCGAAGTGACCGCCTTGTTACCCTCAAAGAGAATCTCCCTGACTATCGGCTTTTCAGTAACAGTGTAGGTAACAAGCAGTTTCTTATCCTTATTAAGGGATTTATCCGCCTTGACATCGGCAAAATAGCCGAGGCTGAAAATGGCTTTCACATCCTCATCGATCTTTTCCGGGTAAAAGTTGTCGCCAGCCTTTACCTTGAGAACATTGGCTATAGCAGAAACCTCTATTCTACGATTACCGGTGACAAGTATCTCACCAATTTTCTCATCTCCCGCAAATACAGGATCAGCAAAAACCGGAAAAAACAGCAGGCTGGAGAAAACAGCAGTTAATATTAAAAAGTTACGCAAGATAATATCCTTTATCATAACTACTTTAGTAGTCAGGATTCACTGTTCAGGAGTCAGCAGGAAATGCAGTACCTGATTGCTGATTACACTCTGTCATACAAGTTTTCCATCCAGTAACCTGATCTGCCTGGACATCATGAGAGCAAGTTTTTCGTTATGAGTCACTACCATGACTGTAAGTCCTCTGGTTTTGTGCAGTTCATTGATAAGTTGATGAACCCCTTCACTGGTCTTCATATCAAGATTTCCGGTCGGTTCATCCGCCAGAAGAAGCTCGGGAGACATTACCAGAGCCCTTGCAACAGCAACCCGCTGCTGTTCGCCCCCGGAAAGCTCACCCGGCTTGTGTGAGAAGCGATGCGCCAGCCCTACTTCCCTTAACAGCTCGCCAGCCTGGGTTTGTGCCCTGGATCGCTCAACTCCGCCTATTAGAGCAGGCATCATTACATTCTCAAGTGCAGAGAATTCCGGCAAAAGGTGGTGAAACTGGAAAACAAATCCGATAGAGCGGTTTCGAAATGTTGCAAGCGCTCTTTCATCCCTGCTGAATATATCAGTTCCATGAAAACTTACCGTGCCGGAAGTCGGAGAGTCAAGTGCGCCGATGATATGCATCAGGGTACTTTTCCCGGCTCCGGAAGCTCCAAGCAGAGCAATGGTCTCCCCCTTACCAAGCGACAGGGATATTCCATTTAGAACATCAACCCGCTGCTCGCCGCTACCATAGGATTTACAGAGATCCGCTATCTCCAGAAGAGGCTTATT
>JANNRW010000401.1:0-8670 GCA_031401815.1 Geobacteraceae bacterium | reverse complement strand
GTCAAGGTTGGAGCCCATCTGCGCAGGCCGAAGCCGACGCCCAGCGGATGATGCTCGGGACGATTCTTGCTCATCAGGTGTCGGCCATGGATATGCCTGCGGATCTCACGACCGGCGCCGGAAAGGGGTATCAGTGATTCTTCGAGTTCCTGATCTCCAGATACTTCTGTTGTCAGCGGCCAGTACACACGCCCTTTGAAGGCACCGGTGGCGCGGATACGTTTGCTTTCGATGAGAATGGTTATCCGGCGCAGCAGGGCACGCCGGTTCATGGCGATACCTGATGCCGCAAGAGCTGTTTCCAGCTCCGAGATGCCGATTCCTTTGTGACAGACGGCTATCTGCTGCTCAATTGCTTTAAAGTCTTGCTCCTCAATATGCTTCGGCACAGGACACCCTTTTTTGTCTCATAACGCAGTTCGTGACGGCATAATAACCTAATCGTCACAAAAATCAACATTTGAGACATTAAAATCCGGGTAAAAGTTCAACTTAACAAACAAAAAGCACCTACAAGAATCCTTGTAAGTGCTTGTTTTATTGGCGTCCCCGAGACGATTCGAACGTCCGGCCCCTTCCTTAGGAGGGAAGTGCTCTATCCTGCTGAGCTACGGGGACAAGGTCTGTGTTTATACAACAGTGAAGCTGTTATTGCAAGGTTTCAAAACTTCAGCAAAGAAAAGACCTTCCCTTCCGGGAGCTTTTTCCTGCCATCCAGAAACTCCAGCTCAGCCATGAAGCAACACTCGAAGATATTGCCGCCAAGCTCCTGAACCATATCAACTACCGCGCCCATTGTTCCACCGGTTGCAAGCACGTCATCGGCGATCAGAATATTCTCCCCCGGCTTTATTGCGTCTGTGTGAATTTCCAGAGTATCAGTTCCGTACTCTAGATCATAAGTTTTCTTGAAGGTTGAAAACGGAAGCTTTCCAGGCTTTCTCACCAGAACGACTCCAGCTCCGAGCTTATAGGCAAGAGCCGCGCCGATAATGAATCCACGCGCCTCGACACCTACTACCTTGTCTATTTTCTTCCCTACATAACGATGTGCCATTAGATCTATCATCTGCTGATATGACCTTGCATCACCGAGCAAGGTTGTAATGTCCTTGAATACAATCCCTTTTTTGGGAAAATCAGAAACATCCCTGATAATGTCCTTTAGCTCCTGCATGTTTGTGCTCTCCTTATGTTGGTTTAACTTAAGCCCCCTGCTCTTCGGAAATTCTTCTCAATTTTGCCAGCGCCTTTGCCTCAATCTGCCTGATTCTCTCTCTGGTCACACCAAACATTTTCCCGATTGTATCAAGCGTCTGCGGTTCTGTATCGTCAAGACCAAAGCGAAGAGTCAGGATCTGTTTCTCGTTATCAGCAAGTGAGGCAAACCATGCAGATGCATGCTCATACCTGTTCAGGTTGTCAAGCAGGTCTGCCGGAGAAACAGTTGAGGTATCTTCGATTGTATCAATCAGGTAGTAGTCACTGCTCTCACCCATCGGTTTTTCGATGGAAAATGTCTTGTTCATCAAAACCATCAGACGTCTCACATGAGCCTGATTTGAATCCATTGCAGCTGAAATATCTTTGACCGAAGGTTCATTATTCTGTTTCTGGGTCAATTCGCGGGTAACTCGGAGCATTTTGTTGATGTCATCAGAAATATGTACCGGTAGACGGATCGTACGGGACTGATTAACAAGCGCGCGCTCAATCGACTGCCTGATCCACCAGGTGGCATAGGTTGAGAAGCGACACTCCTTTGAAATCTTGAACCGCTCAACCGCCTTGATCAGCCCGAGATTCCCCTCTTCAATCAGATCGAGAAATGGGAGACCACGATTTATATATCTTTTCGCAATTTTCACTACAAGCCTGAGATTGGACTCAATCATCCTGTCGCGCGCAGCTTTGTCACCTGCGGAGATTCGTCCGGCAAGCTCTCTTTCATCGTCTGCAGTAAGAAGTTTTGTCTTCTGTATATCACGCAGATATATCTTTATGGCATCATCAAAATGCTCTTCAACAACTACACTCTTGATATCATCTGCTTCTTCATCAAGCTCCTCAACTTCAGCCAGAGCAACTTCATCCGGCTCGACAAGATCATCTTCAAAAGAATCATCATGCCTTGCCGGCATACAGATACCACTTTGCAATTCATCATCAATCATCATAACACTCCGGATTATACCTGTTGAATTTGATCTGCGTTAAGATTAACCAAAAGCGCTCCAGCCTTCCTTTCCGATAAGTTTGACAAAACGGCAGCCTACAGATGTTTCGGTAACAAAAGAGCCATCCTCCTGTTTGCGGATCAGGTAGAGAATCTGTTCAATCCGGTTTCCGACCGGTATAACTAGTCGCCCAAGTGGAGCAAGCTGACCCTTTAAAGGAGCTGGTATATCCGGCGAGCCGGCAGTAACCATGATCGCATCAAATGGAGCCTCCTTTTCCCAACCAACTGTACCATCATCTATCTTCATGGAGATATTGGTAAGCCCGAGCAGGTCGAATATCTTGCGTGCAGAAGATGCAAGAGAAGGTATACGTTCTATCGTGTAAACTCTTTTGGCCAGCTGCGCAAGAACAGCGGCCTGATAGCCGGAACCTGTCCCGATCTCCAGAACGGTTTCCGAGCCGTCAAGCTCAAGCAGCTCAGACATCAGGGCAACCATGTAAGGTTGAGAGATCGTCTGCTTCTCTCCGATCGGGAGGGGTGAGTCACTGTAGGCCTGGGCAGCCATGGCCTCCTGCACGAAAAGATGACGAGGAACAGTGAGCATTGCATCAATTACCCTGCGCGACGTGATTCCACGAGCAATCAGCTGTGTTTCCACCATCCGCTTTCTGGCTCTTTCTTGATTCATTGGTCACCTTGGCAAATACAGAGATGGAGGGTTTATAACAAATGAGATGAATAAAGTCCAGAACTAGCGGATGTTCCACATTTTCAGCCGGGCAATTGACTCATGATTGGTCATGTCCAGATGAAGCGGTGTTATCGAGATGTGTCCTCTGCTTATGGCGGCAAAATCTGATCCTTCAATATCGTGGAAATTAAGATCTGCGGTTCCGATCCAGTAATACGAGCGACCTCTGGGATCAACCATGTCAACAATTGTGCCTTCATAGCGCCGTTTCCCCTGTGTAGTTATCAGGGGCTCCAGTAATTGAGCAGTTGGCCGTTCAGGGACATTCACATTAAGAAAAGTATCTCTTGGAAGGCCATTGTCTCTGATCATGCGAACCAGACGGGCTGCAAACTCTGCTGCAACAGAATAATCGGCATCTTCCGACAGAGTGGCCAGAGAGATTGCAAAAGCGGGTATTCCCATCAGAGTTGCTTCCATGGCAGCTGCAACTGTGCCTGAGTAGGTCACATCATCTCCGATATTCGCCCCCCTGTTAATTCCTGAAACAACAAGATCCGGATGAAATTCGAGAAGACTGTGAATGCCGAGATTAACGCAGTCAGTTGGCGTCCCGTCAACTGAAAAACGGCCAGGGGCAATCATTTCAGCCCTGAGCGGGTGATGAAGCGTCAGGGCATGAGAGACAGCACTCCGTTCCCTGTCCGGAGCTACAACAGCTACTTCCCCTACCCTTGCCAGAGCTTCTGCGAGAGAGATAATCCCCGGAGCTTTTATGCCATCATCATTTGTCACCAGTATTTTCACTAATTGCTCTCCAGAGGAAATGCTCTGCCAATTGTAGATATCTTCCCAGGGTTGAAGTTCAGTACGGCCTGCTTCAGTATCTCCTTTACCGGCATTGCAGAAGAGATTTCAGCAACCGGCTGGCCAAGAAAACAGAGCGCCTGAAGGAGAAGAGCCCCGCCATCTTTTTGAAGATTTCTGCCTGCTGCAAGTGAAACAGCACTGTCACGCTTGCTAAGCTTTGCGCCGCCAGGAGCCGTAACCAGCGGCAGATGACAATAATCAGGCTGCTCAAGACCGAGCAGTTGCCGGAGAAATATCTGCCGAGGGGTTGAGGAGAGGAGATCAGCCCCTCTGACAACCTGATTTACTCCGGCAGCAGCATCATCAACAACAGTTGCAAGATGATAGGCAAACAGACCATCTGCCCTTCTGATGATAAAATCCCCACAGACTTTGGACAGATTCTGGCAAAAGTCACCAAAAACAGCATCAACAAAACAGATCGGCTCCCCTGAAACCTTTATCCGGATGGCGCGCGGCTCCTTGCCAGCAGCTATTCCGTTGCGGCAGATTCCGGGGTAAACCAGTTCATCAGCATCTCCGTGAGGAGCTGAAGCAATCCGGGCTATTTCAGCACGGGAACAGCCGCAAGCATATGTCTCACCACTTTTCTGCAACTGTTGAAGAGCCTCTTCATATGCAGCGCATCGGCTGCTCTGCCAGACAGGGTCACTATCCCATTCAAATCCAAGTTCCTCCAGAGTTCGCAAGATATCATCTGCCATACCGGGAATAACACGTGGCTGATCGAGATCGTCAACTCTCAAGAGCCAGCGCCCTTCTAAGCTTCTGGCAAAAAGATAGCTCCCGAGTGCAGCCACCAGTGAACCAAGATGCAGCGGCCCGGTAGGTGATGGTGCAAATCTGCCGGTCATAACGGTACGCACGCTATCAGTCGATAAATGAGCAGCAGTAGTCAGAGACTGTTTTTACCCTCATTGAAAAACTTGAGTTGGCTGGCACATTGAACTCTTCTCCACCCTTGACAGTCAGCCATTCGGTCGAACCGGCCAGAAGCAGATCAAGCTCGCCGCTCATGATCTCCATGATCTCTGCTTTTGCTGTAGAAAACACGTACTCTCCAGGCTGCATGACCCCCAGGGTCTTTTTGGATCCGTCGGCAAAAAGAATCGTATGACTTGCGACTTTGCCATTGAAGTAGATGTTTGCTTCGCGGACAACTGTTACATTGCTGAATTCGGACATTTAACTCTCCTTGGGCAGTAATTGGTTACAGCAGTAAATAGTTGAAGCCTGGATCTGATGTCAACTAAATTGAGTCTAAACCTGAATAGCCCCTTGCACCCTGCGAAGGTATTCCAGCCTTTCGTGCAGCAACAGCTCCGCCTTCCCCCAGGCATCAGGCCAGGTATTTACAATCTGTTCTGGCTGAGTGCGAGGCAAAGAGCTGTCTGACAGATAATGAAATAACTTCATTGTCCTGAAGGCATCAAACCAGTTGTGAAAAGCTCTGCTCAGGCGATCCTGACCCGGGTTGTGACTAAGAAGCCCACTCCAGGTTTTCGGGAAATTCTGATCCATGAGAAAGCTATGCAGATATGATGACAATCTCCCTGCCTGTTCCATCAGATCGTCACTACGGTTCATGCACCCTGCTTCCGCAACTGAAAGCCACTTTTGCAGCAACAGGTAACACTCGGGGCGGTAGAATAGCACAGCTTCAGGATCACCATCCAGCAGCATTCCGACTGACCGACCGGTGCCAAATGGGACGCGCCAGGAGCGGCGTGGCGAGGGGAATACCATTGCCCCTTCAACCTGCTCAACTCCTGAGGTTTTTGCAAGAGACTGCAGGAAATAAAAATCCTCACCTGCCTGCCTCTTGTTCATACCGCCGCATTTCAGATACGCCGAAGCCCGGCAGGCCATTGCGCTCCCAACGGTATGGAAAGCATAAGGAGAACCAGCATGGGCAAGACCTGCTACATAGCAGCGCAGAAACAGTTCATACCGCTCAATGGCCTGATTCTCCCTCTCCCCTGTTGCTGATTGATGTGTAAAAGGGATAACTGCTCCACCTGCCTTGGAGTAGCGAAAGTGATCCATGATCGCTCCTGCATACCCCTGGCTCACCTGGGTGTCAGCATCAAGGGAGATAATAACAGGATCAACTCCTGAAAAATCGAGCGATGGGAGGAGGAGATCATGGCCCAGCTTGCGAGCAAGGCCAACACCACCACCCTTGTCAGGAAGTGAAAACCCGGGAGTAGAAGCATCGATTATTCCGACAGGGAATGGGAGTCTGGGAGAAATATCACGAAGCAGGGCAAGGGAGCGAGCGTTGTCACTCTTCACATCGGAACCTGCATCTTCCCGGTTATTTATCACGAATACAACCAGTAGCCCTGATGCAGGGAGTGAACTGTCAGAAGAAAGTGATTCAAGCAGTATCAAAAGAGTGTCAGCTTCAGCCAGAACCGGAATAACAATGCCGCCGGGGAATAATCCCGATCTGGTCAACTCCAGACTCCAGGAGCCATGCACAGCCCTCTGCTCCAGATAGGCTCTGACAATGTCACCCCGCATGCCTGGCCATCTCCTTCAGAACTACTGCAAGCGGATCACCTGTACCATCAAGCCAGATTATCTCCACTCCATGTTTCTCCATACGGCGAAACCAGCTCTCCTGGCTCTTGGCAAAATCGTGAATTGCTGAATTGAGCTTCTGGAACATGTCATTTTTATTCAGCCGACCAGCCAGATAACGGCTCACATAGCGGTATTCCAGACCATAGGAATCAAGTCTCTCAGGTGAAACACCCTCTAGCAAAAGCCGTTGCACCTCTTCAATCATCCCCTCCTGCAAACGAATTCTAAGACGCTCGGTTATACGTTTGCGAACAATATCCCGTTCCAGTCTTATGCCGAAAACAAGAGGTTGCAGTAAAGGGAGCCGGATAACTTCGTTTGCTCCCTCCCCCTTTTGATGAACTGCGATCTCGATTGCACGGATAAGCCTTTCACGGTGGATCAGATCGGTCGAGTTGTGCTGCTCCGGAGATAGTTCCAGAAGTTGTCTGCGCAACTGGTCGATGGAAAGAGTCTCAAGCACTCTGCGGAGATCCACGTTCTCCGGTGCAATGACCATCCGGTAGCCCCGAAGTACCGAATCCAGATAAAGCCCGGTACCACCGGTCAGAATCGGCAGCTTGCCTCGTGAAGACACTAGATTGAACGCATCAGTGAAATGCTTCTGAAACTCAAATACGGAAAACTCTTCTCCCGGCTCAAGGATATCGATCAAGTGAAACGGAATCTCGCCATACTCGGCAAGATCCTTGCCGGTACCTATATCCATCCGCCTGAATACCTGACGGGAGTCAGCCGAAATTATCTCACCATTCAGTTTACGGGCAACTGACACGGCCAGCCGTGTCTTTCCGCAAGCAGTGGGGCCAAGGATAACCAGCAGATTCGTGGAGGGGAGAGTTGGACTCAGATTTTGATGATTCATTAATTGCATGATCCCTGAAAGGAGCTATTGATAAACTCTTTGCGGTTATGGCAGGAGCAGCAGTAAAAGTCAAGATACGGAAAAGCCTGATCACACTGTTGAAATATTTTTGCTGGCGCTGTTGTGCAGGAGAAAAATCCCTGTATACTTTCAAAAAATCAAATACAGATAAAGGAGAAATCTATTATGAAATTTCTAGTCCTGTTTGCAGCAGTTGCGGTCATGTCAGCAGGAGTCGCCCTGGCTGCTGACCCTGCAAAAGTTATGATGCTTCCGGCAAAACCGGGTGATGTAACCTTTGAGCACCAGAAACATATGCAGATGAAGGATGTTTGTACCCCCTGCCATGCAAGCGGCGTAGGAGGGAAGATTGAGGGTTTTGGCAAGGAGATGGCGCACCTGATCTGCAAAGGGTGTCATGTTGACCAGAAAGCCGGCCCGACAGGCTGCAAGGATTGTCATCACAAATAATCCGACAAATATTAAAACAACAAGAGAGCCTGGCGAATTATCGACAGGCTCTCTTGTTGTTTTAAGGTTCATGCTGACAACTGACTCCTGACCACTGATTACTGCCCCTCAAGCATCTAATCCTCATACTCCGTATACTTTTTTGCGCTCCCGCGAACCCTGTCAGCCGGGTATTTAATGGCATTGATGGCAATCTTCCGCTCGGCAGCAGTGTAAAGATCTATATCAAGCTTGTCGGCAATTCTGACCAGATAGATAAAAATATCAGCTATCTCCTCCTCGACAGACGGTCGAACCTTTTCCTCAAGCAGATGACTGCAGTTACCATCCACCCACTGAAAATGCTCCACCAGCTCGGCCGCCTCGGCAATCAGCGCCATGGAGAGGTTCTTGGGGGTATGAAACTGATCCCACTCCCGCTCCCTTGCAAACTCACGCAGCCGGTCACGAAGAAGTTCAATTGAGTTGATTTTTTCACTCTGGTTCATAGTGGTCACCACCTTAATTTGTCAGTGAAAAGTTGCATACACACTGCGCCCCTGCCCCGCGTACGAATCATACACATGCTGGTAAACACTCTCGCACTTCAGCTCATAAAGGTCTTTACTAAAAGTTCGCGGCAGAAAATCATCCAGAGCCTTTTCAATCAGTAGCCGTACTGCCGCGCGACTCTGCTCCCGCTTGCGCCAGTCGATGACCAATTTCTCCTTCTTCAGCCGGAACAGAAGCTCCTGTGCACCTTTTTTCACCTCAGCCCGTTCTTTTTCGGTCAAATCCATCTCGGGTTTGGTCAGCAGATCAAAAAGAGCAAGTTCCTCTTCAGTGAGGTTCTCGAACATGTGACGCCGATCTTCTTCATTGAGTGATTTAGCAAAACGAACCAGCTCCTCGAACATCGCCTCTACATTGTGGGCTCCACTATTGTACTCATCGATAAGGCACTGGAACCGCTCCAAATAATCTATTCGGCTACGGTTGCGCAATACCATTTCTCGAATTTTC
>JANNRW010000400.1:0-5149 GCA_031401815.1 Geobacteraceae bacterium | reverse complement strand
TAAAACCTTTAATGGAACGCGGTACAGGCGGATCGAACGGATAAAGCCGGATCTTATAATCAAAAGTTGAGATGCATGGTAAAAGCAAGACCAAACCCGAATCTGATATATTTGTTTTTAACCCTGAATTGTCAGTTGAATTAAATCCGATTTTATCCGTTAAATCCGATTTTTCCGCGTTCTATTGCATCAAAGTTTTTGGAGATCTTATTCATGTCACTTATCGTAATTACCAACCTGAAAAAGCATTACACAAGCGGTGACGAGACTGTGGAAGCGCTGCGCGGTCTTGACATCAGCATAGAAAAGGGTGAATTCATCACCATCATGGGTCAGTCAGGCTCGGGGAAGAGTACCCTGCTTTCTGTTCTGGGGGGGCTGAACCATCCGACTGAAGGCGAGGTGACAATGGCAGGAGTCAATTTGTATGACTTGCCTGGCGAGAAACTGGCCGACTTCCGGGCACAGAAACTGGGTTTTGTATTCCAGTCATTTCATCTGATAAGCTATCTGACTGCAATCGAGAATGTCATGTTACCACTTGCCATTATCAGAATGAGCTCCTCTGCAAAGAGGAGCGCTGCCAGGCAGGCGCTTGAGCGGGTAGGGCTCGGTGCAAAGCTTGATCGGCTCCCCAACCAGCTCTCCGGCGGCGAACAGGAGAGGGTGGCCATTGCCAGAGCAATTGTCAACAATCCTCAAATTCTACTTGCAGATGAGCCAACCGGGAACCTCGATTCAACTACCAGTGAAGAGGTTATGGCGCTTTTTCGGGAGTTGAACGATCTTGGCCAGACAGTGGTCATGGTAACTCATAATCCTGATAATGGTCGCTATGCAGACAAGACAATAACTCTGAAAGATGGGAAAGTTGTAAGTGGTTGAAAACTATGCTATAGGCAAATAATGAAACAATCAGTACTTCGCATCGGCCTTCTCGGCTTGTCTATTCTCGGCATCAGCCTGTTGCACTATTTCACCCCTCTACATCTCCACTATCTTCACGACATCTTCCAACGCTTCTATTATCTGCCGATCATCCTGGCTGCCATCTGGTTCGGATTCCGTGGTGGTCTTGGATCTGCCCTTATTGTGAGTCTTGCCTATGCGCCGCACATTCTTTTCCAGTGGGGCGGCCATTTTACTGTGGAGATGGAGAAATACCTGGAGATAGTACTCTACAATGTTGTAGGCGCTGTAACCGGTCTGCTTGCTCAGCGCGAGCGTGAGCAGAGTGTTGAACTACAGCGGACTGCAGTCGGGCTTGAGGAGTCCTGTCGGGAATTACAGCTCAAGTCGGAGCGGATCATTGCTGTAGAGGAACAGCTTCGCCGGGCTGAAAAACTCTCCACTCTGGGGGAGATGGCTGCGGTGCTGGCTCACGAAATCAGAAACCCGCTCGGTTCAATTCGTGGGACTGCCGAGATTCTGCGTGATGACTATCTTCCCGGTGATCCCAAGCATGAGTTTATCGAAATTCAGATTAAAGAGACGGAGCGGCTCAATCGCGTGGTCGAGGATTTCCTCAGGATGGCACGCCAGCAGCCAGGCGAGAGGAAGGAGTGTTCGCTGCGTGAAGAGCTGGAGACGATCATAACCCTGGTGAGCGCTGATGCCCGCCAGCGCGGCATCAGCCTGGTGCTGGACACCATCCCCGCTGATGCGATTATCAGAGCCGATGGCGAGAAACTCCGGCAGGCATTTCTCAATATTGTCCTTAATGCACTGCAGGCAACCCCGGAAGGGGGTAGCGTCATCATTACAGTCACCAGGTACGACACAGGCTTCGAGATTCGTTTCAGCGACAGCGGCAGCGGCATTGATGCTGAGCTTCTGACAAAAATATTTGATCCGTTCTTCACGACCAAAGCCGATGGCACCGGGCTGGGTCTGGCAGTTACGAAGAAGATAGTCGAGGCTCATAATGGTTTGCTGGCAGTTGAGAGCGTAGTTGGTAGCGGGACGACTGTTGTGGTCAGATTGCCTGGAGAAGAAACAACCACTTAAACCCATACAGGGGCACCATGAAACAGAAAATACTTATCATTGACGATGACACGTCTCTACGGCGCGTACTGGAATACAACCTCCAGGAAGCCGGTTATGCTGTGACGGCGGCAGCTTCCGGAGAAGAGGGTTTGCGGCTGTTTGCAGATGTTTCGCCCGCACTTGTGATAACCGACATGAAAATGTCCGGAATGGATGGCATGCAGGTGCTGAAGGAGATCAAGGGGCGCTCTCCTGAAACGCTGGTAATTATCATCACAGCTTTTGGCAGCGTAGACATTGCTGTAGAGGCGATGAAGGCAGGTGCCTACGATTACATTACCAAGCCGTTCAACCGCGACGAATTGCTATTGACTGTGGCCAAGGCGATGCAGTTCTGCGGATTGGTGGATGAGAACCAGCGCCTGAAGAGTGAACTGGCTGACCAGAGCGACTTTCGCACCATCATTGGCAGCTCGCCGCAGATGGAAAAAGTTTTCGGGATTGTCCGCAAAGTTGCCGATACTGAAGCTTCAGTGCTGATAACCGGCGAATCAGGCACCGGCAAGGAGCTGGTTGCGCGTTCTTTGCATTCCGGCAGCAGTCGTGCTGCCGAGTCGTTCATCGCCATAAACTGCGCGGCCATCCCCCGCAACCTCCTTGAAAGCGAGCTGTTCGGACATGTCAAGGGGGCCTTTACCGGAGCGATCAAGGACAAGACCGGCAAATTTCAACTGGCCAATGGCGGCACTCTCTTTCTGGACGAGGTTGGTGAGCTGCCACTGGAGCTGCAGCCAAAGCTTTTAAGGGCTTTGCAGGAGAAGACAGTCGAGCAGGTAGGTGGCACCAGGGAACAAAAACTCGATGTGAGGATAATTACAGCCACAAACCTTGATATTGAAAAAGCCGTCATCGACGGAGTTTTTCGCGAAGATCTCTATTATCGCCTCGCTGTAATTCCTATCCACTTGCCCCCTCTCAGGCAGAGGCGTGACGACATACCGCTACTGCTTCGTCATTTCTGCATCAAGCACGGGGCAGGAGAGATAAAATTTGACAAATCATGTCTGGCAACTCTGACAAGCTATTCCTGGCCCGGAAACGTACGCGAGTTGGAAAACCTGGTAGAGCGCCTGCTGATCATGCGTAACAGTGACACCATTGCAATTGAAGACCTGCCGGACAAGATACGAAATAGCCCCAGATCTGTTGCAGATCCAGTCACAATTTCTGCCTGCCCGATCAATCTTCCGGATGAAGGGTATCCTCTGGAGCAACTTGAGCGGGAAGTAGTGGTGCAGGCACTGGAGCGCAACCATTGGAATCAGACTGCTGCTGCAAGGTTTCTGCGGATTCCGAGACATACACTTATCTACCGGATGGAGAAGTATGAGATTGAGACACCGCATAAATAGCTTTGTCATACCCTGCAATTATGCATGGAATCCATTACTATTTATCCGTATAAATGATGCTGTATTTGAAGGTCATCGGATCCAGCCAGTCGAGTATCTTTCCTCCCACATGGGCAAATGGATACATCAGATAGTTGACCGAACCGCCAGGCTGCTGCGGGTTAAGAGTCAGATCTCGTCCGACCGAGAGCTTCACCCTGTACGGGTCGATACCCCCCCAGAAGTAGTCCCGGTACTCGGCTGTTTTTGCGTCTTCAAGTTTCAGATTCTCAGTCAACATTGCCTTGCGAACGTCAGCAGCATCCACCGGCACCCAGCCGTATCCCGGTAGATAGAACTCGGCCCAGCAGTGCTGCCAGGTGGTGATATCCTCAAGCTCCTTTTTCCCCATGCGTATTCCGAAGATCTCTCTTGCAGGTATCCCAGCAGCTCTGGCCAGAGCAACGAAAACAGAGTGAATATCAGTACACTTCCCCCCAGGGCTCTTTAAAAGAGAGCATACGTCGCCTGTTCCACACCCTCTGGTCTTGGGATCACGATAAGTATTCTCGCAAGTCCAGTCATAGATCGCTCTGGCTCTTTCGAGAACGGTTCTCTTTCCGGCAGTTATTTTCATGGCTTGCAACCAGACCTCACCATCAATCGGCGCAAATTTCGTAGCGACAAGATAACGGGCATAATCAGCCGGATCCCAGGCTGCTTCCTTCTCCGGAAAATCCCTGCGGATCACTTCATTCCGGCTGGCCTGGAAAGAGAAGACAAGTTTTCGACGAGGAGAGCCTTTTTCCCAGCGGGCATACAGCATGGGAGTACCATAGATGCGGTCGGTATAGACTGCTGAAGAAGAAAAATCCCCGGTTACGGATACATTGCTGATCTCTTGGTCTTTATCAGATACAGGATAAGGAATCCATAATTCAGCCTGATCCTTGATGCCGTGTAAAGAGAGGTCAAATGACATGGTGATTTTGCCGGAATGACTTTTTGCCTGAACAGTAGCTGTGGTGAGGATAGTGAACAGGATAAAAATAGAGATCTTGAAGAATAGCTTGTGAAAGTGCATAAGTCCCCCTGCTTGAAATTTTATCTATCCTAGATGAAAGTCAGACCCTGGTCAAATTTCATATTGCCTATTTGTTTGTGATCATTATTTGTTTGTGATCATTGCTCAACAGGCTTTTCAATGATAGTATTTAAAAACAACAAGGCCGATATTTGTGTACGCTTCAGTTACAGCTGAATAACATGAGCTATTATCAGTCCGGATTGGTTATCTTTGGAGAATATCTTCCATGGATGTTGAATATTCTACTGTACCATATACTCCTTCAGGTCTTTTTCTTTGCAAATCGTAGTGAATATAGGCTGTTATACTATTGGCACAACCTGTGTATGGTTATTCCCCAGATAACAAACAGGCCAGAGGTAACAATGAAATCCGGACTTGCTTTACTAGCTATCATTTCTATCCTTTCTTTTTCAAGCGGCGCTTCCCTTGCTGAAGAAGTCAGTCAATCTGCAAACCTTGATTTACTCATAGCCTCAGCCCTGACAAACAACCCTGAACTTAAATCCTCCCAGGCTCGCTGGCAGATGTTTGCAAGCAGGGCGAAGCAGGCTTCAGCCCTGGAAGATCCAATGATCATGTTCAAAGTACAGAATCTGATGGTAAGGGAGCCATTCTCATTTGACAAGGACCCACAGACAGCACGGGTTATCGGTGTTACCCAGCAACTCCCTTTCTGGGG
>JANNRW010000399.1:0-10715 GCA_031401815.1 Geobacteraceae bacterium | reverse complement strand
CCCCCTGCTGGAGCGGCTCTTTACCCTGCGTGAACGCGACTACTGCAATGCCCGAAAGCTCTCCGGCCAGCATTTCGCCATACGCTACGCAGCCAAGGAGTCTTTTCTGAAGGCTCTCGGAACAGGTCTTCGTGATGGCCTTTGCTGGCTTGATATGGAGGTTGTAAATGATGAACTTGGCAAGCCGGTTATGGAGCTTTCCGGCAAAACAGCCGAACTTTTTGTTGCCAGAGGGGGGGTGCGCTGCCACCTCTCCCTCTCTCATGATGCCGGTTGCGCAGTAGCAATGGTTGTTCTGGAGGGGAGATGAAAGCTGTAACAGCAGAGGTGATGCAGCAGCTTGACCGGCGCACGACCAGAGAGTCCGGTATCCCCGGAGTTGAGCTGATGGAGAGAGCCGGTGCCAATGTAGCGGCTATTATTCAGGAGCGCTTCAAGGGGGTAGCTGATCCGTCAGCTCTTGTCTTTGCAGGCAAGGGGAATAATGGCGGCGACGGACTGGTGATTGCAAGGCTTCTGGCAGAGCATGGGTGGCGCGTCGAGGTGATTCTGTTTGCTTCTGCGGATGCTCTTGCCGTTGACGCCAGGGTGAATTATGACCGCTTGCCGGTATCTGTTACACTCTCTGCCGGAGACAGCTTCCTTATAGATCTGCTCCCTGAATGCTGCTCCGGGAGTACTCTCCTGGTGGATGCTCTTTTCGGGACTGGGCTCAAAAGCGCTCTTACAGGAGTTGTTGCTGAAGCAGCAGGCATCATGAATCGTTCAGGGAAACCGGTCATAGCAGTGGATATCCCTTCCGGGGTTGATGCATCAACAGGCCGGGTGCCGGGTGATGCTGTAAAAGCTGATCTGACAATAACTTTTGGCGCTGCAAAGATCGGGCAGATCCTCTATCCGGGTGCAGGGTATACCGGAGAGCTGGTTGTAACCGATATAGGGATACCGGCGAAATTAATCATGGAAGCGCCCGGCGTGACCTGCCTTGACGAAGCCTTTGCCGCTGCTCTTTTCAAGCCTCGCAGCAGAACTGCCCATAAGGGGAGTTACGGCCATGCGCTTATAGTTGCAGGTTCAACCGGAAAGAGCGGTGCAGCTGCTATGGCAGCCAACAGCGCCATGCGGAGCGGTGCCGGGCTTGTGACTCTGGCGGTTCCTGCTTCAATTCATTCCATTCTGGAGATAAAGACAACCGAGGCAATGACAGTGCCGCTTGCTGACAGTGGCAGTGGCGCTCTTTCAGAGATGGCATTTGCCGAAATAGAGACGCTTCTTTCCGGTCGTAACGTTCTGGCGATTGGCCCTGGCCTGGCTCTTGCTGCCGGTACGATTTCACTTGTCAGGAAAATTGTTGCTACTGTCAGTATGCCGCTTGTACTTGATGCAGACGGATTGAACGCCTTTGCAGGCGAGCCCTCCCTCTTTTCCGCTTCTCCCTCCCTGGCTCTGGTTCTGACCCCTCATCCCGGAGAGATGGCCAGGCTGGCGGGGATAACCACTGCTGAAGTCGAGAGTGATCGACTGGCTATTGCCTGCAAGTTTGCCTCGGATTATAATGTTTACCTGATTCTCAAGGGGGCAAGAACAGTAATTGCATCACCAGACGGCAGAGTTGCGATTAACCTTAGTGGTAATCCGGGAATGGCCTCCGGCGGCATGGGGGATGTTCTGACCGGTGTTCTGACTGCTCTTCTGGCTCAGGGGTACGAGCCGTTTTCAGCCTGCTGTCTTGCAGTCTATTGCCACGGTTTAGCTGCTGATATGGCTGCTGCCGAAAAGGGTGAGACCGGCTTGATCGCCACTGACGTTCAGGAGATGCTCCCGTATGCATTCAAAATGATACGGAGTTGAGTGGTTGAGTTGTTGAGCTGTTGAGGTGAAAAGGCGTTGAGCTGTTGATTATTTCTTTCAACAGATTCAACATTTCAACGTTTCAACATTTCAACGATTCAACAATTCAACGATTCACCATTTCAACAGTCTTTCGGAGGTTTCATGCTTAAAGTAAAAGATATAATGACAAAAGAGGTGGTGACTGTAACCACGGAGACAACTGTAATGGAGCTTGCCCGGATATTTGCGGAAAAGCATATTTCCAGTATCCCGGTTGTCGATTCATCCGGCAATCTTGCAGGGATTGTCACAGAGACCGATCTGGTGGAGCAGGATAAAAGCCTGCATATACCAACGGTTATTTCAATTTTTGACTGGGTTATTTATCTTGAAAGCGACAGGAAATTCGAGAAGGAGCTGAAGAAAATGACCGGTAAAACAGTAGGGGACATCTACTCTAAGGATGTTGCGACTGTTACTCCGGAGAGTTCAATTGCGGCTGTCGCTGATATCATGAGCAGCAGGCGGATCAATGCCCTGCCGGTTGTTGAAGGTTTGAGGGTGGCCGGGATTGTCGCAAGAATCGACCTGATCCGCTCCATGGTAAGGTAGGGATCAGTGAAGGAGTTTATCTCTTCAGCCCCGGCTGAAACAGATGCCTTGGCATCTGCAATTGCGCTCTATCTTGCCCCTGGCGATTTCATCTCTCTAAAGGGGGAGCTGGGCGCAGGCAAGACCAGATTCGCCCAGGGGGTTGCCGCAGCTCTTGGCGTCCCTTCGGCATCGCCTGTCACGAGCCCCACTTATACCCTGATGAACATACATTCAGGCCGGATACCCCTCTATCATTTCGATCTTTACAGGCTTTCATCAGAGGAAGAGGTTATTGACCTGGGGTTTGCCGAATATTTCAGCAGCAACGGGGTCTGTCTGGTAGAGTGGCCGGAAAGGCTCTCTGCTGAACTCCCTCCTGATCGGCTGGAGGTGGTTTTCAGTTACATGGATGACTCTGTGCGCAGGATCGAATTGATCCCTTTTGGGAGCAGATTCATGGATCTGCTGAACAGAATCATTATTCCCGTGAAAAAAGAGGGATAAATGCAAAATTCTTTTGACCGGATGCCCCTTTCTTGATAATAAATCTATGTTGTATATATCCGTAAAAACAGTACCAGGTTATCTACTATGCTCAAGTTACAATCTGAAGGAAAATCCCCCCTCCCTTGACGGGAGGGGGCTAGGGGGTGGGTGAAGTTGCAATATGCTGATATCATGGCACCTTCCCCCCCACCCTAGCCCTCCCCCGCCAGGGGGGAGGGGATATTTTCATCTTTAAGGCAGACGTACTTGAGCCAACTGCATAACCATAAAACAATATGTTAATAAATGAAGGAGGAATAAGCTGATGGCTTTGGTTGTTCAAAAATATGGCGGTACCTCAATGGGTAGCATCGAGCGTATCAAAAGCGTTGCAAAACGGGTTGCCAGGGGTTTTGACGAAGGTAACCAGATGGTTGTTGTTGTCTCTGCAATGTCAGGGGAGACCAATAAACTTGTTGCACTTGGCAATGATACTGCCGAGTTTCCGGATCTTCGCGAATACGATGTGCTTGTTGCAGCAGGTGAGCAGGTTTCCATTGCTCTTCTTGCCATGACCCTGATCGGAATGGGGTATAAGGCGAAATCGTATCATGGCTGGCAAGTGCCCATCATTACCGACAGCGCATGCAGCAAGGCAAGAATTGAGGAAATTCCTGACGAAAAGGTGAGGGCTGATCTTGAAGCTGGTGTGATTGTAATAATTGCCGGTTTTCAGGGGATTGACCGTCAGGGGAATGTGACAACTCTGGGCAGGGGCGGTTCCGATACTTCGGCTGTTGCCATGGCAGCAGCGCTCAAGGCTGATGTCTGCGAAATATACACAGATGTTGACGGTGTTTATACAACTGATCCGAATATCTGTGCTGATGCAAAAAAAATTGAGAAGGTCTCTTATGAAGAGATGCTGGAACTGGCGAGTCTGGGTGCCAAGGTGCTACAGATACGCTCGGTGGAGTTTGCAAAAAAATACAACGTGGACGTGCATGTCCGCTCGAGTTTCAATGACAATCAAGGGACCATGGTCACCAAGGAGGATAAGGAGATGGAAGCTGTTCTCGTTTCAGGTATCGCTTATGACAAGAATGAGGCAAAAATTGCTGTCATGCATGTGCCGGACAAGCCTGGTATTGCTGCCAAGCTGCTGACTCCGCTGTCTGATGCAAACATTTCGGTGGACATGATAGTCCAGAATGTAAGTCATGACGGCTTTACCGACTTCACCTTCACTGTCACCAAGGCTGATTTCAAAAAAGCGCTCCATATTACCGGTGAAGTTGCCAGGGATATCCAGGCAAAAGATCTGCTTTCTGATGAAAACATCAGCAAGATTTCCATTGTCGGAGTCGGGATGCGGAGCCATGCCGGGGTTGCTACCAAGATGTTCCAGACCCTTGCTGCCGAGGGGATCAACATCCAGATGATCTCAACTTCTGAAATCAAGGTTTCTGTCGTTATTGATGCCAAATATACCGAGTTGGCGGTTCGTGTGCTTCATGATGCTTTTGGAATGTCGGGCAACTGACTGAAATCTATTGAAAGGTGACCAAATGAGTCTTGTAAAACTTTATGATACTACACTTCGTGACGGCACACAGTCAGAGGATGTCTCTTTTCTGCTGGAAGACAAGATCAGGATAGCCCATCGTCTTGACGAGGCTGGCATACACTATATCGAGGGGGGTTGGCCGGGGAGCAATCCGAAGGATGTGGCTTTTTTCAAGGAGATTAAAAAGGAAAAGCTGGTTCAGGCTAAAATAGCTGCTTTCGGCTCAACACGCAGGGCAAAGATAACGCCGGAAAAGGATCAGAATATAAAGCTTCTGGTTCAGGCAGAGCCTGATGTCATAACAATATTTGGCAAAACCTGGGATTTTCATGTCTTTGAAGCGCTTCGTATCTCTCTGGAGGAGAATCTGGAGCTTATCTACGATTCATTGCAGTATCTGAAAGCAAGGGCACCGGAAGTGGTATATGACGCCGAGCACTTTTTTGACGGGTTCAGGGCAAATCCTGACTATGCCATTAAGACTCTCAAGGCAGCAGAGGATGCAAAGGTTGACTGCATTACTCTCTGCGATACAAATGGAGGGAATCTCCCTTTTGTAATTGCCGATATAATTGAGCAGGTAAAGAAGCATATCAAGACCCCGCTTGGCATTCATACCCATAACGACAGTGAATGTGCCGTTGCCAACACGCTTGTAGCTGTAAAGAACGGAATTGTACATGTCCAGGGAACCATCAACGGTTTTGGAGAGCGGTGCGGCAATGCCAATCTTTGCTCCATAATCCCTGCACTGAAGTTGAAGATGAATATTGAGTGCATCTCTGATGGACAGATGGCAAGGCTTCGCAACCTTTCCCGCTATGTTTATGAGCTTGCCAATTTTGCCCCTCCCAAGCATCAGGCTTATGTAGGAAATGCTGCGTTTGCCCACAAGGGTGGGGTGCATGTAAGCGCCATACAGCGACATCCGGAAACCTATGAGCATATCAGGCCCGAACTGGTAGGGAACTCCACACGTGTTCTTATCTCTGATCTTTCCGGGCGCGCCAATATTCTTGCAAAGGCTGAAGAGTTCAATATCAATCTGGACAGCAAGGATCCTGTCACACTTGATATTCTAGACAGCATCAAGGAGATGGAGCATCGGGGCTATCAGTTTGAGGGGGCAGAGGCATCATTTGAACTTCTGATGAAACGTGCTCTGGGCACACACAGGAAATTTTTCTCAGTATCCGGTTTCCGGGTTATTGATGAAATGCGGAGTGAGGACAAGGAACCTATTTCAGAGGCCACCATTATGGTCAAGGTAGGGGGCAAGATTGAACATACTGCTGCTGAGGGTCATGGCCCTGTGAATGCTCTGGATAATGCCCTGCGCAAGGCGCTTGAGAAGTTTTATCCGAAGTTGAAAGAGGTCAAGCTACTTGATTACAAGGTGCGGGTTCTCCCTGCCGGCCAGGGTACCGCATCTGCCATACGTGTTCTCATCGAATCAGGTGACAAGGATAGTCGATGGGGGACTGTAGGGGTTTCTGACAATATTATCGAGGCATCTTACCAGGCACTCATAGACTCTATCGAGTTCAAGCTGCATAAGGAAGATTCTGCTTCCCAGGCATAGGCAGTTTCCCATATCTGATACTTGCGCCCGCCTGAGTCTGTACGATCCGGCGGGTTTTTTCTGTTCATCTGTACCGGTTCTGAGGTTCTCATGATGAATGATTGGCAGTGGCGCGCCGGAATCTGTATCTTTATAGTTGGCATGTTATTTGTGCCATCAATCAAAAAACCCAACTCTATCAAAGCTCAGAAACCAGCCCCTTTTCTTCGCTATACGACCGGATATATGGTTGTACGGGTGATTGATTCAGGCGGTTCAGAAGCCCTGCATCGTTTTCCTGACGGTGCTATAGTGTCAGACGTCAAAAATATGACACAGATGAAGCCTTGTACAGATCTTTCAGAAAGGGGCGCAGGCTCACAAACCCTGAAAAATGGTGATATTGTCGATTTATCGAACTGCCGGGCTGATGGTGGGAGCATAACAGTAAGAAGGATGCCGGTTACAGAGCGGATTGTACTTGGGCTCCCTCTGAATCCGGATGTGCTCTCGGTTGATGAGTGGATGCTGTTGCCGGGAATTGGACGATCTCTTGCAGAGGCGATAATACTCGACCGTCAAAAAAATGGCGATTACCGCTCAATTGATTCCATTTTGCGAGTCCCTGGCATCGGGAGTAAAAAGGCACTCTCCTTAAAAAAATTCTTTTGATTTGTAACCATCCGATAATATTAGAACTTATATTTGTGTCCAGACCATGGATTGAAACTTGCTCATCTTTTCTCGTGAGTGGCATGCAATGTGTATATTCATGTTTCACTCGCTCAGCCAATTTCAATTCCATAGGAGGGACTTTCATGCAATGCCCAAAATGCAGAGGTAGAATGTTTTCGGAAAAGTATTATGACTATGTTCGCTCTTTTGATGCCTGGAAATGCACATGCTGTGGAGAGATGGTTGATCCTACCATAATGGTGAACCGGGCAAGGAGTATGAACATGCTATACGCCTAGTCAAATTTTTACAACTTGAAGCAAAAAGGGGATCGGAAACGATCCCCTTTTTGCTTGTATGATATTTGTCATTTTGAGGTAACATACCCAAAACTGTAGCAATTATGCTTTGTTGCGACTTATGATTTAATGAATAGACTTTTGTGCCGAAATCATATATATGAATATATATAAAATTATCGTGAAAGGACTTGATATGGAATTTGACAAATCCAGGAGTTTCCTTCAAGAGGCAGATGTTCTCAAGGTTCTTGGCCACCAGGTAAGACTCAAGATTGTGGCTGGTCTCTGTACCCAGGAGTGTAACGTCAAGCATATCTGGGAGTGCCTTGGCCTTCCCCAGGCAACTGTTTCCCAGCATCTGGCACTATTGAAGAACAAGGGGATCATTGAGGGGAAAAGGGATGGTGTAGAGGTTTATTATTCGGTTATCAACCCTTTTGCAAAAAAGATAGTTAACACTCTTTTTTCATAAGAGTGATAGAAAGCAAAAAGCTTGACTACAATCTGATGCTCTGCTATAAAAGCAAACTCTTGCTGAACTCAGTTGAATCTTTGACAGATATTTTCTCTTTTGTCTGGTCCCATCGTCTAGCGGTTAGGACACTGGCCTTTCACGTCGGTAACAGGGGTTCAAGTCCCCTTGGGATCACCATTTAAAAACAGTAATTCTTTAACCGGAATTACTGTTTTTTTTTAGCCAGAATTTCCCCGGAGGTTTTCATGCTCAAAGCTGTAATTTTTGATTTTGACGGCATTATCGTTGATACTGAACCCCTCCACTACCAGGCTTTTCAGCGACTCCTGAAGCCTCTGGGCGCAGAGTACTCCTGGGCTGAATATGTTGAAAAGTACATGGGGTTTGATGATCGTGAAGCTTTTACCGTGGCTTGCAGGGCAACAGGGGTTGATCTTGATGAAGCGGCTCTTTTTGCACTGATAGATGCCAAGGCTGCTGTTTTTCAGGAGATCATTACTCTGGGAGTCTCCCCTTATCCCGGTGTGGTGAGCCTGGTCAGATCGCTTGCCGGTGTTGTCCCGCTTGCTCTTTGCAGTGGAGCACTCCGTTCCGACATTGAACCGATTCTGGGTCAGCTCGCGCTTGATGATGTATTCGATGCTATTGTAACAGCAGAGGATGTCCCTTACAGTAAACCCGATCCTGCAAGCTATCTACTTGCAATACATCGCCTTCAGGCACTATTCCCGCATATTGAGATAACCGGTGACACTGCTGTAGCCATTGAAGATACTCCTGCAGGAATAAGCTCGGCGCTTGGTGCCGGATTGCATATTCTGGCTGTAACCAACAGCTACCCGGCTCCAAAACTTGTCAATGCAGAGAGGGTGGTCAATACTCTCGAAAAGGTTGATAAGGCATATCTGGAGCAGATGATTGCATGTCAGCCCTCCCGATAGACAAGGCTCTTCCGGGGCTTCTGAATGCTCTTGAGCGAAGCTCTGTTGTTATTCTTCATGCTCCCCCCGGTGCCGGAAAGACCACCCGAGTACCTCTTGCTCTCCTTGAACAGCCCTGGCTGAACGGCAAAAAGATTCTCATGCTTGAACCACGACGCCTTGCGGCTGTAAATGCAGCATGCTGGATTGCGAACTCTCTTGGCGAAATAGCAGGGGGGAGGGTCGGCTATGCTGTCCGTTTTGACCGGAAACACTCTTCACGCACCAGGCTTGAGATCCTTACCGAGGGTCTCTTGACCCGCCGTCTTCAGAGCGACCCCCTGCTTAAAGATGCAGGTCTCGTTATTTTCGATGAATTTCATGAACGAAGTATACATGCAGATACAGCTCTTGCCTTTTGCCTGGAGATGCAGAGAGAACTTCGGCCTGAGCTCAGGATACTGTTGATGTCTGCAACAGTGAACAGCGCTGAATTGAGCGCTGCTCTGCCCGGTTCAGAAGTCATCTCCTGTGAAGGGAGGGCATATCCTGTTGAAATCCGCTACATGGGGAGTTTGCAGGGTGATCCCGTAACAGCGGCAGTACAGACCGTACTGCTTGCCTTGCGCGACACTGAAGGGGATGTTCTGCTCTTTTTGCCCGGTGGTCGCGAGATTAGACGAGCAGTTGAGATGCTTTTGGAAAAGTTGTCGTCTGATGAAATTCAGCTGACACCTCTTTATGGTGATATGTCTTATGCTGATCAGGAGCTTGCCCTGATCCGGTCTAAGAGAAGAAAAATTGTTCTTGCCACAAATATTGCAGAGACGAGTCTGACAATTGACGGGATCAGGGTTGTGATTGACTCTGGCCTGGCAAGACGGAGCCAGTTTGATCCTGCTACAGCTCTCAGCCGTCTGGTTACAGGGAGGGTTTCAGCGGCATCAGCGATACAGCGGGCAGGTAGAGCCGGGCGGACAGCCGCAGGGGTCTGCTATCGCCTCTGGAGTGAATATGAGCAGCAGGGGCTGTTACCTTTTGATCCACCTGAGATAAGAACAACAGATCTCTGCGAGTTGGCGCTGAATCTGGCTTTATGGGGGGTGAGCGATGCAGCTTCCCTGCCATGGATTGAACTCCCCCCTCTCTCCTCACTTGCTGAAGCCAGATCCACGCTTCAACTTCTTGCTGCAATAGATGAGAATTTCAGGATAACTCAGCTCGGAAGGCGGATGGCTGAACTTCCGCTTCACCCCCGGCTTTCACGTCTGCTTCTTGCTGGTGTTGATTCCGGTCTCGGTTTTCTGGCTTGCGATCTGGCAGCACTCCTTTCAGAACGTGATCTGCATATCTCTTCCAGAGAGGGTGCGACTGTGACAGATTGTGACCTTTCCGAGCGACTTGATAGCCTTGCTCGATGGAGAGCAGGCTATAAACCGGATCCATGGGTTGATGTCAATGCATGCAGGATGGTAGACAGGGTCGCCGCTGATCTTCGTCGTGCTACAGGTCTAAAGTTGAGTCCAGATAGTTGTGACACTGCCAATGCAGGGATGCTGATTGCTCAGGCGTATCCTGACAGGATCGGAATGCAGCGCGAAGCTGGTTCAAGGCATTATCTGCTGGTTAACGGGCGGGGGGTTATGCTTGCCGGAAGCAGTGGTGTCAGAGATGCAAAGTTCATTGTTGCTGCCCGGATTGATGGTGGTGCAGGTGGCGAAGGGAAGGTTTATGCCGCCTCTTGTCTTGATCTGGCTGAAATCAGAGACAGATTTTCAACTGCCATCAGACGGGAAAGGGTAGTGAGCTGGGATCAGTTATCTCACCGGGCTATAGCAAGGGAAGAAGAGCGACTTGGGTCTCTATTGCTTGATTCCAGGCCAGTAAGAGCTGAAAGAGAGGAGGCAAGGGGTGCGTTCCTCACATTTGCCAGCAGACAGAATAGCCTTGATTTCTTGCCACTCTCCCGTCAGTTCAGGCAGTTCCAGTGTCGAACCCGGCTCCTCAGGCGCTGTCAACCCGAAGCAGGCTGGCCCGATATTTCTGATCCTGCGCTCCTTGATTCTCTGGATAAATGGCTGGGCTCAGCCCCTTTTACAGCAGATCCTTATGCCAGGATATCAGCCCCGGCTCTGTGTGCAGCTCTTGAAGAGATACTTGATCGTGGACAGAGAGCACGTCTTGACAGGGATGCTCCTCTTTCTCTGACCGTTCCGTCCGGGTCGCGGATTCCGGTAGATTACTCAACTGATGATGAACCTTTCATTTCAGTGAGACTCCAGGAGCTTTTCGGTCTTGCCGA
>JANNRW010000398.1:0-7049 GCA_031401815.1 Geobacteraceae bacterium | reverse complement strand
AAGTTTGATTACGTGGCACTGGGGCATGGACATAAGCCCTATGTGATTTCCACACCCGAAGGGCGCAACTACGCCTTCAACCCCGGTGCTCCGGAACGGGTCAACTTTGGTGAAGAGAAGTACGACAAGGGCTATCTTTTGGTCCGGGTGGAGGATGGAAAGTACCTCCATGAATTCCGTCCCACCTCACCTCGCCCGATGCTGGTAGCAACCATCAACCTGGATGGAGCTGAGAACGCCGAACAGGCACTGGAGAGCTTCCGTAAGCAGATAACAGCTAAACTTCCACCATCAGATGATCCACGGAGACCACTAATCGAAGTCCGACTTACCGGACGTGTAGCCTTCCACCCATTCGAGCTGGGACGCGAACGACTGCGGCTGGCTTTGGATGAGATCTGCAACCCACTGCATGTGGAGATCAAGAACCACCTATCGCTCGTGACCCGCAGCGGGGATGGGGATGATATCAAGCGCAGCCTGTCCGAGATCGAGCGGGATGTTCTTGGCGGGTTAATCAGTGCCAATAGTAGTTATAAGGAGCGCAAGGATGAATTGGTCAGCCTGGCGCTGGCCATCCGGGATCAGGTTATGAAAGGGGACGTGGAGGGGGAGGAGCTTTTGGGCCTTCTCTCACGGGAACCATAGCCATGCAGATTCTCTCTATCCATCTCAAAAACATCAAGTCTCACCGCGACACGGAACTTTCATTCTCTGCCGGAATCAATGTGCTCTCGGGCCCTAACGGTGCTGGCAAGAGCACGATCTTTGAGGCTATCGGCTATGCCCTTTTCGGTGTCGATGCCCGTGACTTTGTCTCAAATATAGACCGTTTTCTCTCCATCGGCAGCAAGAAGGGGGAGATCAGCGTTGTCTTTCGGGCTGACGACGGCGAAACCTGGCGGGTGAGCCGCACCGTCGGTGCTGCTGCCAAGTGGCTGCTGGCCAAAGAGATCGGCGGCAGCTTCGAGGTTGAGGATCATGCCCGCATGGAGGAGACTGAGGCACGGGTGACCGAGATACTCGGCCTGGCTAATGGTCGCCCGCTGGCCGAGCAGTTCAAGCTGGTGATCGGTCCATTCCAGAATGATTTTTTAGGTCCGTTCGTTATCAAGCAACCTACCAAACGGCAGGAAGCCTTTGACGAGATTCTCGGTATCGACGCGTGGCGCAAGGCCTACAGGGGGACCAGCGGCCTGCTATCAGCGGTTCAGGAACGTCTGAAGGTGCTGGCAGCCGAGGTGACGGGAAAGCAGGAGCAGCTTGCGGTATTACCTGACAAGGATGTCGAACTAGCAACCAACAGAAGCGATACAGCTATACGACAGAAAGGGCTGAAGGAGAAGGAAGCGGAGCTTCTCACTTTGGATGCCCGACTCGTTGAACTGGAATCGCGAGAAAAGGCGATTGCCACGCTGGCAAATGAGGTGCAGCTGCTGGATAACCGCATCAAGGACGGCAACGCCAAGACCGCAGATCAGAAGATGAGGGTAGAAGAGAGCCGCAAGGCTCTGAAGGTTGTTGAAGATTCCAAGGCTGGCAAAGAGGCTTGCGACAAGGTAGAGGCGATCCTGTCCGAGTTGCGACAGAAGGAGCAGCAACGGCGTGTTGTTGAGCAGGAGATTATCGGACTGGAAAAAGAGGCTCTGCGCTTATCTCAACTCTTGGAGCATGAGCGAACCGAAATTGAGAAGAGTGGCAAACAGTTGGATGTCGAGCAGGATAAGATCAATGCAGCCCGAAAGGGACTGCAACCGGATGCACACCTTTCTGCTACAGCCGCTCGCTTACCGGTTTTAAGGAAAGAGATTGATACCCTGAAGGGGCAACGCGCCCTGTTGGATGGCCGCCGGGAAAGTCTGCTGGAGGGCAAGGATAAGCTGGCTGAGGGGACATGTCCCTTTTTTCAGGAACAGTGCCGCAACATTGCCGGATCTACACCGCGCGATCTCTTCAGCAGTCGCATTGTGGAGCTGGATCGTCAGTCTTCAGAGCTGGACGAAAAGCTCAAACAGCTTGCCCTTCATCTCAAAGAGGCCGAGTCGGCTGAAACGGACTTGAACAGTCGCACCATACGCCTTCAGGAACTTGATAAACAGATGATCGGCCTGGAAGAGCGCCGTAACAAAAACAGCGAACGTGCGGCCACTCTGGATACAATAACCAAACAACAGGGCGAAGCCACCAAACTGGTTGTAACCCGTCGGGTTGATCTAGAAATCTTTGCAAAACTTGATGCGGCAATCGCTCAGGCCAATCAGGAGCGTCTGCAACATCAATCTGCGAGGGATGCCTACACCGCCAACCTGAATGTCGCCTTGGACCTCGACAGCCGTCTCCAGCACCTGCAGAAGATGCAGCATCTGCTGGAAGAGTTGACTGGAGAGCTCAAGGTCAGGCAGGCCGAGCTGGACAAACAGAATAGCAGTTTTCAGCCTGAACTACTCCAGCAGGCTCGTCAGGAGAAGGATTTTTTGCTTGCCGATGTTGCCACGCTGCGCCAGCAGATCATCGACCTTGGCCGCCATGCTGAGCGGCTGGAGATGGAGATTGCCCATCTAAACAAGATACAGGTGGAGATTACAGCCAAACAGGCCGAGATCAAGAACTTCGAGGAGAAGGAAAAACTGGTCAAGTTTCTGCGTAACCAGGTCTTCAAGAACGTGTCAACCCAGCTTTCTGAACGTTTTCGCGAAGAGATCAGCCTGCGGGCCGATCGTATCTACCGGACGATTGCAGAGTCAGACGAAGAGCTGTACTGGGGCGACAATTACCAGATCATCCTCAAGGACATGCAGGACGGGAACATGCGGGAACGGAGCGACGACCAGCTTTCAGGTGGGCAGATGATGAGCGCTGTAGTTGCCCTGAGGCTGGCACTTCTGCAAACCATCGGAGCGCGTGTGGCCTTCTTCGACGAGCCGACCTCAAATCTGGATGCCGCCCGACGGGAGAACCTGGCTCATGCTTTCCGTGCCATTGATGTCGGGCGTGAAGAAGTGACCGAACACTGGTACGATCAGCTCTTCCTGGTCAGCCATGATGTGGCTTTTACCGAGATTACGGATAAGATTATTGAGTTGTGAGGAAATATTATGGCAAACATGAAATCAATTTCTTATACTGCCGGGTGCTTATTCCATTTACCAAATCATTTTCACAAATGGAGCCTTTTTACCCTCCTTCTCTTTTCTCTGATATTCAGCATCACCCCATCGGCAGAGGCTCTGGAATCAATCGCTACCTACCCTCCCCTGAAACCAGGCTATACTTCTATAAAGGTCTTTGACCGGGAGGGGAGTTTTGTTGGCCGGATTCTTCCGGAAAGGAGATACTGGACCCCTATCGAACGGATTCCCCAGTTTCTCCAAAAAGCTATTGTGGCTATCGAAGACTCCCGTTTTTACGAGCATGGCGGCATCGATGTGCGCGGCATTACAAGAGCCATGGTCAAGAATGTGGTAAAGAGGAGAAAGGCAGAAGGTGGTTCGACCATCACGCAGCAGCTGGTCAAGAACAAATATCTCTCAAGCGAGAAGACATTTGACCGCAAAATTACAGAAGGCTTCATGGCTGTTGATCTGGAGAAGAATTACACCAAACAGCAGATTCTGGAGATGTATTTCAACGAAATCTATTACGGTAACGGCGCATGGGGAATTGCACAGGCGAGCAGGATCTATTTTGACAAATACCCGGAAGAGCTTACCGACGGTGAATGCGCCATGCTGGCCGGTGTGCCGAAAAATCCGGCTCGCTATAACCCTCTCGGGAAACCGGCCAGGGTTACGGGACGAAGGGATCAGGTATTGAAGCGGATGGTCGATCTGGGAATGATTACTCCCGAGCAGAAAAAAAAGTTGCGCGCCGAACGCGTTCTGTATGCTCCACCTGGACAGGCGTCGTACTACCTCTCCCATGTAAGGGCTAAACTGGTTGAACGCTTAGGCAAGGAGATCATCGAGCTGGGGGGGCTCGACATTACCGCAGCCCTGGATCTGAACCTTCAAAAGTTTGCCGAAAAGACCCTCAAGGAGGGTGTAAAACGGATCTCACCCGAACTTCAGGGGGCTCTGGTGAGCATGGACAGTGCAACAGGTGATCTTCTGGCCGCTGTGGGAGGGGTGGACTTCAGCAAGAGCAGCTACAACCGCTCACTTTACGCCAAACGCCAGCCAGGCTCTGCCATCAAACCTCTCATTTACTCTGCGGCATTGGAAACAGGCATTACGGTCAACAGTCTCTGGGATGATACTCCGGTTGCCTACAACAGGGGAAACAATGAAACCTGGACCCCCATGAACTATGGCAAGGAGCAGCGCGGACAACTAACTCTCAGGGAAGCGCTCGCCTACTCCAGCAATGTCATAACAGTGAAACTGCTGGAGACCATAGGGGTGCCGGAGTTTGTTACATTCGCCGCAAGGCTCGGACTCCCTCTTAAGTCTCCCAACGATCTCTCCCTGGCGCTCGGCACGGAGGAAGTTACCCTGACTGATCTGGTTCAGGCTTACTCACCTCTGGCCAATAACGGTATGCGGAGTGAGACCCGATCCATTATCCGGATTTTTGACCGTCGCACCAGCTCGATGCTGGAAATTCCTCCTGTGGTAACAGCTGTTCTTGACCCTGCCAATGCTTATCTCACTACCAAAATGATGCAGGATGTCATGATTTACGGTACTGCCAAGTCGTTAAAGGGGTTCAGCGAGCAGCACCCTGCTGCCGGGAAAACAGGGACTACGGATGATTACCGCGACGCCTGGTTCATCGGCTATACGCCGGATGTAATAACCGGAATCTGGGTGGGGCATGACAAACCGAAACCGGGAGGCAAGGGATTCACTGGCGGCGGGGTAGCTGCGCCGATCTGGGAGAAGTTCATGCGGCAGGCAGTAGCATCCAGACCTGTGACAGGGTTCCGGCAGCCGGAAACAGTAGTCAGCGTCACGATTGACCCTGCCTCCGGCTTCAGAGCAAATGCAGATTGCCCGGAGAAAACAGAAGAGCTCTTCATAGCGGGAACAGAACCGGTAATAAACTGCACCGAACATGGTGGTGAGCCACTTCAACCAATCCCTTCGACTGAGGCAGTCCCGGATTTTGTTGGCCCCCCTCTCCCCTTTCAGACCTTGAGGTAATTTATGACAGATCAGACAAACAGCGATCCGTTCCACGGAGTCACTCTTGAAAGGATTCTCACCAGACTTGTCGAACATTACGGTTGGGAAAGAATGGGCTATGCTGTTGATATCAAATGCTTTACGAACAACCCTGACATGCAGTCCAGTCTTAAATTCCTCCGCCGCACACCCTGGGCACGAAAAAAAGTCGAAGAGCTGTATCTGGTTTACCTGGTTGAACTGCAAAACAGCCTCAAAGAGAAATCATAATTTTCAACCCTCCTTTACGGCAGTTCCAGCGGCGGCTCGTTCAGTGCCGCCAGCTGCTCGCGCAGCTCCAGGATCTGTTCTCCCCAGTAGCGGATTGTGTTGAACCAGGGGAAGGTGCGGGGAAAGATCGGATCTTCCCATCGGCGGGCAAGCCAAGCAGTGTAATGCAGCATCCTCAAGGAACGCAGGGCGTTTATCAACTGAAGCTCGCGGGGATTGAAATCGCAAAACTCCCGATACCCTTCGATCAGTTCAGCCAGCTGGGCGGTCTGGCGAGAAGTCTCTCCGGAGAGCATCATCCAGAGATCCTGCACTGCCGGAGCCATGCGGGCGTCGTCAAAATCAACGAAATGAGGCGCTCCCTCACGCCAGAGAATGTTGCCGGCGTGACAATCACCATGCGCCCGGATATAGCGGATTTCGCCCGCTCCGGCAAGGATCTCTTCGATGGCTGTCAGCAACCGGGAGGTCAGAGCCGTATAGCTTTCCCTGTACTCTGCCGGTATGAAGCGTTCCTGAATCAGGGCTACACTGGAGTAACCGAAACTCCGGATGTCAAGGGCGGGACGAAATACAAACGGCCGTACTTCGCCAATGGCATGAATCCGGCCGAGCATCCGGCCAAGAATCAGAAGGTTGTCGAGGTTGTCAAACTCCGGAGCATACCCCCCCTGGCGAGGGTAAAGGGCAAAGCTGAAGATCCCGTGATGAAAGAGGCTCTCCTGTGCAGCATTGACCAATGGAGCCACTACCGGCAGTTCATGCTCCTGCAACTCGAAACAGAAGCGGTGCTCCTCAAGTATCTGCTCATCGCTCCAGCGATCGGGACGGTAAAACTTGGCAATGAGCGGCAGACCGTCATCGATCCCTACCTGGTAGACACGGTTTTCATAGCTGTTCAGGGCAAAGGTGCGGCAGTCACATCGAAACCCCTGGCTTTCAACGGCATCCATTATAAAGCTTGGGGTCAGGATCTGAAAAGGGTGCGTCGTATCAGGCATGCTCGTTGTTCCATTTGCATAGTGGCGTTAATGATAAGTGTTACGATACCACTATTTCTCAAGCTGTTCCAGAAGAACAGCATATTTTTATTCTCGCTAAAAATATGACACTTCGCTATATTACTGCACATGAGCGACCTGGCCTTCACCCTCATCCTGATTTCATCTGTGATGCACGCCCTCTGGAACCTGCTGGTCAAGCGTAGCAGGCACAAAACCGTTTTTATCTGGTGGATGTTCATCAGTTCAAGCCTGCTCTTCTCCCTCATAATGCCTTTTATTCCAGGCCCAGCGCCGGTTCCGGATCTGGAGATCATTCTGATCGGCATAGGAGGGGGGAGCTGTTTTGTCCTTTATCACCTCCTCACTGGAAGGGCTTATCGCTCAGGCGATCTCTCACTCACCTACCCGCTTTGCCAGACATCCATGATCTATGTACCGATCTGGGGTGTGCTTCTGATGGGAGAAGAGCTGTCATTAATCGGCGGGAGCGGCATTGCCCTGGTAATTCTGGGCGCCTATACGGTGCAGATGCAGTATTTCAGTCTTGCAGAGCTTCTGAGGCCATTCAGAAACTTAAAAGACAGTTCAGTACGCGCGGCTCTTGCCGCAGGCTTTGTCTACTCTTTCGGAGCCCTTCTGGACAAGGCCGGGG
>JANNRW010000397.1:0-2178 GCA_031401815.1 Geobacteraceae bacterium | reverse complement strand
CGTCAAGGCGTTCATGCGAAATTGCCCGACGAAGTTGGTCTGAAAAATTTGCTTGCATGTATCACCCGCAATGGCTATTATTTGTATGCAGCCCCCGGAGAAATCCTCTCCCGACCTTGAGTCGGTGACGATCCCGGGGTTTTTTTTGCCCAAAATATACTTCCTGAATTTCAAAGACAACGACAAAGTAGCATAACGGGGAGCCGCTTTTTTCAGCGGCTCCCCGTTATTATTGTTAAAGCTTCTAAAATTGGGAAGTGTCCCGCTTCCCCAGTTAATAGGGCTATTCGTTTACCTTCAGGCCACAATGTACACATTTCCTACCAAAGGTGTTAGGGTCAAATGCGAATAGAACCGTAAACGGCTTTTTGCAACGTGGGCACGGAAATGCTCTGATCTCGTAAACGGTAGCGCCTAATGAAATAAATTCCACTACGACGGCTATCATACCAACGTAGCCAAAATAGATATGAATTGCATTTCCCAGAAAACCTGCAATCAGCATCGTCGGGAAAAAAGCAGCAACCAACAGAATTCCTCTCCTGTTTATTTGCTTTAAATATTTCCACTGTTGTTCATACATGTTTTTGCTCCAACGGCTCGGGGGCGCACCAGCGGCGCAGATTTATCGCGCCGACTGTGTGCCGCCACCATGTTGGAAACTTTGTGAATTAGTTTACTGTTCGATTTGATGCTGGCTTACAAGTGGATAGTTTTCTGGATAGAGAATGCTGTTTACATCCAGGTCTATATCCAGTTCAGGCCAGTAAAGGTGGTTTTCTGAGGGCATTTCTACATGCAGGATTTTCTTTATTGATGCCTCCTGGAACCACGGGAAATGCTCAAACGCCAGAAACATTTCTCTGGTATTAATCAGCATCCAAATTCCATTGCAGGAAATATTGGTAACCTCAGCTGGGAAAATGCTGTTGCCACGCTTTGCGGATTTCATTTTGATGCTCCTTTATGAGGTTGTCTGCCTCGTTAAGTTCCCTCATTGAAAGACCGTGATTCTGGGCAATTAGTATTTCAGGTTCCAGCCAGAACTTGGCTTCTCCGTTGCTTGACTGCACATGAATATGCATTCTCGGTTCTTCTCTGGAAAAGAAGAAGAAACGAAAACCAGCTTCACGAAAAACTGTTGGGCTCATAACTGAATATCCTCACAATTCAAAAGGATTTACATGATTTTAACGACCTAAGACAACAATGGTCAATTTAATTATTCGAAACGTAATGATGGAGAAGAGTTCCTTCAATTAGGGGTCAGGCTTGACATCTGGACATTTGATGATCTTTGCCTTTACTTGCTTCAATACCAGTCACAATTTCCCTGACAATGTGAGTAACTTCAAGTCGCTGAGCTGCTTTGGCAAGAGCCGAATTATCGCGTTTCAACAGTTTCGCCAAATCAGTCAGCCGCAGATGGGAAGACTCTTGCACAATAGCTGCGGCAACTCCCCGCGCTTCGGCCATCGGCCTCGCTTTTCCAGGTGCACGCAGCTCTTCCGTTGATATCCGGTAATGGTCACAGACCGCTCTGACAACTTCTTCAAGCGTGTACTCCCGTTCGACCTTTTGCTGCACTTTTTCCAAAATCTCATCGGTGAACAGGTCATCACCCAGAATCCTGCCTTCACAAGTGCCGCTATGAAACTCTCCGCGTCTGCCTTCACCGAGACCATCATTTATAAACAGTTCGTATGCTGCAAGTGCCTCATCTTTCCTGGACGAGAACATTGACAAGACAAGCTCAGTAGTGAGCCAAGGAATCTGTTCTACGCCGAGATAGCCGCGATGTCCGCTCCAGGCGTACTCTCCCGGAGTTGCACAGGCACCTGCCCGTAACGGATTCAAGTGAACATATCGCACCAGTTCGAGCAGATATGCATCTGCGTCGATAAGAAGGGCCTTGTAGCGTCCCTGGAACAGGTGACCGGTTCGCAATTGCGTGTAATTGATCCACTTTGTGAAGCGCAAGGAGATGTTCTGCATGATCCTTGAGAGCGGCACATCTTCTACCTGCATCACAATATGGAAATGTTATGTGAAGCCTGAAGTTATGTGAAGTATCTCTATCTTATCCCTCATTCTTTCCCCCCGATCAATGGTTTTCTGCACATAATTGCGGTGATTTTGCAAGCGTCGCGAGCCACTTTAAAACGTCAGGTTTTTGCC
>JANNRW010000396.1:0-4345 GCA_031401815.1 Geobacteraceae bacterium | reverse complement strand
AAGTAACGATGCTACAGGTTGTACAGAGCGCCGGGTGAGAATCCTGCCGTGGGTGGGGGAATGCTCTTGAAAATTGGGTGGGGGAATGCTTCTGAAAAATCAGGTCAAAAAGTGGGGGAATGGTCTTGAAAAATCACACATAGCCAAACAGAAAACGGTCAACACTCTCTATTCCGGTAAAGTCGGCCTTGAATCCGGGGGTCACTTTCCTGTCGTGCAACTTGTCCACCAGTACTGCCAACAGCACCTTGCATGCCCCCTGCCGCAGACAGTAGTCAGCTATAGCTGCCAGGGTATGCCCTTCATCAAGGATATCATCCAGGACAAGCACTGCTCTGCCGGTCAGGTCAAGCCGGGGGCGGGCATGCCAGACAAGATCGCCACCGGTTGTACCCTGTCCATAGCGGCTGACATGGATATATTCGATCTGGAGGGGGAATACCAGCCTTGTCAGGAGTTGCCCGGCAAAGATCAGCCCGCCGTTCATGACACAAAGGAGAATCGGCCTGCTTCCGGCAAGTTCGTCAGATATCTCTTCTGCCAGCCGATGGATTGCTGCTGTCACTTCATCTGCATTAAAGAGCAGATCAGCATCAGCAAGCAGAGCGCTAACTTCATCACAAGTCATCCGGACTCTCCGGTAATCAGAAATATTACAGGAAAATATCTCAAATCAACCATCCTCACCAGAGAAAAGAATGATTCATTGAAGAAAATGCAATAGTTGAATTCACTTTCCGGTTATGTTAAGGATTGATAACGGATATCTACTCAGGAGTCAGTGGTCAGTATTCAGTAGTCAGAGTGATTATATTCCTGAAACATTAAATAAAAATTCAAATGGGCTAGAGTAACTAATTGATACCTTTGAGAAAATCGGATTCTGGTTTTCTACTGAAACCAGACCCCTGAATCCTGACTACTGAGCAGTTACGGTAACTGTTAAAATATCAAATAAGATGCACTCGCAAATTCTCTAAACAAGTCCCCTCCCCCCTGGCGGGGGAGGGTTAGGGTGGGGGGGAAGATGCCATGATATCAGAATGTTGCAACTTCACCCACCCCCCTGACCCCCTCCCGTCAAGGGAGGGGGAAAAGACTTTTTGCGAGTGCATCAAATAAAGGAATATCGTCATGAAACTGTTTATCTCATTGACCATCCGTACAACGATTTTCTCCCTGTTCGGAATACTTCTGGTCGTACACACTTCATTTTCAGCCGACTACAGCTCCGGTGTAACTGCTAAACTGCTGAAGAAGAGCACGGTAACCGGTAACGGTGAGAAAATTGCCTACCCTTTGACTGACAGGGCAGAGGTGACCGCCATGACCGTTGATCTTGCACCGGGTGCCGAAACCGGCTGGCATAAACATCCGGTGCCGGTCTATGCTTATGTCATCTCAGGCAACCTCTCTGTGGAGCTAGAAGATGGAAAACTTCTCTCATTCAGCGCAGGTGAAGCAATCATCGAAGTAGTCAACACAATGCATAACGGGAAAAACATCGGGACTGAACCGGTAAAGCTTGCTGTGTTCTATCTTGGGGCAGAAGGGACTCCAATTGTCATTAAACCTGAAAAGGGAATTTCAAAAGGTCAACCGGCGAAATAAAAACCAGGGGGTTATCCCATGAAAACAGCCCATCTTTGTATAGCCATTATTGCACTACTCCTGACCCCTGCTCTCTGCCAGGCAACCCCTCCAAAACCCCATGGTTACATGTCAGGCTTTCTGGGGGTAGCTGTTATCAAACAGGCAGACGTGACAACTGACGATTATCTCTACAATACGACCTATAACGACAAGGTTGAGTTTTACCCCGGAATCAATACCGGGATTACCGGAGGTTATGATTTCGGCTATTTCAGAATTGAAGGCGAACTCTCTTACAAGAGTGCATCGATCAAGGAAATTACCGACAAGTCTGACAATTACCGGTACCGGAGTGTTGATGGCGACCTCGGTGCATTGGCCCTTATGTTCAACGGTTTTGTTGATCTGCACAATCAATCGGCTGTAACACCATATTTCGGAGGTGGGGTTGGCTTCGCCACTCTCTCCTTGAGTGATACTTATGGAACAGATACAAGGGGGGGGATAACGACTCGCGAGCTTCTGTACATAGAGGATAATGACTCTGTTCTTGCTGCGCAGATCGGTGCCGGTGTTGTGATTGAACTGAACTCAGTACTCTCTCTGGATCTGGGTTACCGGTATTTTGTCACATCAAAGGCAAGATTTGACTCTGAGTGGGATCTTAGTACAGAACTAAGAGTAAAGAGCCATAACCTCCTTGCAGGGCTGAGGCTCAAATTCTGATCCTCTCGTCAGGTAGCCCGAAGAGCATCAACAACGCTTAACCTTGACGCCCTGAATGCAGGGAGAATACCACCTGCCACCCCCATGACAATTGAAAACAGGAGTGATTTCAGAACTGTTGGAAGTGTTAACGAAAACGAAAATGAGAGCTCTGCAAAAGATTGCCAGTTCATGGTTGAAATGGTCAGAAACTGTAGGGAAGACGCTGCCAATACCCCGCCGATCCCCCCCAGCAGACCCAGAAAAAGCGCTTCCAGAATAAATGCCAGCATAATGCTCTGCCGCTTGAAACCCAGAGCCCTTAATGTCCCGATCTCTGTTACCCTGTTGGCAACCGCCGCATACATCGTAATCATGGCTCCGATGATAGCGCCAAGAGAAAATATTATTGTTAAAACCAGCCCCAGGATTCTGAGAAACTTCGCCATAGCTTCGGACTGTTCCAGATAATATCTGGTTTCAAGTTTTGCCTCTACAGTCATGCGAGGATCGCTTTCAAGTCGAATTTTGACATTTTCAAAATCTTTCGTGTCTCTTAATTTAAAGGTAACTGAAGAGTAAACAGGTCTGCGGAAGGATTGCATCAACTGATCTGCATCCCCCCATATTTCAGATGAAAATCCGGTACTGCCGGCATCAAATACCCCAACAACATGCCACTCTCTCATGGCAAACCTCAGCTTCTCACCGATCCCTGCCCCTTCAAAGCGTTTTGCAAGGCTTGCTCCTGCCATGATCTCGGATGAACCTGGTCTTGGCATCCTCCCCTCTACAAGCTTTACCTGCGGGCGGAGCTCAAGCGAAGAGCGACCGATCCCTCGTATGACGACATTCGCCGGCTTCCTGGAGCCACGTTTGGGGAGATTGATCAGTACTACCATCTCCTTGGCAAGAAATCGCCCGCCATCAACACCTGCCGCAACTTCCGGCTGACTCTCGACTAAAGCCGCCTGCTGCCGATCTACACCACTCTGCACTTCTGACTGCGCGGCTCTGCGAATAACAACCACATTGTCCGGAGAGCCGGTCTCAACAAGAGTTTTCTGCAACCCGTCAGCCAGCATAAGGGTGGCAGCAAAAACAAACACCACCAGAGCCATGCCGGTGGCAGTAAGAGCTGTGGTAAGGCGGCGCACCTTAAGATTTCGAAAGCTGTATGAAAAGGGGATAGGCATGCGAGTCACACTCTGTAGGAAATTATTGATATAAGAGTAGTCGAATATTCAGAATTTTTCTACTTCTTCAGTGACTGGCTTCTTCAGTGACTGGCCTGTTGGCCGTGTAGTAGCCGTAGCTGGTGACATGTTCGTCCGGCGTCCCTTTTTGCAGGGTGGTTCTGGTTTTTGTCCCCAGAATGTCATATTCGTAATCGGTGATGTTGTTTTTGTTGTCGGTTACATTGGTCATACGTCCGGCTGTGTCATAGGTGTATGTGCAGCCGATCTCCTTGTTGGTCGCGGTCAGTATTCTTCCGGTTGTGTCATATGGGAGACCCTTTAAGGCTCCAAGCAAGCAGAAGGATGCAGATTGTGTGCGAAAATGATGGCGTAGTGAAAGAGCAACTTGAACAGATCAAGTGCAAGTTGGGATTGTAGGCGGTTGAGACCTGACCCTTTAGGGTTCTCCTTTAGGGTTCTCCCAGTGCAAGTTGGGATTGTAGGCGGTTGAGACCTGACCCTTTAGGGTTCTCCCTGTGTCATAAACACAGCGGCTTGCAACTGGGAGAAATAGGCAAGAGCTTCAATGTGCGCGATACAGCGATAAGCGAAGCAAGCAGAAGGTTTGACAGGGAATTGGAGACAGACGGAAAGCTTAGAGAAGTGGTGGTCAGGATAAAGGGCAGGCTTAAAATATGTGGAATGTAGACCTGACCCTTATGGGTTTATGGCATCGCGTCACCGAAGCGGCGCAGGTACTCAGGAGCAAACTGCCGGAAGATATCGCCGATGGCCCCCATCACAGAAGCCCTCCCATGAGCCGGTTGATCACTGCCACCGCCTCATCGTGCCCCTTGCGGGTCAGGTGC
>JANNRW010000395.1:0-9653 GCA_031401815.1 Geobacteraceae bacterium | reverse complement strand
GACAAACTGACACCGGATGAGGCTTATTTCCAAGGACTTGAAAAACTGAAACTGGTAGCCTGAAACCAGAAAACCACAACAACCAAGGGGCATTGCTTATTTCACCCTTCAGGCTGTCTCACTAAGCCCGGCCACCTCACCATCACGCAACTCAAAAAGAGCTTTATCAAGTTTATTGGCACCAATTTCGCGTTTTGCTACGGTTTGAAGCCTAAATCCTGAGGTTAAGCCCGCAAAAAAACACCATTCCTCGAACTTTTTCGGTTCTTCCCTCTGAATAGACTTACAAAAAATCTTTTTCTCTTTTTCAGGCAATTCAGTCCAAGCTTGTTTCACTTTGTCAGATATACTCATTTGCCCTCCCATAACCGTCTAAATTATTAAAAACACTTACTACACCAGACCCTCTATCCGACTCTCCTCAACCCGCCGCTGCTGCTGAAAGGTCAGGGCGTTCACAACGTACCGCTGCCACCAGTCTTCGGCCAGAAACGGCAGCGTGTTCTGGAAAAAGGTCCGCAGAGTTGCGGCGCTTTCATTGGCTAGCAGGTTGTACATTTCTACCCTCCACTGGCATTGGCATACGAATTGGAACCGGAAATAAAACCTTGAACCTGAATTTGCTCACGCAACGACGCGACGACGCAACGGTTTAAAAGCAAGAAAAAATATTGGTAATATTCAGCACCCAAAGTCAAAACCTGTTTTTAAAGGTTTTATCCTGTCCATCCTGTTCATCCCTGTAAAATTGATTTTGGTTTATGTTCTATTTTAGAGCCTTTCGTTGCGTCGTTGCGCCGTCGCGTGAGTCAAGCCGTTAAGGTTTGCCTGGGTAAATGCACCATAAACTCTATTCATCCAAATATCCAAGGTGCTCACGCTCCCGATCCAGCTCCGCTCGCAGTTCGTCCTCTGTGGGGAGTATCAGCCTGTACTTGCTGGCAAAGAGCTGCTCGTTTTCCGCCAGAACCGAATAGCGCACCACTGAAGCATCCTTCTGTGCACAGAGGATTATTCCGACAGTGGGACTGTCGTCCTCCCCGCGCTTCAGGTCGTTGTACATCCGCACATACATATCCATCTGCCCGATGTCCTGATGAGTCAGCTCGTCTGTTTTCAAATCGAACAGCACGAAACACTTGAGCAGGTAGTTATAGAAGACGAGATCGATATAGAAATCCTTGCTCTCGGTGCTGATACGCTGTTGCCTGGCAACAAAGGCAAACCCCTTGCCCAGCTCCATCAAAAATGCTTGCAGATTGTCAATCAACGCCTGCTCCAGCTTGGCCTCAAGAAGCTTGCCTGGACTTGGCAAACCCAGAAATTCAAGCATGACTGGGTCACGGACAAACTCTCGGGGCGATTGTTGCAATGAGGCAATATTGGCGTCAGCCTCCTGTATGACCGCTTTGCGATCCTGACTGGCCAGCAGACGCTCATAATAGAGTGTGCCGATTTGTCGCTCAAGGGCACGGGTAGTCCAGTTTTGTGTGGTGGCCTCGTTGACATACCAACTTCGAGCTTTTTCGTTTTCAACCCTCAACAGCAGCCGATAATGAGTCCAGCTCAATTCGAGACGCAGTGCGTCTCGAATTGGGAATAGTTGATAGAATTGTCGCATTTTACGAATATTGGTTGTGTCAAACCCGACCCCAAACTCTGCAGTCAGCACTTTTGACAAACGCGGAAGCAAGCGGGTGCCATATTCCGCGCGTCCTGCGCCGCCTTGTTCAAATTCGACGATATGCCGCCCCATCTCCCAGCAGGTCTGCACCTGAACAACGTCAACGGCTCGCAACGCCTTCTGTCTGCCGGTAATAATCAGTTGTCGCAAGGTATCAATTAATCCGGAGAAGGGCTTGTCGTTCATATCTGCCTTCACTATCTGTTTACTCATGACATTCTCCATCTACTCATCTTGATAACTGCATATCAACGCGGCCAGATCAAGCCCGTCAAGACTCTTTTTCCTGGCTCTCCAGAGCCCGGCGCTGCTGCTGAAAGATCAGGGCGTTCACAACGTGCCTCAGCCACCAATCCTCAGCCAGAGACGGTAGCGTGTTCTGGAAAAAGGTTCGCAGAGTTGCGGCGGTCTCATTGGCTGGCAGGTTGTACATTTCATACCTCCACTCATATCATCATTACCCTTGCGCATATCACGGTTCAGGCAGTGCGCTGATCTCTCCGACAATGAACTGTTTCAGTTCATCCTCCGTCGGCAGAGCCAGCTTGTATTTGGAGACAAACAGTTGGGCGTCCAGCCCGGCGGTGGCAAACTCCACATGCTCGGCATCCTTTGCGGTGCAGAGAAGAATCCCGACCGGTGGGCTGTCGCCATCGGACATTTCATATTTCTTGAAATAGTTGAGGTAGAAATGAAGTTGCCCGGCATGGGCGTGACAGAATTTTTCCGTTTTCAGCTCAATGAGGACATGACACTTGAGGATGCGGTGATAAAAGAGCAGATCAACAAAATGATGCTGGTTATCAATGGTGATCCTCCGTTGCCGGGCCTCGAAACAAAAGCCCTTCCCCAGTTCAAGCAGGAACTGCTCAAGATGATCCAGCAGAGTGGCTTCGAGTGCCTGTTCCTTCAACACATCATGGGTGGTAAGCCCCAGAAACTCAAAAACGTAGGGGTCACGGAAATGATTAAGTACCGACCGTTCGCCTGTCGGACTAGCGGCCATTCGCACAAGCCGTTCCTTATCCCGTGACAAGCCGGTCCTCTCATACAGCAGACTGCCGACCTGGCGACGCAGCTCGCGTACCGACCAGTTCCCTCCTACGCACTCAATCTCATAGAACAGTCTCTTTACAGGATCATCCACTTGGACAAGCTCCACAAAATGGCTGAAGGAGAGCATGCCGAGCATCCGCTTGACGTGGTTTTGCATCTGTTCCGCCGGTATCGCCAATTGGTCAGACAGTGTCTGACGAATCGGGGAAACAGGCTTGAGGGAGGGCAGGGAAAGCTCGTCACCAAGGCGGAGAACGAATTGGTCAGACAGTGTCTGACCAATCTCTGGATAAGTCTGGTAAATTTGTCGGCAGAGCTTGAGGGTGGTAACGGAAAGCCCGCGTACGCCCTGATCCTTCAGGGTGGCGGCTGTCCTTTCAAGAAGCCGTTCGCCGTAGATCGCTCTATCTTCGCCATGCTGCTCATACTCGACAATCCCATACCCGAAAATCCAGTTACGAAGCAACGCCGACTGACTGACAGCAACAACGGCGCGCCGCCGCAGCAGGGTATCTGCCTGTATACAGGTTGTAATAAGCGCATCAAAGTTCACAGCAGACCTTTCCTTTGAAAAGAGAAATATTCGTTTCCATCCAGGATAATATATCCCTGTAAGCAGTTCTAATCCAGCATTCTACCAGACAATTATTAAGGATGAATTATGAATTATGAAAACCACCTACTACACCACGCTCTCAATCCGGCTCTCCTCAATCCGCCGCTGCTGCTGAAAGGTCAGGGCACTTTCAATAACCCACACCTTACCTAACTACCTCCCCCATCCAGTGACCTACTCACAATATTTTTTCACCGATAACTGCATTTCCTTAACAACCTTCTCCTTGAACCACTCCGGCTCCAACACCTGCACATGCGAACCATGCTTGAGTATCTCTATCATTATCTCTGCTTCGTGAGAGGCCGGGATGGTAGGCACCAGCGAACCGTCCTCCAGAACCTCTTCACTCTGCCCTTCATGCCATATCTCCCCTTTGATCCAGCGTGACCTCTCCTGAGTGAAGGGGGTCAAAAAACATATCAGGGGTCAAAGCTCCAAATATCAAATTGATATTCAGAACGAGCTATAACCCTTTAACTTTCCTCCAAATCCGGATGGTTCTTTTTGAGCCAGACCAGCACATCAGCACGCAGCTCTTCAACAAACTCGATCAACTCCAGCACCTCGCCATCGCTTGTGGTGCCGATACGATCATATTCAACCGTGTTGCGTTTTACCCGGCAGGTGTCGAGATAGTTGGCGTCTGCATCCCGTTTGCTGCCGAGTATCAAGGGGAGCGCCTGGATTGTGCGATAATGCTGCAACCCCTGGCCCGCCCGGTATCCTTCGGCATAGAGCAGTATGGTACAGAGCTTGAGAGCGGCGTTGTAGGCGATGCCGAATTGCCAGTCGGTAGAGATGCCGCCGGATTTGGCGTCGCTTAAGTCACGATCCACGATACCCAGGAGGTCGGCAATTTCCTGCCGGCTTGAGACGTGAATCCGAAGCCAGCCGTGTTCACGCCATTTCTGCAAGGTCATGCGCTGTCCCCTTTACGAACATTTTGGCAGACGAGAGAACGGTGGCGATGAAATGCTCGCCTTTGTTCCTCCGCTTCAGAAACTCTTCAATGCTGAACACATGCGGATTAACTTCCCGGCCGACTGTTGCCCGGAAATCAGCCAACAGTCCCGATACAGCACGCAGTCCGATAGAGCCGATGATCATCAGATCTATGTCGCTTGTGGCACGTTCCTCGTCCGATGCCATTGATCCGAAAACGAATGCGAACGTGATGTCTTCCCGTTTACTGAGGCGCTCTTGGAGGTAATCGCCCAAACCCGAAGTTTTGAGCACCATTGAGTGAATGTCTGGATAGAGCGGATGTTCAACATTGGCGCGATAGTAGAGCCGGTTGCCGCTACGACGCGCCGAAACCAGCTGCATGCCGAGGAGCTTTTTCAGTTCGGACTGGATCGGTCCGATAGTGCATCCGGCTTCCCGCTCCAGCTCGCGCATATGCAGCTCGCCTGAATGGACGCCGAAAAGGAGACGAAATAATTCGGCGCGTACTTTTGATGAAAGGATCAGTGCCAGGGTATTCATATTGTACCTTTATATAATACAGTTGTATTTTAATTCAATACATTTGTATCGTGCTATCCGGCTCTCCTCAACCCGGCGCTGCTGCTGAAAGATCAGGGCGTTCACAACGTGCCTCAGCCACCAATCCTCAGCCAGAGACGGTAGCGTGTTCTGGAAAAAGGTTCGCAGAGTTGCGGCGGTTTCATTGGCTAGCAGGTTGTACATTTCAGCCCTCCACTGGCATTTTCGATACCCATAAAGGGGCAAGTCTACCACTCAAGACATTTTCAGCCTGCCCATTATTCTCCCCACGCTTGATGGACTTCTACACTTCTATTCCATCCTATCCACCCTGCAAAGCTAACCTTCTGTGTATTTTGCCAATGGCAACAAGTGATTTTAACTGAATAATAGCCATATTGTTGAGCTGCATCAGTCGTTCGCTTGGAATCAGTCCCTGATGTACCAACATTGCGTTGATGCTCTCAAGATTCGAGAGCACCACCAACTGCTCAATTGTGGCATAGTCCCTGATATTTCCCTGGAGTTCAGGATTTTTGTCACGCCATTCTTTCCTGTCATGCCGAAAAGAGCCATATTCAAGAGATCTGCTTCCGAGGCGTACACACAATTGATTTTTGACTTGGGCAGTTCTGCGGGAATCAGGTGTTCCTGTATAGCATCGGTATGAATTCGATAATTGATTTTTGAAAGTGTTCTCTGAAGATTCCAACCAAGGTTGAGCCGATTATTTTCTTCCTCTTTCAGACGCTGAAACTCTTTGATTAAAAACAGTTTGAATACTGGACTGATGGCCGAGCAGAATTCAAAGGCTATATCTTTATGCGCGTAGGTTCCCCCATATCTTCCGGCCTTGACAATCATGCCCACCGCGTTAGTCTTATCAATCCACTGACCCGTGCTCAATACAAAACTCGGGAGACCGGCATTCATTCTAAAGTGGTCGAATTCGACCACTTTAAAATCCGGGTTGTACATTTGTTCCCAAGTACCAATAAATTCGAGAGTTCCCCTGTTGCGAATCCAGTTTTTGATAACATCCGCCGCGCGAGCCTCGCCCTCCTTGGCGTTCGCAATATCAGTCAGGCTGATGAAATCCGCCTGATTCTTATTCAACAGGGCGACGGAAAACCCTTGCACTGTAATTGTTTTACTCATTACTGCCTCCAAAAGAGCAGCAGGTTACGGTGGGAGAATGTCGAAATCAGATGTCGCGTCTAAACCTTGACAAAAACGAAAAAACCGCCCGTCAGCACTATGCTGATCTAAAGCGGCTTCACTCCGAAATTCCGGCTGAACAGGTCATCTCCACTCCCTCCATCACATAAAAATTACGCACAATTAATACACCCGCACCAACCCCATGTCAACTATTACACTGATGACTTACACGCGAGCCTGAAATGCTTGCTTACGGCCAAGCTCGTAAGAAATTGGCATGATTAACGGCGGTTTGAAACGCTTAATAGCTCACCAAATTTTTAAAACAAGAAATCACGTTTTTGCTTTATAGCCTTTCGTCGCGTCGTTGCGTCGTCGCGTGAGTCAAGCCGTCAAGGCTGTAATAAGATCTACAGCACTCTTCAGATCGACTCCTGAGATAAAAAGCTTCTTGTGGCGTGATTTTTGACCGGAGATGATGGTGACGGATGATTTCGGGACTCTGAAGGTTTTGGCGAAGAATTCCATGCAGAGTTCGTTTGCGGCGTCATCAACAGGGGGTGAGGTGACCCTGACTTTCAGTTCATTGCCTTGAATACCGCAGAGGCCGGTTCTGGAAGCTCGGGGCTGGAGATGAATGCGGATAGTTACTCCGTGAGCAGTTTCAGTTATGAATTCTGCCGGGAGGATTGGGCTCATTCATCTTCAATTGAGAGCATTTTCAGATGAGTCTCTATAAGGGATTTAAGTCCCATTTCAAACTGGAGCTTTTGTCTGCGGAGTTCATGAATTTCGCTGCCGAGCCGGGCGAGCCTGTTTTCAGCATCAGCAAGAATCCTCTCAGCTTTCAGTTCTGCCTCTGATATAAGAAGAGTCGCCTCTTTCTGGGCATTACTCTTCATCTCTTCAGTGATTCTCTGGGCAGCCAGCATGGTCTCCCGCAGATTCGACTCACGCTGGTTCAACTCTTCAACCTGCAGGGAGACTTTACGGGAGTGCTCTTTCAGCTCAGTATTTTCCCGGACAAGTGATTCCATCTCCTGGGAGACCATCTGAAGAAATGAGTCAACATCATTTGGGTCAAGACCGCCAAGCATCTTCCCCTTGAACTGCTGTTGCTGAATATCGAGAGGGGTAATATTCACTAAAAACCTCCCATTTTAAGGCGTATGCCAAGGTCTGTTACAGATCTGACAATAAAGCTTTGCACAAAGAAGATTGCCAGCATCACAGCCATGGGGGAGAGATCAATCCCCCCCATATACGGAAGTTTGTCCCTGACTTTTTGCAGGACAGGCTCAGTAGCTTTGTAGAGAAAATTTACAATCGGATTATAGGGATCAGGATTGACCCAGGAGATTATTGCTCTTCCGATGATTATATAAAGATAGATGGTAAGCAGGATATCGGTTACCTTGGCAAGAGATATCAGCAGGTTTCCCAGAACAAACATGTTTGTTTTCCTTTGTAATTTTAGATGTCTCTATATACAGGAGCAGCAGGGAACTGTCAAGAAAGGGCGTGCAGGCAAATCTGAAAAATATGTTCTGCAAGGTGGAGTGTTTGCAGGGGGAGGATCCGATCCTCCCCCCTGTGAGTCTGCGAGCTTTTACTTCATTCTGGAGTATATATGATTGCCAATGAGCTGGGCAATATCTTCAGCACTCAGATGCTGATTGTTGAAGAGAACATGGTAGTAGTGGCAATTGTTGATGTCCTTGTCAAGGAAGTCCCTAATAAACTTTTCTCTTGCTTTCTGCCTTTTCTCAATCAATTCGACTGCTTCAGCCTTGCTCACTCCAACTCTTCCGGCAATGGAGCTTATTTTGAACTCCATTGGAGCAAAGATCCGGAAATGATGACAGTTCTTCATGGACTGGGTGACTATTGCTCCACCCATGCCGACAATTATCATGTTTCCCCTGGCTGCCATGGCAACAATCTGCTGTGCAAGCAGCTGAAAATGGTCTCGTTCATTCTTCCATTTAGGGCTTAAGGTGGAGAGCATGTCATCAAGCCAGCGAGGACGTTTGCCGAGATTATGGAGGATGTCGGCGGCAAGGTCATGATGTCTGGCTACTTCGTCAACCAGCGACTTGTCAACAATCGCCCATGGCTCATCAGATTCCCTTTCAAGAATATTTTTCAGCTTTTCTGCGGCAGGGAAGGCTTCACAGCCAAACTCCCGTGAAATAGTCACTGTATGCTTTAACTTGTCGGCATTTTTATCGTCAACAACCTGTTTAGCCCGTCTGCACACTTCAATAAGTCCGGTAAGTCTGTTCTCTATTGATGGCACCAGAATCCTGTCATTCATCGCTGTACCCCCGGTCTGATCGATATGTTCATACTCTTATTATGTCGTCCTCTTCTGACAAGTCAAGAGTCCGGATGGAAACTATCGTGGCATGGCACAGTACATATAATTTAATTTGCAGACATCAGGGGAGTTTCGTTTCCCCCATCAGGTAGCGATCACACTCTCGCGCCGCACCGCGCCCTTCGTTGAAAGCCCAGACCACGAGGCTTTGCCCTCGCCGGCAGTCGCCGGCAGCAAAGACCCCCTTGATACTGGTGGCATAGCGCTCGTACTCTGCCTTGATGTTGCTGCGGGGGTCACGCTCCAGACCAAGCGAGTCGAGCAGCGGCTGTTCCGGGCCGAGGAAACCCATGGCCAGCATCACCAGGTTTGTCGGTCGAACCAGCTCTGTCCCCGGAACCGGCGTAGGGATGAACTGGCCATTGTCGCTCTTCCGCCAGGCAACCTGTACCGTATGCACTGAGTTGACATTGCCGTCAGCATCACCGGCGAATTTCGTTGCTGTTGTCAGAAAGACGCGCGGGTCGGCGCCGAATCGGGCAGCTGCCTCTTCCTGGCCGTAATCAATCTTGTGGGTCTTGGGCCACTCGGGCCAGGGGTTGTCTTCGGCTCGCTGGTCCGGTGATTGGGGCATGATCTCCAGCTGAACGACCGAACTGCAGCCGTGGCGGAGGGAGGTGCCGACACAATCGGTGCCGGTGTCGCCTCCGCCGATGATGACTACATCCTTCCCTTTGGCGGAGATGAACTCAGCTCCCGGATCAAGCAGCGACCTGGTATTGGCGGCAAGAAAATCCATGGCAAAATGAATCCCCTTGAGGTGGCGGCCTTCAATAGGTAGGTCGCGCGGCAGGGTGGCGCCGGTGGCGAGAATAACGGCGTCGAACTCCTGGCGAAGCTTTTCTACAGGATAATCGGGACTGCCGATATCTGTATTACAGACAAAGGTGATTTTCTCCTCTTCCATCAACCTGATTCGCCGCAGCACGACCTCTCGTTTGTCCAGTTTCATATTGGGGATGCCGTACATCAGAAGGCCGCCCGGAAGGTCGGCACGCTCAAAGACCGTAACCCGGTGGCCGGCCTTATTGAGCTGGGCAGCAGCAGACAGCCCGGCCGGGCCGGAACCGACAACCGCAACCGATTTGCCTGTGCGAATCTTCGGCGGGGTGGGAGTTATCCATCCTTGGCTCCAGCCACGCTCAACAATGCTGACTTCAATGTTCTTGATGGTAACCGGAGGGTCGTTAATGCCGAGCGTGCATGAGCCTTCGCCAAAACCTTCAGAGTCCCGAAATCATCCGTCACCATCATCTCCGGTCAAAAAT
>JANNRW010000394.1:0-9103 GCA_031401815.1 Geobacteraceae bacterium | reverse complement strand
CCGATAGGGTTCAAGCATATTTGTGAACTGATGATCTCCAACGACATCCTGATGGGGGGAGAGGAGTCCGGAGGGCTTGGAGTCAAGGGGCATATCCCGGAGAGGGACGGCATCCTGATGGGGCTCCTGCTTCTTGAGGCGATGGCTATGACCGGCAAGGGTCTTCGCGAAATGCTCGATGAAACCATGGACGAAATCGGCCATTTTTATTACCGGCGAATCGATCTGCTGATTGAACAGAGCGCCAAGGAGAAGTTGATCGAACAGATGAAAAGCGGCGGAGTTGCCGAAATAGCAGGTCGGGTTGTTGCGACAACCAATTTTGCAGATGGCTTCAAGTTTATTTTCAGTAACGGTGACTGGCTTCTCATAAGGCCTTCCGGAACAGAACCGGTTTTAAGGCTTTACAGCGAGGCAAGTGATCTGGCGGAAGTGGAACGTCTGCTTGATGCAGGCAGAGCAGTAGCAGGGGTCTGATTTTCAAGAAAAAGGGGGCGTCAATGGAAAAGTGTAAATGCGGCGAAACACATCTGGGGCATATCTGTGTACTGAAAAGTAGAGGGATGACAAAAGAGGTTGAGCATCTGACCAGCAATCCGACGGTCGTCTGTTTCAGCTGCGGCACAGAGGCAAACAGCGCTGATAACGTCTGCGAACCGATGCCGCTATAGGCGAGATAACCTGCATGGCGCATGACAAAATCATCATCAAGGGTGCCTGCGAGCACAACCTTAAATGCATCGACGTGGAGATCCCTCGGGACAAGCTGGTAGTCATTACCGGCATCTCCGGTTCGGGCAAGTCCACCCTTGCGTTCGATACCATCTATGCTGAAGGGCAGCGCCGCTACGTAGAGTCGCTCTCTTCCTATGCGCGGCAGTTTCTCGAGCAGATGGAGAAGCCGGATGTTGAGTCTATAGAAGGGCTTTCACCAGCCATCTCCATTGAGCAGAAGACGACCAGCAAGAATCCCCGCTCAACTGTAGGTACGGTAACTGAGGTTTACGATTACCTGAGGCTTCTTTTTGCCAGGATCGGCAACCCCTACTGCTATGAATGCGGCAAACCGATCACAGCCCAGACCGTGTCACAGATGGTTGATCAGGTAATGGCTTTTCCGGAAGGAACCAGGTTGCAGCTTCTCTCTCCGCTGATCCGTGGTCGAAAAGGGGAGTACAGGAAGGAGTTGCAGAGTCTTCGCAAAGAGGGTTTCTCAAGAGTCGTCGTCGATGGGGTCCAGTTTGAACTGGCCGACGAAATTCCTCTGGACAAGAATAAAAAACATGACATCGACATAGTTGTAGATCGCCTCATTGTCAAGCCAGGAATAGAGCGGCGCCTGGCCGACTCTTTCGAGACTGCCCTGCATCATGCTGAAGGGGTAGCCAAAGTTCAATTGATCGGAGCAAGTCCCATCCCCCTCCTGACCTCCCCCTTGAAGGGGGAGGAACTTTCCGGATACCCTCCCCTTCAGGGGGAGGGACAGGGTGGGGGTGGGGAAACAGGCACCATACTCTTCTCGGAAAATCTTGCCTGCATAGAGTGTGGCATCTCCTATCCGGAGATGACCCCTCGTATGTTCTCCTTCAACAACCCTTACGGGGCTTGTCCCGACTGCACCGGCCTTGGCACCCGGAACTATTTCGATGCCGACCTGGTGGTTCCAAATCCTGATCTCTCTCTTCGGGAAGGGGCCATTGCCCCATGGGAAAAGCGGCTTTCCGGCTGGTATCATCAGACTCTGGATGCCCTTGCCAAGGCCTACAAGTTTGATATCCGCACCCCCTTTCGCGAACTGCCACATCAGACACAAGAGATTATCCTGAGGGGCTCAAAGGGGCAAAAGATCGAATTCTGGTGGGAAGAGGATAGTGGCAGACGTCATACCTACAGCAAGGAGTTCGAGGGTGTACTGAACAATCTGGAGCGACGTTATCGCGAAAGTGAATCAGAGAGTGTCAGGGAAGATCTGGAAAAATTCATGAATATAATGCCTTGTCCCAGCTGCGCAGGGGCAAGACTGAAAAAAGAGTCGCTCTTCGTAATAGTTGGCGGAAAAAACATCCGTGAGGTTACAGCTTTTCCGATCCGCGATGCGCTTGAATTCTTTACCTCTCTTGAACTGTCGGAAAAAGATGCCGAGATTGCCCGGAGAATCCTGAAAGAGATTCGCGAGCGGCTCGGCTTTCTGGTAAACGTCGGGCTGGATTATCTCTCCCTTGACCGGACAGCCGGAACACTATCCGGTGGGGAGGGTCAACGGATTCGTCTGGCTACGCAGATCGGCTCTTCTCTGGTGGGGGTTCTCTACATTCTTGATGAACCTTCAATCGGCCTGCATCAGCGGGATAATGCCCGCCTGCTCATGACTCTGATGCATCTGCGGGATATCGGCAATACCGTTCTGGTTGTTGAGCATGACGAAGAGACCATCCTTGAAGCTGATCATGTCATCGACATGGGGCCGGGTGCAGGTGTGCATGGTGGTGAAGTTGTGGCGCAGGGGACGCCGCGCGAGATCATGGAAAATCCGGCTTCTCTGACCGGCAGATATCTTTCCGGCGATCTTGCCATCCAGATCCCCCTGGCTCGGCGCGAATGCAAGAAATTCATCACCATTGTGGGCGCCACCGAGAACAATCTGAAGAACCTGACAGTGGAGATACCTCTCGGCGTAATGACCTGTGTCACCGGGGTCTCCGGCTCCGGAAAGTCAACACTCGTAATTGATACCCTTCACAAGGTACTTTCCCAGCGACTTTACCGTAGCCGTGAAAAGGCAGGTGCAGTAAAGGATGTACTTGGGCTTGAGCTCCTCGACAAGGTGATCAACATCGACCAGTCGCCCATAGGGCGGACTCCTCGCTCCAACCCTGCTACCTACACCGGCGTCTTTTCGGACATACGGGACATTTTTGCCCAGCTCCCGGAATCCAAGCTGCGCGGCTACAAGCCTGGCCGCTACTCGTTCAACGTGAAGGGGGGGCGCTGCGAAGCCTGCTCAGGTGACGGCATCATCAAGATCGAGATGCACTTTCTTCCGGATGTTTTTGTCACCTGCGAGATATGCAAAGGGGCGCGCTACAATCGTGAAACGCTTGAAGTCAGATACAAGGGGAAGAGCATTGCCGATATCCTGGATATGACAGTATCCCAGGCGCTCCAGTTCATGGAGAATATTCCCCGTATCCGGAACAAATTGCAGACGGTAGAAGCTGTAGGTCTGGGGTATATCAAAGTGGGTCAGTCAGCCACCACCCTTTCGGGGGGTGAAGCCCAGCGGGTCAAACTGGCCAAGGAGCTCTCCAAAAGGGCCACCGGCAGAACCATCTACATCCTTGATGAACCGACCACCGGTCTCCATTTCCATGACATCGCCAAACTGATGGAGGTGCTGAAAAAACTGGTTGACGGCGGCAACACCATTGTCATCATCGAGCATAATCTGGATGTCATCAAATGCGCCGACTGGGTGATAGATCTGGGGCCGGAAGGGGGAGACCGTGGGGGCGAGATCATTGCCTGCGGAACGCCCGAAGATCTGGCCAGGGTTACCCGTTCGTATACAGGGATGTATCTGAGGAAAATGCTGTGAGGGTCGTTAATTTGAGGAGCTCATTCAGGTCGGAAGGTGATAAAGCCTGAGCGATGAAACAGAAGCAATCGCCTCGAAATCACGGTCATTATGTATAAGCTCGGCGTTTTGTTCAATAGCTGCTTGCGCAATCAACAGATCAACAGTGCTGCGGATGGTAAGCCCTTTTGCTCTGCATTTACGGTAAATATCGGCTGCCTTGATATAGGAATCATGGTTTTTGAGAGAAACTATGGGGAAGGTCATTAGAGAGGCTCGCACTTCGCGGTAATCGCGCTCGCTGCGAATGCCTTGCAGTGCTTCGGTAAGCGTGATTTCCGCAAGAGCAATATCATTGTCGTTGGAAATCAATGTTTCAACCGCCAGGTCATGGCGTGAACCGGTGCGGTTCAGGAATTCGATCAGGGCGCTTGTGTCAAGCAGGATCATGGCGGCTTTCCCGTAATGCGTTCAGATCACCCTGCCAGAGCCCAGCATGGCGGACGGTCAAAAGCCTTTTCCTGCTGCGTTGCTTGATCAGCTCCTGGAGGGCGCAGACAATGACATCCTTCTTGGTCTTAAGCCCGGTCAGGCGTCCGGCTTCATCCAGCAGGTCGGTATCCAGGACTACATTGGTTCTGGCAAGCATTATGCACCTCAATAAGCGATTTGATTACACATTATCTTACAGTTTTCATGTGGGTGCAAGTGTAAGTTTTTCTTGTGCATTAACCCTGTCTCTCCTGCACAAAAGCTACAGCCCCCCTTCCGCACGGCAGCGCCGACGTGGGATTTCGAGTTAACTAACTTGACTCCGTCCCCTTTGTTTTCCCCTTTTCATCATGCGCGGCAACCCTGAACAGAATCTCCCTTATGCTTTCCTGCTGAATTTCGTTGGTGGTGCGGCTGCTTGCCAGTTGCGTCAACTTATCGCGCAACATCTCCATATGCCTGCCCTTTGAAACCGGCACAAATTCCAGCTGCGTAAAACTCTCCGACAACTGCTTGAATAAGCCCTGATACTCATGATTATGCTGGTTTGCAGCTGGAAGAACGGCTGCATCGATTCCGGCGCTATCATAATAGACGATAGTGGCGACGGAATTCAGCATGAGTTGTATCACCAGAACCAATGCATAGCTCAACGAACCGCTGCCGCAGCATTCGGCAGGAAAGGACTCCGCTGTATAACTCTCACTAGCATCCAGCGCCTTCAATCCTGAGTTGGATGCTACCTGGATGCGAACACCAATGAGTATCTGCTTGCCAAGCGTTTGCCAGGAAACCGTCACAGCGACCTGATCCATATGGTGCAAGCCATCAAAATAACCGCGTATCCGGCGCCGCTTTACATGAAGCTTTTTCAGCCGTTGCGGTGATTCAGGGAGCAATAGCGGACGAATATCCGTTTTAACCGGCAGATAACTGGCGAGAAGGCTCTGGTCGATACGTTTGTTCACCACATCTTTCTTGAGCGAAATGCCCCGGAGAGCTGTTCCGGTAATTTCCTTTTCACCAAGGTAATAGCTTTCAAACCCTTTGGACAGCGCGGTATTGTGAAGTGGACGATCGGTCGTTATCAAGATGGTCGTGCTACTGAGCAGATGGCGGAGGATATGCCCATCCGGCATCCCGGCATGCAATTGGCGGATGTACAGGCACTCTGACACCTTCAGACCGCGTCCGGCGGCAAAGCTCTTGAAGCGCATCAGGTTGCCGTCAGAAACCCCTTCATCAACGACAACGGTTTTGGCAGGTTTTGGTTTCGGCACGTTTGATGACCTAGTCTAAGGTAATGGGGATGCCCTTTAGATGCTTAATTTGAAGGGATATTTACACTTTGAAATCGGTGAATGTAAACATAAAAAAGGCTTCCCCCAACGCACTCGCTCCATCTTATCCAGGAAAAGCCAACGACACTTTTTATCAATGCCAGTAAATTTGTTGCCAATGAATTTGTTGGCATACGTGGCGCGGTGATGGCCAGCAGCTCGCATATTCCACATCGCACTAAAGATGTCATTCATCTGTAGGTACTCGGCATGCCCCACTGGCGATGCAAAAGCTCAATCCGGGCGTTGTCAGGGCAAAGCTTTACACTGACAATTTCAGGTAACCCGCCGAATATTATTCAATAATTGACTCCTCTTCTCTTCTTGGGTAGACTGCAACATGGAATCGAAATACCGGAGGCTCCAATGAAATCAGGGCAAATAGCAGGGCGTATTCCAAAGATAAATCGTGAACTCTCCGACAAGGAGTTGAACGAAATCACCAGGGCTGTCGGTGATCGGGTCAGGGCTCAGACCATTGCACAAAAAGAGATGCTGAAAACCAGCCTGCAAAAGGAGCTTGCGGCTGTCCGTGCTTTGTACAATACTCACGAATTGAAAAGAGAAGCATGATAAGCTAAGTTGTGGTGAAAAGGCCAAATAGAGCAATGCATCAATTATTGTCAGAGGAGTCTGTGTAATGGAATATCCGGTTAAAGACAAATTTCTTGCGCGACAGGTTACGGAGCTCGATTTAGAGATTGATGCGGAGAACGAAGCGGCGCTTTATGTTCATCTGGATTCGGTAAGAGCTGAAGAGTGCTTCAATGATATCAAATTCACGCTCAACATCGATGCCTCGACCGGGCAACTCATGAAGCTGACCGATTCCTACGCAAAAATTATCTTTTCCGGCCATAGAGGCTGTGGCAAGAGTACGGAACTACATCGCTTTCAAACAGACGTCAATCATTCTGATCGTTACTGCTCGATCTTTATTGATATGGAAAAAGAGGTGGAGATAACCACCTTTGAGCCTGAAGACCTGTTTGTGACCCTGATTTTCAAACTCATTGAACGACTTGAGCAGGAAGGGCTTGAAATACGGACGGTACAACTTGGCGATCTGCTCAAGGAATGGCTGTCAGACACTGAAATTCAGCGGGAACTGAAGACCTCCTACCAACTGGATATCGCTTCTGAGCTCGAAGCCGGAGCAGGTTTTCTGGGATTCATCAAGTTAAAAAGCAGCCTCAAAGCCTTGTTTTCATCCAGTTCGAATACTGTCAAAAAAATTCGCGAATCAGTCCGCAAAAACCCCCACAGTCTGGTTAACCGCCTTAATCTTGCCTTGGATGATGCCAGAGAGATTCTTGACAAAGCTGGCAAGGGGAAAGATATCCTCTTCGTTATCGACGGTTTCGAGAAGATGCGCTATGAAATATTCCAACTGCTTTTCATCAGGGAATCGTCCATGATTCAGGCGCTTAACAGCAACATTCTTTTCACCGTGCCGATCAACTCTTTCTTTGATATCAAGAACAGCGCTTCAGCCGAGTTTTTTCAGACACCGATTCTGCCAATGGTGCCGGTAGATAAAAAAAGCATCCCACTTCTTGCCGATATCATTGCCAAACGAATTGATACTTCGCTCTTTTTTGCTGCTGGCGTCCTGAATTTTTGTGTAGAAAAGTCGGGAGGCTGCCCAAGGCAGTTACTCCGGATAGTAAACAGAGCAATCATTCAGCGCCGGGGCGAACGGATCAAACAGGGTGATGTTAACAAGGCCTGCCTCTACCTGGGGCAAGATATGTGGGACAAACTTGATAGCGATCATCGCAAAATTCTTGAGAATAAAGCCTATCAAGCTGCTGATGCCAAGATCCTTGATCTCCTCTTTTCGCTGGCAGTCCTGAAATACAACGGCAGACGCGAGATTAATCCATTGCTGCTCCCGTTTATCGACGGCAGCGCAGATGCAAACCATGATTGACGAATCCGAGCGAAGTCAACTTGCCGAAATTGCTTTTGTTCTCACAGACAGAAGCAAACCCACCCTTGTTTTGATTTCGGTCGGTTCCTACCGCAAACGAGACGAACTGCGTGCCGAGCTGGATCTTCTCCTCCCCGATAACCCCACAGCACTTCTTGACGTTTCAGGCCACCCCATTACCTCACTCTTCCGCGCCATCAGGAATAAAGCCCCTTCCGAAGTGCTCACTTCACGACCGGGTCAATATCTGCTTCATATTTACGGCATTGAAGACAGCCTGTTGATCTCTCATGAAGGCAAGCTTGCGGCGTCATCCCTGCTTGAGGAAATGAACCTGGAACGGGAAAACCTTTTCCATGAATTCCCCTGCTGTCTCATTCTCTGGACCACCCGGCATTTTACCAATAAATTGCGGAGCGCTGCTCCTGACCTTTGGGATTGGATCACCTACTACTACCATCTTCCTGACGGTCATGGCGATGTCGTTGCTGATGAAATTCCGCAATCAGTCGCTGCGCCGGACGGTGTCACCGATGAGCGAAAAAACCGTATCGCTGAACTGGAGAAGCGGCTGCAAGGACTAAGTCTCGACATCTCTGCGCCGGAGCGCGTGATCCGTACCAAGCTTTCCCTGCATAAAGCTCTCGGAGCCGAATATTTGGCGGGGTTTCGTTATGATGATGCCATCCGCTGCTTAACTGCTGCTATGTCGCTCCTCGGCCAGACGAATCATGCAAAGCTTGATGAGGCAGAGATATTTTTCCTTCTGGGAACGACCCATTTATCAGCTCGTCATTTCTCTGACGCGATGACAGCATACAATGAATCTCTGGATATTCAGCAACAGCACGGCGATTCCCAAAACATCGGCAGCACTTTGCACCAGATCGGCAGGGTGTACGAGGAGCAGCGGCAGTGGCCCCAGGCCTTGGAGAGCTACCGGCTGGCTCTGGAGTGGAAGGAGAAGAGCGGCCAGCAGCATGAGCTCGGCGGCACCTGGCACCAGATCGGCATTGTATACGCCGAGCAGCGTCAGTGGTCCCAAGCACTGGAGAGCTACCAGCAGGCTCTGGAGTGGAATGAAAAGAGCGGCCAGCAGCATCAGCTCGGCGGCACCTGGCATCAGATCGGCAGGGTGTACGAAGAGCAGGACTGTTTTTCCGATGCAATGGAGAGCTACCTGAAAGCGCTCGCGCTCTGCGTTGAACAAGAGATGACTGAAGTTGCTAAAATTGTCCTGAATTCACTGCGGAGGATATTCACTTGTCTTTCTCCTGATGAACGGGAGAGGCTCATGGAGCGCTTGCCGGAAGAGCTGTGCCGACTATTGGCAGAGGAGTGACATGCTGATTTCAACAAACAGGCTCAAAACCCAAAGGGTGAATTTATAGGCATTTCAGGAATTATCCGCTGTTATCGGCCTTAATCTGTGGCTAACTGCGGTTTTCATGTTGATTAACTGAAGTAAAGTAAAACATTATTGTTGTACAACAGTTCTGTTTCTGTGCCGTGTTGAACAGTTTTTGTAACTACTCAGGGCATAAAAGCAGAAATTCAAAATCAGTTTCACACGGAGGCACAGAGGCTCAGAGAAAACCTGAATAAAGACTGACCAAAACCTTTGTGGTAAACCATAAAGACTCCTGATTCGTTCTGAAAAAGCGCTTGACTTAATCTTTGTCATTCCCGAGGTAGTTATCGGGAATCCAGCATCTAAAAACCTTAAATCTGGATCCCCGATAGAGACATTCGGGGATGACAATC
>JANNRW010000393.1:0-10718 GCA_031401815.1 Geobacteraceae bacterium | reverse complement strand
CGGCAGCTTGAACTGCTCGGCCATCTTCATCAGGCGCAGAGCTTTTCTGTACCCTTCCGGATTAGGCATGCCAAAGTTGCGAAATACTTTCTCTTTCGTGTCTCTCCCCTTCTGGTGGCCTATTACCATGACCGGGTGGCTATCAAGCCGAGCCAGACCCCCTACTATTGCATGATCATCGCCAAAGAGCCTGTCGCCATGCAGTTCGGTAAATCCGGTGAAAATCAGATTGAGGTAATCGAGAGTAAACGGACGATTAATATGCCTGGCAACCTGGGCTGTCTGCCAACGGGAGAGGTTATTGAAAATCTCCGCACGCATCGTGTCAGCCTTGCTTTCAAGTTTTCCTATCTCGGAAACAATATCCAGCTCCCCTGACATCTCTGCAAGTTCCTGAATTTTCTTTTCCAGCTCCATCAGAGGTTTTTCAAACTCCATATAGTATTGAACTGCCATTATTGAAGCTCTCCTTTAAATGTTGATCTGACAATATCAGACAAAAGTGACGGCATTATAGCCTAATAAACCCTTTACTTCCATAGATAATGATTCAGTGGGGGCTACCCTGAAATTTTCAGACAGAGGCACTACGGCAGTGCAAAGATCAGGAATGACAACATGGATAACAGAGGGGCATGAGCCGCGATGGCGACCGAGCAGATCCCTTAGTCCGGTCAGCCGCGCCGGATCCATGTCAGCCCTGTCAAGTGTGATCCGGACAGATCTGGTCTCACGTTCATTAACTTCCCGAATCATCTGGATTGCCGATGCTATGATCTTGTTAGACTTCTCACCTTTTTCAAATTGCCCGGTAAACAGGAGCGGCTCATCACTCTTCAACAGCTCGGCAACCTGCTGGTATATGTTAGGGAGCACAAGAACCTCGACTGTTCCGGCAAGATCCTCTATGGTCACAAACCCCATTCGCTCCCCTTTTTTTGTCATATGCTCCTTCTGCGCAACAACAATGCCGCAGAGCCTGACCTCTGCCCTGTCAGCAAGTTCACTGATCTGGGAGGTGTCAGTAGAGGCGAATCGCCTGATTTCCGCTTCATAGCGTCCAAGAGGGTGCCCTGTTATATAAAAACCGAGAGCCTCCTTTTCCAGATTAAGACGCTGTTTCTCATCCCACTCGTTTATATCAGGGAGCCTGCGAGCCCCATTGATGCTGCCACGCCCGACTTCGGCGCTCCCGAACAGGGAGACCTGAGAGCTGTCCCGCTCCTGCTGAATCCTCTGCCCGGTGCTCATTGCCTCTTCAAGAGCAACAAACAGTGAGGATCTTCCGGCTCCGGTTGAATCAAAAGCGCCGCTCTTGACTAAAGACTCCATTACCCTCTTGTTCACCTTGCGCAGGTCAACCCGTTCGCAGAAGCTGAAAATATCGGTGAATCTTTCAGCGTGACGCGCCTCCAGAATGGCGAGTATCGCACCCTCTCCGACATTCTTGATCGCACCAAGTCCAAAACGTATGGAGTTGCCGATAACCCGGAAAGAAAAATCCGAGTCGTTTATGTCTGGTGGCAGAACCTCAATTCCCATGCCGCGACAATCATTGATATTTTTCAATATCTTGTCGGTATTCCCCATATCTTCTGTCAAAAGAGCTGCCATGAACTCGACAGGAAAATGCGCCTTCAGATAGGCTGTCTGATAGGCGATCAGGGCATAGGCTGCAGAGTGCGACTTGTTGAATCCATATTCGGCAAACATTGCCATGAGATCGAAGATGGCTTCAGCTTTTTTGAGATCAATACCCTGTACTTTAGCCCCTGCCAGAAACGGTATCTTCTCTTTGGCCATAACTGCGGAGTCTTTTTTTCCCATTGCCCTGCGGAGCAGATCAGCGCCGCCAAGGGAATAGCCAGCCAGGGTACGCGCAATCTGCATGACCTGTTCCTGGTAAACGATAACTCCATAGGTATCTTTTAGAATCGGCTCCAGCTGCGGCAGATCAAAAACAACTTTTTTCCGGCCATGCTTTCTCTCTATAAAATCCTTGACCATCCCGGAATTCAAGGGGCCAGGACGGTACAGGGCGCATGCAGCAATCACATCTTCAAAGCAGGAGGGTTTGAGCTCGCGGAGCATCTCACGCATACCGCTCCCCTCCAGCTGAAAAACTCCGGTTGTATTCCCCTCCGAGATGAGCTCATAACTTAGCGGATCATTATCATCAAGCAGGGTTATATCGAAAGCAGGATCTTTTCCCGCCCTTATGAGTTTTACAGCATTGTCAATAACAGTCAGGTTTTTAAGCCCCAGGAAGTCGAATTTCACCAGGCCGATCTTCTCGACATATTTCATCGAATACTGGGTGTTGATGACGCCGGTTTTCTGATCCTTGTAGACCGGGCAGTACTCCTCCAGCATGTCAGGGGCGACCACAACTCCGGCAGCATGGGTTGAGGCATGCCTTGCAAGACCTTCCAGGCGAAGGGCAATTTCGAGCAGCTCCCCTACCCTCTTGTCCAGAGTTGCCATCTCTTTGAGTTTTGGCTCCTGCTCAATAGCCTTTAGAAGGGTGATGCCAAGAACCTCCGGCACCAGTTAGGCAATCCTGTCCACATCTCCGTAACTCATATCCAGGGCGCGCCCTACATCCCTGAGCACACCACGGGCAGCCATCGTACCAAAAGTTATGATCTGGCAGACCTTGTCCCTGCCGTACTTTTCAGTTACATACTGAATCACCTCATCCCGGCGGTCAGTGCAGAAATCAACGTCGATATCGGGCATGGAGACCCGTTCCGGGTTAAGGAAACGTTCAAAAAGGAGATTGTACGGCAACGGATCGATGTCCGTAATCCGTAGTGCGTACGCAACCAGTGATCCGGCAGCAGAGCCCCTGCCGGGGCCTACAGGGATACCCTGTTTTTTTGCCCAGTTGATGAAATCGGCTACTATCAGGAAGTAGCCGGGGAAGCCCATGGTTTTGATACACTCAAGCTCAAGAGTGAGTCGTTCGCCATACTGCAGCTCATCTTCAGCAGTAAAACCGGCTCTTCTCTTTCTGATGGTATCCAGACGGGTTTCCAGCCCGGTACGAGCTTCATTTTCAAGAAGTTCATCAAGAGTCATCCCTGATGGGGTCTCTACCTGCGGGAAATGATAGGTATTAAAATCAAGCTGAAGGTCGCACCGCTCTGCAATGGCAAGGGTATTGGCCAGAGCTTCAGGTGCATAGTGAAAGGCAGAGGTCATCTCTTCGGGAGATTTGAAATAAAACTCGCTGGCTGAGAACTGCATACGGCCGGTGTCGTTCATTGTCTTGCCGGTCTGAATACAGAGCAGGACTTCGTGGGCTCTGGCGTCCTCCCTGTTGAGGTAATGACAGTCATTGGTTGCAACTAGAGGAAGATTCAGCTCAGAAGCAATAGCTAGCAGCTGCTTGTTGGCAGCATCCTGCTCAGGGAGGGTGTTTTCCTGTATCTCCAGATAGTATCTCTCCGGAAAGATGTCAGCATACCAGCTGGCAACGGCTAGCGCTTCATCCCTTCTGTTACGGCCAGCCAGCCAGGCAACTTCACCTTTCAGGCATGCAGAGAGGGCAATAAGCCCTTCGCTGTGCTGAGCAAGCAGATCCTTGTCAATCCGAGGCTTGTAGTAAAAGCCCTCCTTGAATCCTGCTGAAGTCAGCCTGGAGAGGTTTCTGTACCCCTGCATATTCATGCAGAGCAGCACCAGGTGAAAATTTGAGATCCCTTCAGACCCCACACTCTCCCTGCTCCCACGAGCACCCGGCGCTACATAGACCTCTGCGCCGATTATCGGTTTGATACCGGCATCCTTGCATTTGGTATAAAATTCAATCGCACCGAACATGCAGCCATGATCTGTCAGGGCTACAGCGGGCATATTGAACTCCCTGCTCTTTTTTATCAGGTCATCTAGCCTGATGGCGCCGTCCAGCAGTGAGTATTGAGAGTGTAGATGAAGATGAACAAAAGACATTTGGGGTGCAGCTCCATGATGCTGATTAGACGCTATTGAACGGGTTTGGCGGCAGACGACATTGAGAAGAATAAGCCGATGGGGTTTAATTTTAGTCTAAGTAAATTCAGGCAGATTATGACACGGATAGTAAAAGATTGTCAACGGCAAGGGGCACGTATAACCTACGTTTGAATTATCAGGTTAAATCATAGCCAGACTGCAAAGAGAAAAAGGGTATGATGTTAAAAAGTGTTATTCCATTACCAATGACTCTCTTCTTGCTACGTCATCCAAGTCAGCCGGAACCGTGCTGTACTCGCGAAACAAAAAGATATCCTCGCGAATCAAGAAGTTTTTCCCTGCCGTATAGAGTTCTGTTGAGAAATCCGTGATTCACTCTCTTCGTCTTTGCATTCATGATGAAATCAATTCGTAGGGGCGAGTTGCTACTCGCCCAATCAGTGTCGGGCTTCATCCGACACCAAGACAGTGGTTTTAGAGTCATCTTGAATGCAACATGGATAAGGATCTGCGATCTTTGTTCCGGCGTCAGCTGTTTCTTGCGGCGAGGCGGACTACATCGATAAGAAGGGTGCGGACGGCAGGCTCAGTGATGGAGCGGAACAGGGTAAAAAGCTGCTGTTCATCGCGGTCAAAATATGGGGTGTCAGACTCCCCAACAAGTAGATGCTCCGGCTTCAAGAAAAAAGCCGCCGGAACTTCAAGCGCAGCAGCTACATTCTGAATATTTTCCACATTCAGCTTGTTACTGCCATTTTCATAACGCTGCACCTGCTGATACGTAACGTTCAACAACTCCGCAAGTTTCTCCTGAGACATCCCCAACGCATTTCTGCGCCGTTTGATTGCCCGCCCGATATCCAGACTTGAAATAAATTCTCTTGTTTTTTCATCATGTTTCATGGCGCGACTATAACAAATGAGCCTCTGTATCCGCTACCACGCAGTAAAGTACAAAAGAGTTGACTAATGCACGTATTGCATTGTAATTTGTTGCACGTTTGACGTTATTCATATGCTAGCCCTATCCGTGGGGGTTAATTGTGATTGAGAATCAACAGGAACTGCCCTGCATAAAAGAAGCAACGCTCCGGAAATATGCTGCATTAGGCATAATGTCACTTCTCGTCCTTTTTTTGACAGTACTGGCTATAGTTTTGCCGGTAATGTATCCGTCTCCGTATACGCAATTTCAGGCGTTCATCAATAAAGCCCAGATGGCCACTATCCTGTATTTTGTCCCTTTCCTCGTCATGGGACTTCTGTCTGTTTTCGGCTACTACCTCTACAGGGCAGCTGAGTTCAAGAAGAAAAACTATCTTGAAGACTGTGAAAAGGATGTCGAGAAGAGCTTCACCTATCTTGGCAAGGTGTTATACAGCCTTGACAGTTCAATTGCGAAATACAATGCCACAGGGGTAGCAGGAATTCTCATCTCTTTGTTCTCTCTGCTTGTATTCAGTCTTTATGTGTTCAAGCTGTTTGAAGACACCTTTGGACAGATAGAAAAGATGCCCCACCTCGACAGTACAGGTCTGACGATGGTGATTATCCTCATTATCCTGCGCGCCTCGTTGATTGGTTCACTGATAATTACCTTCATTGTCTATTCCTTCAAATTCGCCACTTCTTCATTTGATCAGGCAGTCCGTTTTACCAAGCGCAAACACGCAACACTGTTTTTATTGCACATGATGATCAAGCACGATACCGAACATAGCCTGGATAACATGGATAAAATCATGGCCACTTTTCGTGACTGGAATGTAAATGTAGAGTCAGCCTATACCGGTACGGCTATGAATGAAAAAATGGCAAATACCATGTTTGAACAGATGGTTAAGCTGTTTGAAGCAGCACAGAAAATAAATACCGGGCAGGAAAGGACTACAAAATACGCGAGTCCAAAACCTGAAAATCGGGATTCCGCTAAAACCGATGAAGCACCCAGAAGTGAAACTAAAGATCAAACAAACTAGTTTGAATCACTTAAATTCGGTTGCACCGATAAAGGAGGGTTCAATTATGAAAAGATTATTGGTTGGTGTTGTCGCTGCTCTGATTCTTGGTTGCGCATCAAATTCTCAGTCCATACAACCACAGGGGATGAGCGTTATTGAATTGGGAGTGAAATTTCCTGACATCAATGCTCTCATCTCGGGCAAAAAATCATTCCAGGATATGTCTACCGAAGCGCAGAAAGCTTACATGTATCATCAAAAAGAAATCGTAATTCTCAAAATGCTGGAGAGCAGCAACAAGTTTTCTGCCGATCAAATACTGGCATTCTGGAAAATGCGCACATCAGCCGAAGTTGTCACGGCGGTCAAAACCGATCCGCTAATAACACAGACAGAAAAAGATAAAATAATTTCAGATATTTCTAAAATCAGCCCGTCTGTTCCCAAGGATATCGATATCGTTGAATTGCCCGACAACAACAAGGGCAAGCAAGTAGCAGGCAAGCTTTCCTGGGTGAAGGAGTCCGGGCAATGGATTAAGCAGGTTGTTTTATACAACGATGCCCCAATGCCGGACATAAACCACCCGGTATGGAATTATACGTCAAGTTTAGTTCCGCCTAATAGACCCGGAAGCAGACCTTGGGAACCATACGCATATAAGCTTTTTAATTGAGTGATAAGACTGGACACTATATGGAGATTAACCCATGGATTTCCGATTTATAACCCTTAGGCCTGTCAAGGAGGGCTTATTATGAAACGCTTGTTGTTTATTTTGGTTGTGCTTTGCGTGATGTATGGCGGCTCCGCAAACGCTTCGCTGCCCCGCTTTGTTGATCTGCAAGACGGCACGGTGGTTGATACCGTCAGCAAGCTGCGGTGGTTGAAAAACGCCGACTGCTTTGGATCATTACAGACTTGGGTTAATGCCGTGTCGTCAGGCGCGAATCTGACAGCGGGTTCGTGCGGTTTGACCGATGGTTCGGTTGCCGGTGATTGGCGTCTGCCAACCATTGACGAATTGCGAATTTTGCCCGATGCCGGGTATCGTGATAATTCTCTCAACACAGCCGGTTTTACTGGTGTCAAGGCCGACTACTATTGGTCCGGCACTACCGTCGATAATTTCACCAATATAGCTTGGTACGTGTATATGAGCAATGGCATCGTGAGCAACAATTATAAGACCCACTACATGTATGTTTGGCCTGTGCGTTCGGGACAGTTTGATTATTTGGCTTCAGTTGGTCCTTTGGTGTTTAATCAATCAAGCCAAGCAGCACAGGATATTAATTTAGGAGCCCCTTCTCACACTGAATTTTCAATCATTAATGGCGGCGCAGCCGCCTCAAGTTTTTCTTCGCAGATTTCCGGGACAAATTCTGCTGAATTCTCAGTTGCTCCTGGCGGAACTTCTCCATGCTCGTCCATTTCACCCACTTTGGATGCAGGTGCAAGCTGCACTCTGTTAGTGACCGCAACCCCAACAACCAAGGGCGCAAAAACTGCCCAAGTAAGCATCACAAGTTCGAGCATCACCAACTCGGCTGGCAGATTAAGCATCCCGCTAACTGCCACAGGCATTACCACCATAATGGGCAACATCACCGATCTTTCTACTGGAAATAAACTAGCCGCTGCCACAATTTCGATAACCGGTGGTGCAACCACCCAGAGCAATACAGCGGGCGTTTTTACCTTCTCGCAAGCTCCCGCCAACGGCGTCTACACCGTCACCATCACCAAAACAGGCTATGGCACAGCTACTATCAACAACGTCACCATCTCAGACACAGCCGGTGCTACTTTGAAAGTCGGCATGGCCCCTTCGGGCATCCTCAATTTCACAACGGCATCCGGGCCGCTGTACCATGCAGAGACCGGCACAGCCTATAACCAATCGGTTAAGATAACCGGAGGCGCGACGCCCTATATCTTCAGCAAGGCCTACGGCTCACTTCCCTCCGGCCTCTCCATCGACCCGACCTTGGGCACCATCAGCGGCACCCCGACCACCGTCGGCAGCTATGCCTTCGCCATGGGGGTGACGGATCAACTTGGCGCATACGCTGAACTTGAGTTTTCCATTGAAGTGACAGAACCTCTGGCAATTTCCTCGACTACCTTGCCCCGTGGTACAAGCAGCTTACCATATTCATATTCGATATCTTCAATAGGGGGAAAAGCACCATACAGTTATCAATTTAGTGGTTCGCTTCCTTTTGGGATAAACAGTTCAAATGCCGGCATTTTGAATGGTACGCCAAGTTGCCAGTCATACGTTTGTACTAAATGGGAGTGGAGTTATAGCAGGGGCGCTTATTGGTGCGCTAGCTACGGGTGGGTGGCTAGTGCATGCATTGGAACCGAAAGCACTGAAACCGTCAATCTCAATGTTTCTGTTACAGATGCCTCCGGTCGAATTTCTGCAAAAGATTTCACCCTAAGTATAGACCAGCTATTAGCCAACACCACTCCTCGCCTGCACGATGGCATCGTCGGCGCTGCCCTCAACCAGACCCTGACCGCCATCGGTGGTCTTGCCCCTTACACCTGGGGCATCTACTCCGGCACCCTCCCTGCCGGTTTGACACTCGACCCGGCAACCGGCATCATCAGCGGCACCCCCACTAGCGCCACTAGCCAGCCGGTGGTCATCGCTCTACAAGACTCCTACAGCCGGGTCGTCTACAAACAGTTCACCATCAACTCACTAAGTCCGCTGCAAATCCTGACCACCGCCATGCCCAACGGCAGCCAGAACAACATCTATTCCGAGGCAATCAGGACTAATGGTGGTATCGGCCCTTATAACTTCGCCTTGACCGGCCAGCTCCCTGCCGGGCTTACCCTCAATGCGACCACTGGTGTTGTTTCAGGAACACCAACAGCAACTGGGCTCACCAATCTTCAGGTTACTGTAACCGACAGCAGCTACCCAACACCTCTGATCAAAACCCAAAATTTGAGCATCCGGGTAACATCATCAGTTACTATTACCACAAGCGCCGTGCTCACTAACGCTAAGAAAGGGTTTGCCATTACCCCGGTTACCTTGGTCGCCAAGGGTGGTTTGCCCGGCTACACATGGTCAATCATTGACGGATCGCTTCCCAGCGGAGTTACGTTTAACCTTGCATCCGGCATCTTCTCAGGTACTCCGGCAGATCGTGGCGATTTTAGCTTTACCGTTCGGGTAACCGATTCGGTCGGCAACGCCACAGGGCCAAGCGCCACGCCACCAAACCCTGATAAGCAGTTCATACTCCATGTTTCCGATACAATTTCGGTAACTACCGGCGCAGTGCCCAATGGCGCAGTTGGTCTGCCTTACAGCGCAACACTAAGCGCCACAGGCGGTCTCAAAAACTACAGCTGGGCGGTCAAGACAGGCACGCTGCCTTCCGGCCTCAGTTTGAGCAGTGACGGCACCATATCAGGCACCCCGAGCGCCAACATCACCAGCAGTGTCACTTTTGAAGTTACCGACAGTGACGCTCCGGCGCAGAAAGCACAGGTAACGCTGATCTTTGTCATAACCGACCAGCTTTCGATCTATGAGGGGAGCATTCCAAACTCGCGCATTAACCAGGCTTACTCCGCCAATATCCGCGCCCAGCTTGGCACTCCGCCCTACAGCTGGAGCATAACATCCGGCACTTTGCCTGCCGGAGTTACCCTGACGCAGAACGCTGGTACTGCCGTGCTCTCCGGCACCCCGACAGCCGCCGGAACGGCCAGTTTCACGCTGGAAGTGCATGACAACGGCACACCGGTACAGACCGTCAGTCGAGCCTTTACCAGCATTGTTTACCCGGATGTTGTTATCCCTACCGCCAGTCTCAAAACCGCTATACGCGGCGTCGCCTATAGCGATATCGTAGCAGCAACTGGTGGCCTGCTCCCCTATACGTTCAGACTTACCGCCGGAACGCTGCCGTCCGGATTGGTATTCAACTCCAGTACTGGAGCTGTAACCGGCAGTGTGACCATGGCGACCGGAACCAGCGCCACTTTCACCGTGACCGTCACTGACAGCGGCTATCCATCGGCCAGTGTCAGCAAACAGTTCACCATCATGGCCGTTGATCCGCTGAGCATCAACACCAGTGTCATTCAGGGCGCTTTGCAGAAGTCGTCCTACAGCGCCACCTTCGATGGACAGGGTGGTGTAGCGCCGCTCACCTGGAGTCTGGCAAACGGCTCATTTCCCGCCAGCATGAACATTGACCCGCAAACCGGCATCCTTGCCGGCACCACGCCGGTTTGTGGCACCTTCAACTTTACCTTGCAGCTGACTGACTCCTCAGCCGTGCCAATGACTCTTCAGAAGTCTTTTCAGTTGCAGACCATCTGTAGTAACGACTATGACCTGAGCGGCGGCATTGGCATAGCCGACGTCACCGTGGCGCTTGCCGGTAACGCTGCCAGAACTGTATCCACAGACATAAACGGCAATTACCTTTTCCAGCACCTGACTAACGGCAATTATACCCTGACACCAGCCAGAACCGGCTACTGGTTTACGCCTGATAGCAGGAGCATCACCCTTAACAACCTGGACATGAGCGGTGCAAGTTTTGTTGCCACAGTTGACACCACGCCGCCCATTGGCACCATCGTCATCAATGCTGGTGCAACCTACACCAAGGCGGCTGCTGTTGTCCTGGGGTTAAACGCCACCGATGTCGGCAGCGGCGTGGTTTCGCAGATGCAACTGAGCAGCGACAACGGCACCACCTGGCTGGCAGCGGAGAACTATACCCAGAGCCGGAACTGGACAGTATCAACCGGCGA
>JANNRW010000392.1:0-38870 GCA_031401815.1 Geobacteraceae bacterium | reverse complement strand
GACGTCGAGTCGGCCGACGTAGGCTACCATCAGCCGGAACGAACGAGAACGATAAGGCCCTCAAGTCCGGGCTCTTCAGTAATCCCTTCACCAAGGTTACGAATCATCGAACCGAGGGTCTCAAGAGAGTCCATGAGCAGAGTCAATACCTGGGGTCCTAGTGAAACTTTGCCCAGACGAAGAGAATCAAGGAGGTTCTCCATATTATGTGAAAGCTCCTGAATCTCGGCAAAACCAAACATCCCTGCCAACCCTTTCAGGGAATGAGCCCCCCTGAATACAGAGTTGAGTGAATCGGGATTACACTCGCCGCTGTCAGTCGAGTCGCTCATAGTCCCCAGATCAGAACAGAGCTGGTCGAGAATCTCCTCAGCTTCCGCGAGAAAATCCGTAACAGCTTTACCTGCCATATCCTTTGAACCGGTCATGCATTACTCCTTAGGACGTCTGAAAAATATTTCTCAACTCTCTCCTATGTACCTTACAATAAGCTCCTGAAGCCTTACCGGATCAATCGGCTTGACCAGATATTCGTTTGCCCCGAGCGAAAGCCCTTTTTCCACGTCTTTTTCACGCCCCTCTGTTGATATTATAAAAAGAGGGGTTGTCAGGTAATTAGCACTTTTGCGAACATAGCTTATCAATTCAAGACCATTGATATCAGGCATATTGATATCAGTAATAATCAAATCAATATGTTCCCTGGGAAGAAGCCGGAGAGCTTCAAAACCACTTGCAGCCTCTATAACTTCATATTCACCACACGACTCAATTGCAGACACCAGCAGTGAACGCATTGTAGCAGAGTCTTCAGTGACAAGTATTCGCCTCATACCCCCTCCATCTCTCTCTTTTTCAATCTTTTTTCCAGCAGCGCCTTCTCCATTGCAATTCCGGCCTGGGAGAGGAATATTTCCAGAGAATCGGTATCCCCTATCGGACTGGACTCAGGCAGATTATCACCATACAAGATAGCCACAACTTTCCCTTCGCTCAATATCGGTCCAAGAAAAACTTCAGACGGTTGACTGGAGAGCTTGGCAAAAAGATAGTCATTCCATTTACCCCGATTTGGGCGACACTTTACAGCAATTCGCCCTGACAGAACCTCGGTAAACAGAGATTCTTCATCTGAGGGTATCTTCAGGCTCTGTATGCTTGCATCAGCAGACAGTGTCTTTGAACTGACTCCAAACTGTCCTGCTCCGTAAATCAGTTTATCCTTTACCAGAAAGATTACAGCCCTGTTGACAAACTCTGAAGCAAAACGGAGAACAAGGAGAATCACACCGCCTCCCAGTGACGGATCATTGAGCTCTTCAAGCATTGCGCGCAGCATTGATATTCCTGTGCTCGGCACAACAGTTGATGACTGCTCGTCTCCCAGCTCACCCAATTCAAGCCTGAGTTCGTCGCCAATATTTACTTCGGTCAATCCTGTAGATGCAGCATTATTAAAACGTACCCCCTGCAAGGCACTATTCAACTGTAAAGTAAAATCCTCTGTTACAGATGAATCCGAAAGTTCGCTACGTCGCGGCTTCGACAGAAAACTACAGCCCAACTCCTTGATGCGCCGCTCAGCATCACTGTTACGATAATCAGACATGACAATAAGAGCGAGCTCTTCAAAATTACCCTGCAGGAGTTCAAGCAGTTCGAGCCCTCCAAGAACACCTGAACCATCCATTCTCGGCATTATGAGGTCAAGAAGAACAGAAGGCCTCTCCCCGGCTCTGTAAAGCGCATCAATTTTGACAAGAGCATCTTCACCCCTGGCAAAAGCAGATACCTGTTTACCTGAATTTGTCAGAATATCTGCTATAAATTCGCGGATAGCCTGATCATCATCTATAACAACAATTTTACCGGCACTACTCTCCTCTTGCTCCTGAACCGCCGACAGCTCAACGGGCGCTGGAATCTCGGGCAATACCGGGCTCTGCTGCACTGGAATCTCACTCTCCTCTTCAAGCAATACCCCCATATGCCGCTTCTCATCAACAATCCGTGAACCCTCCATTGCCAGAAATTGGGGATTTAGCCCCTGTTCAAGCATGAACTGGAGTGGATCAATTTTCGAATCATCTATAGTTTCGACATCATCCTGAACCTCAAATTCAAAACGCCCTTCTTCCCACATGAAAAATGAATAGACAACTTTTTCTATCTGTTCTCTGACAACATCTTCAATTTTTTGGGCTGGGATATGGAATTTCTGAATAAGAATTGTGCCGAGACGTTCCTTGTAAGCTCCGGTCTGCTGAGCCTGAAGCGCTTTTTGCAGGCAGGCATCATCAAGAACCTCTCTTTTCAGGAGCTCTTCACCGAGAAAATACTTTATACTGCTTGATGTCGCCCTGATAACCTGACCGAACCGGAAAACGACAATCCCCTGGCGTCCCTTGCTCTCAAGAGTAAGTATGCCGGATCTCCTGCTGAGACTTACTATCTGTAAAATCTCGCCAAGTCCCAGATCTGCCAGATTTCCTACCAGGCTCATTCAAACTCCCCCAGAAAGAATATTCATAAGGCTAAATTATGCAATCATATACGATAGATCTCACTGCGTAAAGGCTTAATAGAGCACTCCAACCCCCACTGAACAGGTGAAAATTGTGAACTGGCCTATTAGTCAACAGTGTCCTTTTTCATCTTGTCCCGACCTCTGAACATAAGCTTTATAGGTGTGCCGGTAAATTCGAAAGCTTCCCGAATCTTGTTGATGATATATCTTTCATATGAATAATGTATTCCATCCGGCTGATTGGTAAAAATCACAAAAGATGGCGGTTTTACGGCTACCTGGGTCGCATAAAAGAATTTTACACGTTTTCCACTGGCAAGTGGAGCATGATGAGCATCAACCGCCTCCTTGAAAACATTGTTAAGTTCAGCAGTTGTCACTCGTTTTGTGTACTGCGCCATCAGCTTGTCAACCTCGGTCATTATCTTGCCGGTTCTCTGCCCGCTCTTCGCCGAAACAAAGACAATCGGCGCAAACGAGAGATACTTGAACTCCATCCGGATCTTTTCGACAAACTTGCCAATTGAGGTATTGTCCTTGTCTACCGTATCCCACTTATTGACCACAAAAAGGCATGATCTGCCAGCCTCAAAAGCATACCCCGCAATCTTGGTATCCTGCTCTGTAACCCCCTCTTCTGCGTTAATCACAATCAGGACAACATCAGCTCTCTCGATACTGCGCAACGCATCGACAACACTGTAGGTCTCAATCTTCAGGGAAACCTTCCCCTTTCTTCTGATTCCGGCAGTATCTATAAGAAGATAGCGTTTCTGGTTGCAGTTGAAATATGTGTCTACAGAGTCTCGCGTAGTCCCTGCAACAGGATTTGCCACAGAGCGTTCAAAACCAAGAAGACGGTTAACCAGAGATGATTTGCCGACATTTGGTCGCCCGACAACAGCAATTTTTGTAACCTCTTCATTATCATCAAAAGCAGCACTCCTGGGGAAAGCGGAGGTCACTGCATCCATAAGGTCTCCAACACCTCTGTTGTGAGCTGCGGAAATGGTAAAGATCGTTTCAACTCCAAGCTCGTAAAACTCGGATGCAAGAGCCTCAACCTTTTCACCATCAACCTTGTTGACAACATAAAACACCGGCTTTGGTATTCGCCGAAGCATTGCTGCAACTTCACGGTCAGCCGGTGTCAGGCCTGAACGTCCATCCATCAGAAAAATTATCAGATCAGCCTCATCCATGGCCAGCTGCGACTGCCTGCGCATCTGCTGGAGAAGAAGTTCATCGCTGGCCGGCTCAAACCCTCCGGTATCGATCAGGGTAAACGGAAGGTCATAACGATCCACGTTTCCGTAATTACGATCACGGGTAACACCGGGCATATCATCAACAATGGCTCTCCTTGATCCGATCAGTCTGTTGAAAAGCGTGGATTTACCTACATTCGGACGGCCTACAATTGCTACAATTGGTCTCATCAGTATCCGTACTCCTTCAGTTTCTTCGGGTTCTCACTCCAGTTGGCGCTGACTTTTACGAACAGCTCAAGAAAGACCTTTTCCGCCAATAACTTCTCTACCTCTAGCCGGGCAGCTGTACCGATCCTTTTCAGCATATCGCCACGACGACCGATGATGATCCCTTTTTGCGAATCGCGCTCAACAATTATTACGGCGCTGATAGCAATAAGACCGTTTCCCGGTCTCTCCTTGAAGCTTTCAATCTCCACGGCAACCGAGTAGGGGATCTCATCATGTGTCAGGCGAAAAATCTGCTCACGAATCATCTCGGCAACAATAAATCGCTCCGGCAGATCGGTCAGAATATCATCCGGGAAATAAGCAGGCCCTGCCGGTAGATATTGACTGACAAGCGCCACCAGACTCTTTAAGCCGTCATTTTTAAGCGCTGAGACAGGAACTATTTCCCGAAATGAGTAAAGAAGGCTGTAGCGCTCCATCAAATCCAACAACTTTGTCTTTTCAACAGCATCAACCTTGTTGATTACGAGTATAACAGGAACCTGCACAGTTTTCAGCAGACCCAGAACAATCTCATCATCAACAGAGTGCCGCGCCGAGGCATCAATCATAAACAGAATCAGATCAACCCCCTGGATCGCATTGGTAGCACTCTCCACCAAAGACCTGTTAAGCAGGGATTTTGCCTCATGAATCCCGGGGGTATCGATGAAAACAATCTGGGCACCGGCAACATTATGAATCCCCTGGATACGGTTGCGAGTGGTCTGCGGCTTGGCAGAGGTAATGACTATCTTCTCGCCTAATATGGCGTTCAGTAAAGTCGATTTTCCGGCATTCGGGCGGCCTACTATTGCTGCGAACCCTGATTTGAATGGTATTTCAGTCAAAATCTCTCCTTTTTGTACGGTCTGAGACCTTCATAGCCCAGATCCTGTAACAGATTCCCTGCAATAACCTTTTGCTGCGTACTCAGCAAAAAGTCATTATTTTCAAGTGAAGTGTCGCCATTCAGAGCTGACACAAGAATACCGTATTTCTCTTCAATACAGCGAATATTTATCCTGTTCTGGCCAACAACATCGGAAACTCTTTTTTCCGGAACTTTCAGAGTTACACTTTTGTCGCTTTCAAGTTCTGCAAAAAGGATATCGAGCAGGTCATACCAACGCTCCCCTTCAGCCAGTTGCCGGAAAGCCGGATGATAGGGGCCTGCAACAATCTCTCCACCATACGAGAGCTCATCAGTCGGCTGTAGACCTGCCCTGATTACCGGAACTCCTGAAGTTGCCGCTTCATGAAGCATCACCTTTGAGATCCGGATAGCCTCATGAAGAGTGAGTGGCTGATAACAGCCGTCCAGATACATCTCAGCCAGCCGTGTCCCCTTAAGGATAACAGTCGGATAAATCCTGAGCAGATCCGGTTTAAGTGAAAGGATCTCCTGCAAGGATCTGATCGCCCCTTCTGCCGAATCTCCGGGGAGTCCGGGCATGAGCTGGGCTCCGACTTTAAAGCCTCTCTCCCGTAGCAGTGCAAATGCCTCAACAGTCTGGCTGGCATCATGTCCTCTGCCAGCTGCTTCAAGCACACGATCATCCATCGACTGCACGCCAAGCTCAACCAGATCAACGCCCAGATCACGCAGTTGCTGTAATGAGTCCATTGAGAGAGCATCCGGGCGGGTAGAAACACGGATGGAGCAGACCTTGCCACTCTGCTTCAGCGGCTGGAGCGGCAGCAGCAAGGCAAGCTGGGTGTCAAAAGGGAGCGCGGTGAAGGAGCCTCCGTAAAAAGCGACCTCCAGTGAATCTAAAGCTGATGAACTGAGCCAGAGGGTGACTCTGGAAGTAAGTTCATCTGCATCAGGCAGTTTCCCGAGATTCCCGCTAATTGTCCGTTGATCACAAAAAACGCACTGATGAGGACAGCCCTGGTGAGAAATAAAGAAAGGAACAATAACATGCTTCATGCAGATAAAAAAACGAGCGCCTCGGCTGCCGCTGCCTGTTCAGCACTTTTTTTGCTACTCCCTTCCCCCTTGCCAACTATCTTCTCAGCCAACAGCACAGCAACCCTGAATAGTCTGTCATGATCAGGGCCATAAGTCTCAAGAAGGGAGTAGCGGGGGGGAGAACCAAAGCGCGACTGGGCAAGTTCCTGCAACTCGGTCTTGTAATCCCTTGAAAAAGTGGCATCTGCAACATTTTCAAGCAGAGTGCCGAAAAGCCTCCTTATCAATCGCTGGGCAGGTTTGATACCACCATCAAGGTAGACAGCAGCAACCATTGCTTCATATGCATCAGCAAGTAGTGATTTTTTTTCCCTTCCACCTTTTTTATCCTCACCCCTCCCCAGAAGAAGAAATTTCCCCAGATCAATAGTCAGGGCAATCCTGTGAAGGTTGGTCTCATCAACAAGGGTGGATCTCCTGCGGCTCAGCTCGCCTTCCCGTAGCTCAGGGAATCTGATAAAAAGTTCTCGGCTTACCAGAAACTGAAGGATTGCATCACCGAAAAACTCCAGGCGCTGATTGTCTCGCAGAGTTTCCTGGGATTCATTTGCACGGGAACGATGCGTAAGCGCCTCTTCCAGAAAAGCCCTTTCCTTGAATCTGTAACCAATGGCTGATTCAAGTGCAGCATAATTATCTTCTTCCCCGTTTTTCATAGCTTTTAACTATACTCAACCTTACTGTTATTATCAATGAATATGCTCAAAGAGTGCCGAATAATTGACAGAATTAGTAGGGTATGTTATCAAAAATAATAATGTTTGATAACATCTGCGGAGGTGAATGATGTTTGCCAGGATAAAAGAGGATATTAACTCTGTATTTGATCGCGACCCGGCTGCAAGAAATGCTCTGGAAGTGATCTTCTGTTATCCCGGCCTCCATGCAATATGGTTTCACAGGATTGCCCACTGGTTCTGGACGCACGAACTTTTTTTTGCAGGTAGGATGACTTCCAACATCTCCCGTTTCATCACAGGGATTGAGATCCACCCCGGTGCCAGGATAGGCAGAAAATTCTTTATTGACCACGGCATGGGGGTAGTGATCGGTGAAACTGCCGAAATCGGCGACAATGTTACCATGTACCACGGTGTAACTCTGGGTGGCGTTACCTGGGACAAGGTTAAAAGACACCCTACCATCGGTGACAATGTTGTTATCGGTTCCGGCGCAAAGATCCTAGGTCCCTTTACCGTAGGAGCAAACAGCAAGATCGGCTCAAACTCGGTGGTGGTCAAGGAGGTTCCTCCCAACTCCTCGGTAGTAGGTATTCCGGGTCGTGTTGTAATGGCTGAGGATAAACCTACCGAAAAGTTCGATCTGGAACATGGCAAAATGCCTGATCCGGAAGCAAAGGCTATCTCCTGCCTCTTTGACCAGATCCGGGAACTGGATCGTAAATTTAAAGCATTGACAGAAGAGCATGAGACACTGAAAAAAGAGCTTTCCGAAAAGAGATAGCTCCCTCTCTTCCCCTTCGCAATTTCTGCATGGGAAGCCTTTGGCTTCCCATTTTCATTTAAGGTAACCCATATGAGCAGCCATGAAAAAATGAGAATAGCCGTTGCTATGAGTGGCGGGGTCGACTCTTCTGTCACTGCGGCACTTCTTGTTGAAGATGGACATGATGTAATCGGAATAACAATGCGCCTCTGGGACGGCCCGACTACTCCGGTTGATGATGCCGTCAGGGTTGCAGAGCATCTGGGCATAAGGCATCACGTCGCCCGATTTGAAGCCTGTTTTCAGAACGAGATCATAGGATACTTTGTCAATGAGTATCAGCATGGCAAAACACCAAACCCTTGCGCCCGTTGCAACAATCTCATCAAGTTTGGCGCTCTTCTGGCAAAGGCTAAAGAGCTGGGCGCGGATTATCTAGCCACAGGGCACTATGCCCGGATTATCAGGGATGCCAACGGCAAGGCACACCTTCACGAAGCTTTAAACAGAAAAAAAGATCAGTCCTATTTCCTGTTTTCACTGACTGGAGAACAGCTCCAGGAGATCATCTTCCCTCTGGGCAGCTTTGCCGACAAATCCGAGGTGAGAAAAGTCGCCGCAAGATTCGGCCTCCCGGTAGCAGCAAAAGATGAAAGCCAGGACATCTGCTTCATACCGGACAATGACTATATCGCTTTTCTTGAACAAAACGGAGTTGAACCTGTACCTGGTGACTTTGTCCTTGCTGATGGCCGAGTAGTTGGCCACCATGATGGTATCCATCGTTACACAATAGGTCAACGCCGGGGGATGGGGATTGCCTGGAGCGAGCCGCTTTTTGTTGTCAACATCGATCCTGCTTCCAACAGGATAACTGTTGCCCCGGAATCCGGATTATATCGTGAAAATCTGATCATATCGGAATGCAACTGGATTCAGCCACAACTAAAGAGCACCTTCAGGGCGGAATGTCGGCTCCGTTATCGACACAGGCCAGTACCTTGTACAGTAACGCTTCTGCCGGAAAAGCGGGCTGAAATTTCTTTGTTCACACCTGAAAAGGGGGTTACACCGGGACAGGTGGCTGCTTTCTACAATGGTGACGAACTGCTTGGAGGAGGGTGGATAGAATAGGAGTGTCCAGAAGGGCTCTTCTCCCTGAAGTGGTGGGTTTGCAACAGTTTTTGCAGATTTCAGCCGTAACGGTATCCGCTCTTCTTGAAGGGGGAGATCAAAACACCCAAGGCAAATCCGAGACCGAATCTCCCCATCTCTCTGTATCTCCTGATAGGGAAAAGATATAACGGCGCATGCCTGGCACAGTTCAGGATAAGCATCAGCCATATAACGAATGGATAACGTTTTTTCAGATGATAGAATGAGGAACCTACTGCCTTTGGTTTACGCAGATTCGGCACCAGCATGGGTGGATGATAATAGTGGAGCAGATCAGAGTTAAGGGCTCTCTTGCCTGACATGACAAAACGAGCAACAAATTCAACATCTTCCTGCCCGATGAAATCATTTACAAAACCACCCAGTTCATGAAGTACCTCTCTTCGATAAGCTGTACATCGACTGGTCATAAACCATGCGTCGTGATGGTCGTAATGATCTTCAAGGCAGGCATAACTGGCATGTCCATGGGGTACTACTGCATCAATACAGCTGTTTTCAGCAAATAGAGAGTCAAGCTGAGAAAGAAAATCATCCTGAAGAATAACTGTATCATCATCAAGAAACAGAACAATCTCTCCACTGGCGCTTGAAAGCCCAAAGTTTCTGGAATATCCCATCTTCCCGTAATTAGCATCCAGCGGCAGGTAAACTGTACCCAGAGCATCAGAAAAAGTTCGAATCATCTCCCTGGCAGCATCCGTTCCCCCCTGATCTTCTACCAGCAAGACTTCAAATTTTTCCTTTGGATATTTTTGTGAAGCAAGTGAATGAAGTATTCCGGAAAGAAGATCAAGTCTGCCATAAAAATTGATTATACAGGATATGCGGACGAGAGACTGGCGTGATTTAAAACAGCAGTCTCCCTGAATATCGAAAGGGAACAGACGGTACAGTGAACGTAACAACAACTCTCTCATTATCCGTATATCCCCCAGCCCACAAGAATTACCCATGTAATGCCAACTATAAGAAGCGGGATGTCGCGCGTTAGTGATTCAGTCGGATCACCACCCTTGCCAGACTGAATCCGCAGCATAAATCGAACTAATCCGAAACAGCATAATGGCACACTGTACACCAGAAGCAATGAATGTCTTGAAATTGCATACATGGTATAGGTAACCAGAACTGCACCTCCGGTCATATACATGATTCCATTCAGAAACCCTTCCGGATAGCCGAGTAATGATTTGCGATGCCCCCCGGCAGACTCTCCCAAAAGTATTTTTTCGCCAAGCCGTTTGCCGGTGCTCAGAAATATCGCAAGCAGAAAAACTGTCAAAAAGAGCCATTCCGATATGACAACTCCGGTAACAACCCCGCCTGCAACAAGGCGGAGTAAAAAACCGGCAGAGATACAAAAAAGGTCAATAACCGGGAAAGCTTTCAATTTCAGGGAATAAGCCAACGAAATAAGGAGATAGGCGGTCAGGATAAGTGTAAATTGCATGTTGATTGATATAGCCAGCAGCAGGGCAGCAATAATCAGCAAACATGCCAGAGCAAAGGCGGACTGAACAGTTATTTCTGCTGAGGCAATAGGGCGAAACTTTTTTTCCGGATGTTCGCGATCCAGCGACATGTCAATGATATCATTGAATATATAAGTGCTGCTGGAAGCCATGCAGAAAGCAAGCAGCGGGAGCAATCCACTGCCAAAAACCCCTGGCTGGAATAGAACACCTCCCAGAAAACAGGGGAAATACAACATCAGGTTTTTCAACCACTGCGTTGGGCGGAGCAGCCTTATGAAGGAGATTATCTGCAATGCAAATCCTCAATATTTTAATCAACACTTATCTGCAATAAGATTAAGGCTGATAAGTTGACCTTTGAATACCATGGAACTTGTATCAGAGAAAATGTCAAACTGATCGACCCTGTATATTGAACTGAAACCGGCCATAAAAAGATAGTTGACTAAAAACTCTTCATTCAGCCCTACAAAATGATAATCATACTCATCACAATGACCTCCAAACATCATCCGCATAACAAAGAACCTCTCTTCTAAAGTCAGCCCTTCTTTATCCAGGAACAGTGCCGCCAGAATATCCATGTTTGGGACACTGACAAACAAGCGTCCTGAAGGCTTGAGAACTCGATACCACTCCTTAAGAGTCAGCAAGAGTACGTCCTTGAAGTCAAAGTGTTCGACAACATGCGAAGCATAAATTTCTGCAAAAGTACCATCAGGGAACCTTGACAAGTCAGTTGCACAACACTGATGGTCAACATGGTCACCTGGAAGAGCGTTAAGAACTTCCCAGCCATCTTTCGCAACTGACCCGCCTATATGAAGTTTTCTGCTCATATTTAACCTCTTTTACAGGCATAAGCTTACTATGGAACTCAAACTAACTGATTCCCGGCAAGTTGAAAATCGCCTCTTCCCACTTCCGGGCAAATCCGGCTGAATCACAAAGTTGCGAAGATAGCATGCGTTCTCTCATGGAATTTCTGTAGTCGATCAAACGCTTTGTATCAACTGCCAACTCAACGGCTTTTTCTAAATACTCCTCCACACTTTCTGCTACAAGCTCATTTAAGCCGATGCAGGAAAGGATCGATGCGCTTACCCGGGACGAATGGCGGTCTCCGGACAGGGTGATGACAGGAACTCCCATCCAGAGAGCCTCGCATGTGGTCGTAGTGCCATTGTAGGGGAAAGTGTCGAGAGCAATATCTATTTCACCGTAACGGGCAAAATGGTTGTATTTAGACGCTTCAAACGGCATAAGATCGAAGCTCTCAGGTGCGAAACCAACATTGATGAGAAGATTCTGCCAATGAGTCCTGCTGTCGTCATGAACAAATGTCTTCTGCTTGATGATGAGTCGTGAACCATCAATCATGTTCAGTATCTCACACCAGATAGCTAATGTTTGAGGAGTAATTTTTGCGAGGTTATTAAATGATCCGAAGGTTACGTACTTCTTCTCAATAGATGGCGGAGGCAAAACTCTTGGTGCATCCTGTGGTGGCTTATAACAGATAAAGCAGCCCGGTAGGCGAATAAGCTTTTCTGTATGCAACGTATCAGAGATACCAACTGGGTCAGCAATTGCATCAGTGACTCTGTAGTCAATTGCTCGCAAACCGGTTGTTCCGGGATATCCAAGCCATGTAATCTGAACCGGTGCCGGTCGCAGAGCAAACAGAGACAGCCTGTAACCGGCGGTGTGCCCGGAAAGATCCACCAGAACATCGATCTTTTCAGCTCTGATGGATGCGGCAAGCAACTCATCCGGGATACTGAAGCAATCTACCCAGCAGCAGGTCATGGACTTTAGTCTCTCAGTTGCAGCATCCGGCTTGCGTACTCCGGAGTAACAGTAGATTTTGAACCTCGAGCGGTCAATTGAAGCCAGAAGGGGTTCAAAGAAATAGCTCACTGAATGGATACGAAAGTCGGCAGATACAAAACCGATTTTCAGGGGGTGCTGAAATGCATGAATCAAGGCTGAAGCAGCTGCAACTGCCTGATTCTCCCCCCAGGCCAAACTTTCACGGAAAATATCTACATTGGACTGATGTTGAGAGTAATACATTGTCAGAAGGAGATCCGAATGAAGGAGCTGGTTGCCGGGATCAAGAGCAAGACCGGAGCGGAACTCGGCAATAGCCTCGTCAGGATGGCCTAAAGAGAGATATACGCTGCCAAGACCTGAGTGAAGCATCATGATATCCGTAGACAGCTCGGCAACTGCCAGCCCTCGCCGGTATGCCTGCTCAGCTTCAAACAGACATCTCGTTTCCCAGTAAAAGTTGCCCAGACTCAGTTCGTTATGCGGATCAAAAGGATCCAGCCGCTGCGCCTCCAGAAGACTCTCATGTGCGCTGGAAAAATCTTTTATATCGCGATAAACATTCCCAAGACTTCTGTGGCATGCGGCAGAATCAGGCTTATGCCTGACTGCTTCCATATAAGAAGCTATTGCTTCGGGAAAATCTCCCCTCATGCGGAGTAGATCACCCCGACAAAGATGTGCGGGAGCATATTCCGGGTCAAGAGTTAAGGCTGTATCTATATGTGGAGCTGCCTCATCATAAAACCCCAGCATTGTCAATGAATTGGCCAGGCTCGTATAGACTTTTGGCGAACCACTGTTTAAGGAGATAACCTTTCTGAAGCAATCAGCTGCCTGACTGTATCGTAGCAGCAACAAGTAAAGGTTGCCAAGGTTTCCATACGCTTCAGCAAAACCAGGATTCAATTCAATAGCCTTATGAAAATCCTTTTCAGCATCTTCAACATTTTTCAGTTTTAAAAACAGATGTCCTCTTGAGTTGTAACCCTTATCGAATTGAGGATTTGCTGCCAGAAGAGTATCAAGTCGCAGTTTCGCCTGATCGTAATTCCCCTGCTCAATTTCAATCAGCGCAAGTGCATTCAAAGCTCGTGGGTGAAAAGGATCAGCAGTGACAACCTGACCAAAGAGCTTGACAGCTTCGGTCAAATCCTTCTGTTGATAGCATTTGATCCCTTCAAGGCAGACATCGTCCAATGACATTTTTCGACCATATATTGTGAGCATTTTCTGTAACTGTTTCCTTGAATAAATATTCGGTGCTTTGACCGGTAATCGAAATCCCGGATGCATGACCTGAAGAGGTGCGTAATGCTTTCTAATTCGGCGCTTTTACCCTTTTTACAATCTCAAGAAAGAATTCTTCCAGATCCTTTCGCCTTGTCTCAATTAATTCTACCCTGCCTCCGTTTGAAGCAACTCTCCCGATAAAATCATTAAAACTCTCCTTTACTACTTCATATTCGTGCATAGCACCTTTAACTCCCATCAAAGAGTAACCATCTCCTGTTATCTCACTGATCCCGCTGACCTGTACAGAGTAACCGATAATTCCGTTTTGCAGGATATTTTCAATACTGTCAAACGCCTGAAGTTCTCCTTTGTCAATGATTCCGACCTTGTCGCAGACCGCCTCAACATCAGCAGTAATGTGAGTACTGAAGAAAACTGTTTTACCCATCTGCTTGAGTTGACGGATTATGTTTTTGACAAGTACGCGACCAAGCGGATCAAGACCGCTCATTGGCTCATCAAGAATGTAGAGATCAGGTTCATGGAGCAGGGTTTGAGCCAGACCTAGCCGCTGCACCATCCCTTTACTGTATGAACGAATCGTCCGGTCAGCAGCATCTGCAAGTTGCAACAGGTCAAGGACTTCCTGGGTACGATCTGCAATTGCCCTGGAGTTCATGGAAAAGCTCTTACCGACAAAGACAAGATACTCTCTGGCAGTCAAAAAATCGTACAGCGATGGATTTTCTGGAAGATAACCTATCCGCCTGCGTGACTCATGGGAGGAAATGTCGATCCCCATTAAAGAAGCAGAACCGGAAGTTGGGAATATAAGACCGACAAGTGTCTTTATGGTGGTGCTCTTTCCTGCACCGTTAGGCCCAAGAAAACCGACAACATCACCCTGCTGCACAACAAGATTGAGCCTCTTCAAAGCTTCAACTCTGGAGAATTTCTTCCCTTTATAGGTAACTGAAAGATTTGATATATCTATAGCGGTCATGGTCAATCCTTTAATTCACTCTATCAGCTATTGCTTTATTTTATTGTTGCAAATCCACTCGTTGTCGCAACGGTACCGTCCTGTTCGAAGTAAAATCTCCCTCCGTACGGATCCAAAGGGACTCTTTCAAGATATCCAGAAGCAATGAGCAACTCGGGTGAAGCTGGCAAACGGCCTTTCTGCTCAATAAAACGGTCTCGAGCACTCTCTATGATGCGAACTGCCTTGAAAGCCTGTAGCCTTTTAGAGTAAGCACTTTTGACAGCCTTGTTTTTTGCACTCTTTTCCATTGCAGTAAGATAGGCTATAGCCATAACTGTCTGCCCGGATTTCTGCATATAGCGACCGGCCAGAGTACTGAAGAGTGCGTTACCGGAGAGTTCAGCTGCGGTCTGGTAATATCTGGCTGCCCCCGGATAATCCTTGAGAAAATAGCCTGCATTGAACCCTGCAAAAAACGGAAGATACCAGTCCCAGGTACGATACTTCATGCCGTAGTCAAGCAGATCATTCGCAACCTTATATGCTTTCAGATCCCAAACGAGCAATGCCTGGGCGAAATAGTATGCATCCATATTGTAAGGATCAAGCTTGACTGAACCATGAATTACACGTGACATTGAAGGGAAGTCAGGAGGTAGTTTGTACTTTGCTGTTTCGTTTTCCATCAATCCACCGAAATACATCATCACTTTGATTACAAGAGACGCAGCAAACAGCTGCTTTTGATCAGCTGATACAAACTGTAGCACCTCTACTCTCGGGAAATGACCAAGTTTTTCAACAACAGGCTTACTGCGCATATAATCGGTAAAAGGGGGGATAAGCAGCAGGTAACAGATCAGAAGAAACAGTGGCAATAAAAAGGAGCGCATCTGGCATCCGTTCTTAGCTAGAGTCCGGAAAATCATTTACTTCATCTCCCTTTTTACAAAGACAGCTGAAGAGAGCGCAAGAATAATTCCGCCGTAAACCACTCCATACGCAAAAGTGAGCAGCAGCCCATTTATGGATAGCGGCACTCCATAGATGGCATTGACCTTCAGATCAAAAGCACTGAAGTTCGGCAGAAGATAATAAAGAGCTGTAGCAGACTTTTTTGTAAAAAGAGAAAGTGTCTGTGCCTGCTCTGAATTAACATAATCATAAACCTGTTGGGATGAACTGCCGACAAGAAAAGCAGAGATTGCGCCGAAAATCGGGAGGAAGAATGAACTGCTGACTGTTGAAAAGAGTACTGCAATGGCAACCAGCAGAATATATTTCATCGCATCAAAAAAAACAGCCGCAAAAATATTCGCCCAGACAATCGGCCTGTCCGGTGGTGTACCTGCCGAAACGAGCCATACAACAGTCATGGCAACGACACCTAATACAATGGCGGTGATAAGCAGGAACAGGGCGTTGCCACAAAATCTTCCGAGCATATACGCAGGGCGTGTAACCGGCAATGAAAGGACGCTGTGAGTATAGCGGCGCTCAATATCTTTCCAGAGTGCTGTACCACCGAGGAACACCGCCAGGAGCAACAGAATGAAAGAGATGAGAGAGAGGCTCAATGTTATCGACAACTCGGTTACCTGACGCATTGATAATGAGCTGATTACCGGTATCAGAGGTAGGATACAGGCTACCATGAGAATGCCGTGAAAAACCCGGTCGCGGAAAATTCCCTTTAGCGTAATAGACATAATGTTAAACATGGAGAACATCTCCTTATCAGTGGTATTCGCAAAAACAGGACAAATCTTTCAAGGCAAGTCGGCACTGCATCCTGAAACTCACAATCTCTCGGCTAATTTTTTGGCTGCATCACGATAATGGCTATTCAATGGAGCTGTTTGCCATGCCTTGAAAAAGGAGCTTTTAGCGGCAGTGCGGTCGTTGAGGCGTAATTGAATTCTCCCCATTCTGTAGTAGTAAAAAGGGTCGTTTGTAAGAGTTACCAATTTTTGCATGGTACCAAGAATTTCAAGATCGATTTCTTGTTGTTCCGGCAACTTGATAGCCTTGATTCTCCTTGATTCATCTATGAAAAGAAGCAGTTCCAGCATAACTACATTGTTATCCGCCCCTTTGTCAATACGTTGCATCAAAAGTGTGCGGGCATAAGTCAACTTGCCGATATTAGCCAGCACTCTGATATTATTTAACGACGCTGACTGCTGAAACTCTTCAACCTTATTTGAGAGCATGATTTTATCAGCCTCGTCATTCTCTCCACGCTCTCTTAAGGCCAAAGCATATTCGTTGACTATAATCCCGAAACCGGGAGATTTTTCCATTGTATCCTTGTAGAGCGTATAATTGTCCTGCCAGATAATACTCCTTTGCGCTGTGACAACAGTTGCCCAGACAAGAAGAGTGGCTATAAGCAGAGTAGTCAGTCTTGTTGAAACAGCCTGCTTGAAATATTTGAGAAAAATCAATGTGCCCCCGATTATAAATGGTGCCGAAGCAATGTAAAGGTAGCGTTCGGCATAGGGTGTCCAGGTGATTTTTATAATGGGCAAAATAAAGGATGACGAGGTCAATATGAATGCAGCAAGAAAAAGATACGAAACAGTGTCACGACGGCAGAGACACCAGATAATCCCCGCAAGCACCACCAGTCCCAGCCAGAAATATAAAGGTGAAATCGTATTGATACCAAAATTCAGCGGCAGTGGCAGTATGAGTTTCTTGAAATAAAATCCGGCAGCAGTCGTTGCTACGTTTGCAATATTAAAGAAACCGAGAGAAAGGTCTTTTTGCATATCAGTTCCGACCATATCAACAGTCTTCACTATCTTGTCACCGCCACTAAGCGCTGATGCGCGAAAAAGCAGATAAGCAGTGCCGGCCATAGTGAATATCATGACGTAATAACGGCGCAGAGAAGGGGGTAACTCAGAATATACATCTTTAGGAGGAGAAACTGACCAGAGAAGCAGCACCGGCAGGATGAAAAGTGCAGTCTCTTTCGACAGGCATCCGGCAAATAAAGACAGGGCGCTCAACAAGGCATAACCATATGAGCGATATAAGCTGCTCTGATCCTTTACTATATTGAAATTGTTGCCTGGTCTGTGGTTAACAGGTGAGACTGACTCAATTCCAGCCAAAAAAAGCAGCAGAGCCGCCAGAACAAAAAATCCCGCAAGAAGATCAGTCCGCCCCGATACCCAGTTAACCGGTTCAGTGGCAATCGGGTGAAGACCGAAGAGCAGAGCAGCAACAAGCGGAGAATAGGAGACCTCTATTGACAAATAAGCTGACAGCCGCCGAACAAGAAAAAAGATCAGCAGGGAGTTGCCAAAATGCAGGAGGATGTTTTCCAGATGCATGAAACTTGCTTCCAACCCCCAGAGATATTTGTCTATTATGAATGTGAGGTAGAGAAGCGGACGATAATATGTACCGGAACTGCTGGGAAGAAATAACTCCTTCAGGCTGAAACCATCGTAATTAAGAAGCGAATTAACCAATCTAACATCATCAATAGAGGTAAAGGAGGCAAATATTGACGGGTAATAAACAACAGTTACAAAAAGAAATATCAGCGCGATTTGCTGAGTGAGGGAGTTGCCAACTTTCACTGCTTGAACCTCTGGATGATGAAATAAAAAAAGCGGGACGCAGTGAGCGTTCCGCTTTTTAAGATTAACGAGCAACTCTTTACATTGCTGTATAGCCCGTAGCATCCATAGAAGCGCCGGCAGCCGGTGCAGCAGGCGGATCGGCAATGGCAGTTGCATCTTTCATGAACATTTTCGTATCCCCTGAAGATGATGCATAAAGCTTTGTACCGGAACCGTGGAATGCAGAGATCGAATAAGAGATCACGCCAGTACCGGAAGGTACAGTTGTTGCTGAAGGCAGATATCTGACGACTACACTTTTGGAAGGTCTGAGGTTTACTGACGGTGTGCCTACAGTCCCTGTACCAGCATCGGAGAAATCAGTAGCAGCACCAAAAGCACTGCTTGCAGCAACCAGTGACAGACAACCAGCCAACCTTAAAACATTATTGATTTTCATAAACTAGCTCCTTTCAAGAATTATTTATTATTGTGGATAGTACTGATTGTCTGCATAATATGCTTCCATGGTTGTCTTGGCATTTTTCATGTCACTTACAGCTGCCGAGTTGTACCCTTTCTGACGGTAGGAAGCGAACTGCGGGATGGCGACAGCGGCCAGAATACCGATGATCGCAACAACGATCAGCAGCTCGATCAGGGTGAAACCTTTTCTGTTTCTGATTCTGTTAAGCATAATGTTTTCTCCTTTCGTTTGGTGTTTGCTCCAGGTGAGCACTCTTGCTTCAAAAAAATAACCGATAATTTATTATATTAAGCATTACTCGTGCCATACTGTTTACATAAAACGATCACAATATTTTCAGCATCTTCTACAATAGCAACTAACATATTTTATTCAAAAAATGACTTTATTGAAACCTTGAGTGACAATTTTTGTCAGTCGCATTTAGTCCGTCTCAAGCGGTTATGTCAATTGAAGCAGCGAACAACAGATTGTCAAGACATTATATAATGTTTTACAACAAATCACCTTGACTATGCTGTCGGTAAAATGTAGTTTTTTGGCTCAAATTCAAATTTCTCTGATATAACCAGAACATAAATGAAAAAATTCCCTTACATAATCACCATCTCCTCCGAAAAAGGGGGGGTCGGCAAGACCACGGTGGCGACCAATCTTGCTATTTTCCTGAAAGCACTCGACGAAGAGCTGCCAATCTCCATCTTCTCGTTTGACAACCACTTTACAATAGACAGGATGTTCGCCCATAAAGGGGTTATCCCAACTGGCACAGTTGCCGATCTTTTCAGTGGCAATAGCGGCTCTTCTCTTCTTCAAACCGGAGAGTACGGGGTAAACTATATCCCCTCCTCCCACAAACTCTCGAAAGAGAGAAGCTCCGTCAACGACCCTATGGCTCTTGCCAGAATCCTTGCCGATTCGGAAATCGGCGGCATTCTCATAATTGATACCCGTCCGGATCTCGATATTTTCACGGAAAACGCTCTATTTGCAGCTGATCGGGTACTTATACCGGTAAAGGATATGCCGAGTCTGGAAAACTGCCGCAACATCTTCGCACTATTTGAAAAAAGAGGCATGGACAGAAAAAGCCTGCTGCTGCTCCCCTGCCTGATTGACGAGCGAATCAAGTTTGATGGCCTTTTCCCGGATCAAAAGAGCCTGTTAAGAGCATTTGCAATTAATCGCGGCTATCGTTGCCATGATGTCTTCATCTCCAAAAGCCCCAAGGTCGAGAGTCTTAATACCAATCCTGATGGGAAAATATATGCAGTGCTTACTCATGGGCGGGGGACTGATGTACACGGACAGTTTGCCAGACTTGCGACCGGCATTTTAAAGGATTTTCGGGAGACCAGAGAGACGAGGGCTGCGCTTTTCAGCAGCTGGGTTGCTACAGAGAACGAAACCAGAAAGGCAGCGATTGCTGCAAGACTTGGCGGAATGCGCAAGGATTGCCTGTTCTGTAACAATGATCTGCATTCTGCTTCCAGGCTCCGGGCTGCCTACTATTTTGAAACTTCTGACAACAGAAGCAGTGGATTCCTCGACAGTGGCTGCTTTCTTAACATGTTGAAAGTATCAGTTTTTAACATACAGGGAGATATTGCCGACGACGACCCAACCATGATGCTTCTGAAAGAGTCTGTCCGGGAATCATCTTTTGTTTTCCGCCCGTCTGCTGTTGATAAACTGGCTGTTGACTTTTACCGGATTGACAGTAGCGGTCAATCACTGACCAGAAGGACTATTAGCTTTCGTGATCATGTTGGAGGGATGTTTTATGAAGATAAATGCCAGTTGCATACCCTTATGTCTGAAACCCTTTCCGGCGGCAGCGGACTCTTTCGCAATGCCTTGCTGATGGTACATCCGGTTAATCCGGAAAATCCCGAAGGAATTCTTCAGAAAGAGGAGTACAGAAAAATTTCTGCACTCCTCCGATCAATCAATACTTTTTGAAATGATTCACTTAGCATGAGGAGCCTTGCCTCTCTTTACTTCATTTCCTTCCTTGCGATCCTTTTCAGTCGGCAAATTATCTCCGGCAGGTTCTGCTTTTTGTTCCGGCTTCAAGGGGGTTTTCTTATCCTTTTCAACGGGCTTTATCTTTTCAGGCTTGATTTTCATGGCGACAATATAGTTGGCAGTATAAATGAAGTCATCCATGTAATCAAATTTCCCATCACTGTTCAGATCATATTTTGCAGGCTTTGAAAGATAGGCAGTAAAATCAGCCTCGGATATCTTCACCCCCTTATTAAGAGCCACAGCAGCCGGAGGGGCAACCGTGAGCGGGAACTCCATCAGCATACTGCCATCAATCACTGTAAGCTTTGCCTCTGAAACCCCTTTTTTGGGAAGCGCCTCAATCGTCCACTTAACCTCTTCCCCCTCACCTCTCAACTGCTTAACATTAGCACCCTGCAAAATGAATTTCGGGATCTCGTCACGACTTGGTTTCAAAATCAATGTCAATTTCACAGAAGTCAATCCATCCGATATCGCAACAAGCGGCTCCTGCGTGAACTCAGGGATAGCTGCTTCTGCAAAAAGAGCGATCAGAGCATTGCTCGTTCGATCCCCTTTGAACTCCTTGAAATGCTGCACGACGCTTTTGTAGGAGACCAGTTTCTGCTCCACCTTCCTGTCATCAGAAGAGCTCTTTTCAAGGCCAGCCTTTGAGCTTTCGGAGCTTGCAGCAGGAATTGTCATATCCTTTCTGAGATCTGTCACAAGTGGTTGATACTCAGGTTTGCGTTCTGTTGTTGCCATCTGATCTTGCGGCAAGGTAACTGCCCCGATTGAGATCCCTCCGCCAGAAATGGAAGTTGAAAGCGCTGAAGAGTCCTGTGCTCTTGGGGTATTTACAGTATCATCTCTTGGATCGGTGAGATTGGTATTTGTGCCAGTTGGTGTAACAATACTTGCACCTGAGGCGCTGGTTGAAGGTGCTGCCGTGCCGGTGGAGTCTGAGATTATCCGCCTGGCCACTGCCATGCTGCCTGTTGACGACCCTATAAGATCAAAAGATATTGTAGCAAGATGGCCGCTCTTTATCTTCGAAATAGTTGATGCAACAATCTTTACACTCCTTGCAGTAAACTTTGGGTTTGGATAATAATAAGTTGAAACAAGCTCAGGCCCCTGCGTTATTCGCGGATTTGCCAGAGCAGTAGTATCATAGACAAGCTCGACTTCAATCCCGTCAACATTAACAAAATCAATGCCGTTCAGATAAAACACCCCGGCATTTCCTGGCGCAGGTACAACTTCCACCTGGTTTATCGCTTCTGCGCGTACAGCTAAAAGAGATACTGCAAGTGCAAGTAAAATAAAAATATATCTAGCCATTATCCCCTCACATCAAATCCGATTTGTCATGAACTTTTGACCATGACTTTCTTGAGTATTTCCCACCCCTTGAGAAGATCAAGAGCACGGAGTATCTGATAATCGCTCTTCACCTGTTCATCTGTCTTGTAAAGCGGGAGCAGTTCCGTCTTTTCTGAAGTGCTCTCTTTTTTGTCATTCTCGAAATGATTTTCCAGATCCTTTTCGCGCAGATGCATTACATCTTTCTTTTCAGTGGATGGGAGATCCATTCGTTGTACTTCAATATCAGGCGTTATCCCTTTAGCCTGAATTGAACGGCCACTGGGGGTATAATAGCGTGCTGTTGTGAGCCTTAGTCCGGAGTTGTCTGAAAGCGGGATGATTGTCTGAACTGAGCCTTTTCCAAAGCTCTGAACCCCCATAACAACTGCACGTCTATGATCCTGAAGAGCGCCGGCAACAATTTCCGAAGCACTGGCACTGCCACTGTTAATCAAGACAACAATAGGATAATTAGGCTGCTTGTCCCCCTTGCGAGAGGAAAACCTCATCTGTGCGTCTTTTTCACGCCCTTCGGTATATACAATAAGCTTGCCTTCATCGAGGAAGTTTTCAGCTACCTTTACAGCCTGATCCAGTAGTCCGCCGGGATCGTTACGCAGGTCAAGTACAAGCCCTCTCAGCTGCCCCTTGTTTGTTTCAGTTATACTTGCAAGTGCCCTCTGTAGATCATCGGCTGTCTTTTCCTGGAACTGGGCAATCCGGATATATGCATAACCCTCATCAAGAGTCTTGAATTTTACGCTTTTCACCTGGATTATATCCCTTATGAGCGGAAACTCTTTAGGCTTGTCAAACCCTTCCCGCATAATAGAGAGTGTAACCTTGGTTCCTTTGGCACCACGCATCCGCTTGACAGCTTCCATGATTGAGAGATCTTTGGTAAATTTATCATCAATTTTGAGTATCTGATCGCCTGCTTTTACCCCTGCCTTGAAAGCAGGGGTGTCTTCAATTGGTGAAATAACAGTCAACATTCCGTCTTTGATCGATATCTCTATCCCCAATCCACCAAACGCCCCCTTGGTTTCGATCTTCATCTCCTTGTATGTTTCTGGAGACATGAATGAGCTGTGTGGATCAAGCGCCGTAAGCATGCCGTTTATGGCACCGTATATCAGTTTCTTTGTGTCGACTTCCTCTACATAGCTTTTCTTGACTATGGCAAGGACATCAGTAAAGAGTTCGATTGATTCATAATCGTTCCCTGCTGCAGAAGCTCCACGGAACAGTATGGATGTAGTTAATGAAATGAGTAAAACAGCAACTGCCAATAAAAGATATTTCCTGAAACCGATACGGAACATTACTCCTCCAGATTTACAGATTTATGATATTTGTCGGCTACCTGAGCCAGGGGCTCGGGTCAACCGGTTTCCCCTGATAACGGATCTCAAAATAGAGCTGGGTTCCACGGGACGAATCAGTATCGCCTACATGAGCAACTATCTCATTTTTCCTTACAGTAGCACCAACTTTTTTTGTAATCCTTGATGCATGTGCATAGAGAGTAAAAAAACCCCCTCCATGATCAATAATCAACATATTGCCATAGCCTTTGAACTTGTCGGCAAAGATTACTTCCCCATCAAAGACTGCGTGTATGCCAGCATCATGTGATGCAGCAATTGAAATTCCATTGTTAAAAGTAAACGAATTAAATTCTGCGTGCTTCTGCTTCCCGAAATAGCTTACAATATCTCCTGTTACCGGAAAAGGTAGCTTGCCCCGCTGGGCACCAAACCCTTTATCTGTAACTGGTGGCTGAGGATAATTGCCCGGAATGGGATGTTTTTTATCCTGTTTATAAGTATAACCCTTTCTGCTTCGAGCTTCAAGCCTTTCAACCATCTCCTGAAGTCGCCTTGCATTTGCCTGAAGCTCTTTCAAGGTTACCTGATAACTTTTTCTCTCTTTTTTCACCTCTGATAGATGAGCTGCTTTTTTTATCTTTTCACTCTCTATCTCCTGCTTTTTCAACCTGATTTTTCCCGATAGCTGCTCCTTCTTCAGTGCATCTTTCTGAAGTGCTTCCTTGAGATTACCCAGTTCAACAAGCCTTTCATGCTGCTGCTGGAAAAGCTTTCTGTCTGAATCAAGGACTGATCGCATATAACGTCTGTTTTCCAGAACCTGGGGCACAGAACCGGAAGAGAAGAATATTCTGACATTCCCCATTTCACCAGCCTTATAGAGTGATGAAACGCGCTTTGCTATCTGTTCCCTCTTTTTTTCAACCTCTACAAGTAAAGCATTAATCTGATCCTGAGTACGGGAAAGAGTTGATTCAACCTTCTTGAGCTCACCTTTCAGAGTAGTGAGGTTAGCCTCTTTCTCTTTAAGATTACTTTCTATCTGATGAAGTTCTGTCTTTACTTTAGTCTCTACCTGCCTGGCTTTCTTTAGAAGCTGCTGCTTTTCACGAATTTCCTTATTAACCCCTTTGAGATCATCACTTACATCGGCAGATGCACTGTTCAGCAAGAAAAGAAGAAAGACAATCTGTAGAATTATTGTCAAAGACATATAATCAGATCGTGATGAATCGTTTAAGAGAAGCCAGGCTCCCGATAAAGCCCAGAAGGATTCCAGAGGCAACTATTCCGGCAAGATAAAGAGGGGGCAGAAACACTAGTCCTGCATCAGCAGGGTTGAAAGAGAGAAAGTTACCGGCCTTGGACAACATCGTAAAGTAGGCGGCTGCAAGCATGGCAATCGCGAGAACTGCGCCAACGGCCCCCTGAATCATACCCTCCAGAAGGAATGGAGTTTTTATGAATAATGGTGTTGCACCAACCAGCCCAAGGATTTCAAGCTCATCTTTTCGGGCAAAAATAGTCAACTTGATTGTATTTGATATGATAAACAGTACAGAAAGGATAAGGAATCCCCCCACCAGGAGACCAAGAATCCTTACGAACTGAATAAAGGAGAGAAATTTACGCGCCCACTCTTCACCATACTGGATCTCCCCTGTCCCTGTTATAAGTTTTAGTTTAGCGACGAAAGCTGAAACTGCTTCTGTAGATCGATACTGCTTTTTGAGGGAAACTTCAAGGGAAGCAGGGAGAATCTCCGCGCTAACCCCCTCAAGAAGGGTTTCCTGACCTTTAAGCCTGACTCTGAAGCGCTTCAGCGCATCCTCTTTCGAGATATATGCTACTGAATCAACTCCACCTAACGAGGTGATTCTGCTTTTAAGGCTGGCCAGCTCAGGATGTGCAGGCTCTTTGTCGTAATAAATTGTAATAACAACTTTTCTGCTCCACTGGTCAAGTGTACCCTCCATGTTTACATAAAACAGGATGAAAATTGAAATGATCAGAAGCGCAAGGGTGATTGTACTGATGGTAAGGAGAGACATGAGTCTGTTACTGCGTAAATTCAGAAATGCTTTTGCGCAAAAATACCGGAAGCTGTCAAAAAACCCGGCTTTTTCTGCCTGAGGTCTTATATTATGCCTGGAGCGGGTCATATCCCCCCTCCATAATCATTCCTCTCTCCAGCCTGACAACACGATTGTGCGATGCATTGACAATTCTGCGATCGTGTGAGGCAATTACAACTGTAGTGCCACGGATATTGGCCTCTCTGAATATAGCCAGGATCTGGTCTTTATTATTGTCATCAAGGTTTCCGGTTGGTTCGTCGGCAAGCAGCAGCTTCGGATCATTGACCAGAGCCCTGGCCAATGCAACTCTCTGCTGCTCACCACCTGAAAGTCGCAAAGGTGAAGAGTCGATCTTGTGCTCGATTCCAAGCTGTTTCAAAGAGTGATAAACTTTTTTGCCAATATCACGTTTTTCCCATCCAAGCACTTCAAGAGTTATGGCTACATTGTCAAAAACAGTTCTAGTCGGCAGGAGTTTAAAGTCCTGGAAAACAACTCCGATATTGCGCCGCAAAAAAGGGATCTGTCGTCGGCTCATTCGAGTAACATTCTGACCATTAACAATTACATGCCCACTGGCTGGCTCCACGGCACCATAAACAAGTTTGAGCAGAGTCGATTTGCCCGCGCCTGAAGCGCCTGCAAGAAAGACAAAATCCCCTCTGGGGATCCTGAGATTGACCCCGCTCAAAGCAGCACTATCTTTCTGATAAGTAACAGTTACGTTATGGAGCTCTATCATCAGCCACCATCACCATTCGTTATATGGAATGTTGTTAATTCCAACCAGATAGGATCCGCTATGCACATTGGATACGGCACCCTTGACTTCATTGCCGTCTGTTGAGGGGACAGGAGTTGCGGGTATCCAGGTATCCTTGCTCCCGGTGAAGGGATCCTTGGGGAGCTCGTGCAGATATTTTTTCTCAACAAGTTCATTGAGGCTATCCGGAAATTTTCCCTGATCTGCATAAAACTGGTCAATAGTAGAGCGGAAAGTATAGAGATTTTCTCTCAGAACTGCCTCGCGCGCCTTGATGAGTCCCCACCTGAAATTTGGTGCCGCTATTGAAGCAAGAATTCCGACAATAGACATGACGATCATAAGCTCTATGAGTGTAAAACCTTTCCTGCTGCTGATTCTCGAAAATATCTTCATCAATTACCAATCCTTGTATTTTGAGCCGTCAATAGCCGTACCATTATTCCTGGAGCTTACATCATAAACATCTTCTTTCCCCCAGCTGCTGGTATCAGGCTTGTCGGAATATGACCTCAAGCTCCATCCCCACTCTGGAGACGATATCATCTGCTTGTCTGCAAAAGGATCAAGAGGCACTTTTCTGAGAAATTTCTTCTTCTCCTTCAACAACCCGCCAAAATCATGCCCTTCAACAAGTTCATCCAGTGTTTTAGGATAACCGCTATCTGTATCGTTAGCATTCAGACCCTTTATTTTCTTGTTCTCCAGAACAAGCTTATCATTGGTTTTCTTGTAGTCATCAATTGCAGTTCTGATGATCCTGAGATTTCTTTTCAGCTCAACTTCCTTGCTCCTTTTGGACATGAGTTGAGCTGAGGGGAGAATAAGTGCAGCAAGGATCGAAAGTATGGAGAGGGTGACAATCAATTCGATAAGACTGATACCCCTGATATCTTTCGCTATTACGGAAGCAGGCCTCATCAGGGCTTCTTCACCTCAATTACTGCATTATATAAAATTGTGTCGATTTTTTTGCCGTCCGGAGCAGAAAGCTTCACTCCGACAAACCCGACACTGGCAGGGCCTACCCCCTTTGCCTTGAATTCTGCAGAAAACAGCTTCCCCTCACCGGAGAGATAAGGGAGGCTACTGTTTCTGGCAATATTGACCTGTAGCTGGCCATTAACATTATCAATTTTGCTTGTAAATGCTGCGCCTTTACCATCCTGTCTAAAGAAATCACCTTCTGAAATCGATAAACATTCAAGCAGGGCAGGATCAAAAACTACATTGAGTGGTGCGCTGAAAAGATTTTCCGCATCTGATGCAGTAACCTCTGCGCTGAAACGATCATTCTGCTTTACCGCAGGAGGGAGTAATACTCGCAGGGAGATACGTTTATGCTGAACAGGAGGAGGTTGTAACGTGCTCTGAACAGTAGTTCCGGATGGCTGTTGCGACATGGAAGGATTTTCTGAAGGTGGAGAGTTTAGATTGAGTGCGCCCTGTCCTGAGTGCTCAGAAGGGGCTGGTGCTGGTGGAGTGATCACCTTGGGAGCTACAGGTTCCCTGGGTGCAACTGGCTGCGCCGGAAGCGCTGGTGATGGCTGAACAGCTGATTTTGTCGGCAGCAGTGCGGCAGCTTGCGGGGCTGCTGATTGAGAAACATTTTGAGGAGTATTGATCGAGTCCTTTTGCAGAGATGAAAATTCAGGCTCCTGAATAAAGGAAGCATATTTTCTTGAAGTTGATGGATCGTCTTCAAGCCCGGACCAGAAAGCGGTAATCTCAGGGTCAGAGACAGTAATCCCCCTTATGATTCTGGGAGTTATGGCGAGAATAAGCTCGGTTTTGTCCCCTGAGTTGTCATGACTTGAAAAAAGAGCGCCGATCACGGGAATGTCACCAAGTAGGAATACCTTGTTTGAGTTCTGCCCTTTTGTGTCCTGGATCAAACCTCCGATTATGCTTGTCTCTCCATCTTTCAGAGAGAGCACGGTATCCATGTTACGCGTTCCAATAGTGGCAACGGTGGTGTTACCATCCGATCCCACCTTCTCTTTTGAAAGGATTGAGCTCACCTCCAGCCCCAGCTTTATATTGATATCATTATTCAGTTGAATGGTAGGCTCTGCATTGATTTTTACCCCAACATCAACATACTGGACATTTACATTATAATTGCCAACACCGTTACTTGATGTAGTGGTTATAGGGACTCTTGTTCCAACATTGAACTTAGCCTTCTCACGGTTTTTGACTCTGATCTTCGGGTTGGAGAGTGTTTCGGCATTTCCGAGAGTTTTGCCAAAATTGAAAGCTGCATTTGGTACAGTTATGAACCCACGGTAATCACCCCATCTGAAGAGATTAAGCAGCTGGCTTGTATCCGCCTTGACCGTTGCAGTAGCAGTACCTGACGTGGAGGATCCTGTTGTAGTTGCAGTTGTTGAAAGGGAGTCGCTGAAAAATGACCCTGAAGGGCCAAGCGTATTGAATCCGACAGAATATTTGCTGAGAGCCATACCAAAACTCTCTGCATTCCTCTTAGCAAGCTCAATCACTTCTACTTCAAGAATTACTTCGGCATCAGGGACATCGTTAGCATCAAGAATTCTCCTTGCAACCTCTATGACATCCAGGGTGTCCCTGATAACAAGCGTATTCATCTCCTCGTTGACATAGATCTTTTTCACCTGAAGCATTGTCCTGATAAGGTTAACCGCTTTCTTTGCATCAAGCTTGTTAAGGAAAAACGTCTGTACATACAGATCTTCATACTGCTTTATCTTGTCAGGCGTCTTCGGGTAAATGATGATGGTAGATTCATTCAGCACTTTTTTGCTCAACTTGTGCATGCCGGAAATTATGTCAAGCGCTTGCTGGAAGGTGGCATTCTCAAGATATATAGTTACATTTGTGTCTTTAATGGCTTCATCAAACACAAAATTAATTCCGGAAAGCTGCGTGATTATATTAAAAACATCTTTTAGTTTTGCATCCTTGAATTTGAGTGTAATCGGCTTGGTTGATTTCAGGTTAAGTTCATACCCGTCAGATTTTACACGTCTGGACTTAAGGAGCTTCTCCAATGCATCTCCAGCCTCCTTGTTGGCGGAGTTGAAATTTAGAGCTTTCTGATATGAGCTGATAGCCTCCTTGAACTTGTTCTCTTTCTCAAAACCTGCACCTTCCATGAAATGCTGCAAGGAGTTCCGGTATTTTAGAACCAGTTCGCTCTGCTGCTTTGCCCTGTCCTGGGATGAATCCATGGCAACAGCTCTTTGATACTCAAAATAGGCCTCATCATAACGTTTATTGGCCAGATGAACGTCACCTGCCTCAAGATGCGCCTTGGCTGCCAGAGCACTTGCCTTTAGAAAGCGAAGACGGTACTCACTCACATTAGGATTGGCAGATATAGACTCGGCATATTTATGCACTGCTTCATCATATTTCCCACTCTGCTCAAGCTGTTTCGCCTTATCAAAGGCAGTTCTCCCGGCAGTACAGCCAGTCAGGGCTATAAGTGCAGATAACAGTACTATTTTCTTAACGATTTTCATCGTACATTTCTCCTGAAAACTGATTAGGTATCATTTTCTTGGGGCATTCAACTGTCTGTTTTCCTGAAGCGGAATAATAATCTCACCCCCATCGGAAATACTGGAGATAGTCAGAGAGTCATCAGTAAGGGAAGTCACCTCGTATCTGCCTGCAATTTTATCCCCTTTTTTTACAAGAAATATCTCTTTATCACTGGAGAGAAAAATTGTTTTTCTATCCTCTTTTCTCATAAAACCGAGAAAAGTGAACTTTGCCATATCTCGTTGCAGTGGCGTTGGCTCGGCACTGGCAGGAACCTGTGGTTGCGTGTCTACAGCTTTGACCGGCTGAACCTTTTGCGGGGGTGGCGGTGGTGGCGGCAAAGGGATTCTCGGCTTCTGGGATTCGTCTGAAAAAACAGGGCTGAATATATTTCGTCTTACTCTCACCCCTGAAGCAGCAGGGTGATCTAGAAGATCAAGCCTGACTATTGCAGGGTTCTGATGGTCAATTTTCCCTGGGGCAATACTTGTTGAACTCATGCCGGGAAGATTGGTAAGCTTCTCTACTGTTCTCTGCCTGGGCATCCTGATATAGCTGTAAAAAAGCGACCCCCCCAGCAGAATCAGGATGGCGACCAGGATTGCTCTCTGCCGGTTCATTGAGCCTCCATTTTAAAAAAGGTGGAGATCTGAACCTGAAGTTGAACAGTTCCTGATGTTGCATTCTGATTGGCAAGCGAAACCGTATCAATTACAACCGGATTAGTGCTGCGACTCAAATCATTAATAAAACGCTTCAACTGTATATAATCTCCTCCTACAGAGAGAGTCAGCCCATACAGAAAAAGTTTTTCGTCTTTATTCAAGGTTGGCTTGTAAGTAATCGAACTTACTTCAAGACTGTTTTTTAATGCAATTCCATATATTTCTGCAATAAATCTTGCAAAATGACTCTTTGGATAAATCCTCTCCCTGAACGTATTCAAATCAGAGAGGGCTTTATTATAAATACGCCCCTTATCCTGAGAACCTGACCCGGCTGACTGTTCAGCTCTCTCTTTTAACCAGAGACTCCTGCTTGAATCAACTTTAGGTTCCTGATAGAAAACCAGAAAAAGTTGCAGCCCGACGGCAGTCACAAACAAAAGTGCAAGAGTAGCTATTGGCACCCTGCGCATCTGAAATATCTGTTTTAAAATGGTCAAATTCATTAAATACTAGCCTTGCAGGAAACTGAGAAATTTATCCCCTTCTGACTCTTGCCAACAGTAATGCTTGTATGTTCAGTAAGAAATATCTCGCTGAATTTTTTTGATCCTTCAAGATTTTCCATGAACTTGCGTATAGAGGCAAAAGTCCTTGCAGTCCCGCTGATTTTCAGAATCTCGCCTTTACGCTCCGGTTCCAGCCCTCTCAACGCAACTCCATCCGGGACAAGAATTTCCAGATGATCAAACAGGGCAAGCCAGTTGACTGAACGTCTAGTCAAAAAAGCATTAACGGATTTTACCTCTGCCAGCATCTTTGTATAGTCACTTCCTGAAACCTCATCCTTGCCAGACTTTGAGGCCAGTTTCTCCCGATTCTGGGAAAATTTCCGCAACTCTGTCATATTTGATGTAACAGAGTAAATGCTGAAAGAGATCCACCCTGCAACAAAAACAGAGGCAAGCAGTATAACCAGATTAACCTTTTGAAAGTTGACATAAACCCTGGTTGCAAGATTAAGCGTGAATCTCATCTAAAGACCCCTTGCAGCAGCGCCAAGAGCGCTCAAAAGATTTGGAATCTCCACTTTGTCAATCCGTTGCCGCGACCTGCCCTGAATTGCCTCAGTCTCAAGAAGAAAAGGGGTTGTCACAGCAGCTTCAATAATGACATTACGCATCATAACCCTCTCGTCATCCGCAGCGTAATAAAAGAGTGTCCCTGGTTTGGTGCCACCCCTGGAATCAGAGTAGACAAGAAGAGAGCTGTTAATCTCCCTGTAAAGCCTTGCTTCATCAAATCCACTGCTTCCTAGATATTTATTTCGACAGAAATCTAGCAAGCCTTCCTTAAAGATCATTACGGAGATTATCCCTCTGTAAAGCATAATAAATGCGACAGAATCCTGGATGTCAAGATGCTGGGAAAAGAGGTGATAGATATTGCCCGAAGTAAAACCGATCAGGTAGGGTTCAAGGCCTGCATCTGCAAGAAGGTCTTCATACTCCTGAATAACTGTCTTTGAGACCAGTGAAACAAGAAGCGATGACTCTCCATCTTCTCTTTTTTGAAGTATCTGAAAATCAAGATGCAGATCATTCAGATCATGAGGAAAACTCTTTTTCAGTTTCCAGCGAACCTGGTCAACCCCCTCAGCCCTGTTTTTGAAAGATGTTTCCATCTCAAGCAGCAAGGTACGGCCTACTGTATCAGGAATTGAAATAGAAACTCTCCTGATTTTTGTACATAACTTTAGATAGCTTGAAGTGATGACATTTTTCAGGGATTCAGTCTCAAGCAGGTTCTTTTCTTTCAGCGAAAAACGAATGTAGTCGGGGGGGAAAGCGGCAAGTTCATATCGTTCAATAACAGGAAGAACCTGACTTCCGGTAGCCAGAACCAGGGCAAGACCCCCCTGGTGAATTTCCATTCCGAATGATCTGTTGGCAAATAACATGATATTATTCCACAAATGTGACGCGATTTATTTCGCGAAGGGTTGATTCTCCTGCAAAGACCTTTTCTACGGCAGATTCTCTCAAAAACATTGTACCTGCTTCTTTGGCAGCTTTTTTCAGAATTGCTGCCGGAGCCTTGGAAACAATCAGCTCCCTGAGCTCATCAGTAAGGTCAAGAAGCTCTACAATTGCAGAACGCCCCCGATAACCTGTACCGTTACACTCATCACACCCTTTTGCCTCATAAAAAACTGTGTCTCCGCAAAGCTCCGGCTTTATAGCTGACTCGATCAAAAATTCATCTGAATATTTTACGGGCTGACGGCACCGGGAGCAGACTTTTCTTACAAGTCTTTGAGCCATGACACAATTCAGGCATGATACAAAATTATAAGGATCAATCCCCATATGAATAAATCTGCCAATAACATCAAACACATTGTTTGCGTGAACAGTAGTAAAAACCAGATGGCCGGTAAGCGCTGACTGAACAGCTATCTGTGCGGTTTCAGGGTCACGTATCTCTCCAACCATTATTTTGTCAGGATCATGACGCAGGACTGAACGTAGTCCTCTCGCAAATGTCAGCCCTTTTTTCTCATTAACCGGTATCTGCACTATCCCTTTCAGAAGATACTCAACCGGATCCTCGATAGTGATAATTTTCTCCTCACCGGTATGTATTTCAGTCAATGCCGCATAAAGAGTTGTTGTCTTGCCGGAACCTGTTGGTCCGGTTACCAGCACCATTCCGTAAGGCTCACGAATCATCTTGCGGAACCTTCTGATTTCTCGATCAGACATCCCCAGCACATCAAGGGTAAGCCCTTTAAGATCACTGGCTATGCTCTCCTTGTCGAGTATCCGGATAACGGCATCTTCCCCAAAAGCACTCGGCATAATTGAAACACGGAAATCAATTGATTTGCTGTTGATCCTCAGCTTGAAACGACCATCCTGTGGGATTCTACGCTCAGAAATATCAAGTTCACTCATAACTTTCAGTCGTGAAATGATAGGTCCCTGAAAGTGCATGTCGATTATGTCGGTAGCCTTGTATAGCACGCCGTCAATCCGGTACTTTATCACAACTCCATCCATGGCGGTTTCAATATGTATGTCGCTGGCTCGTCTGGAGAGAGCGTCCATGATAGTTGAATTTAGGAGTTTGATAATCGGGCTTGTATCTCCAGATAATGCCTCTACTGAAAGGATTTCTTCCCCTTTTTCAGTCTCTGTAACCAGCTGGAGCATGAAATCTTCAGAAACTTCCTTAAGAACCCTGCTGGTGCCATCACCCTTTTTGAGAAGAAGATGTATCTGTGAAGGGGTTGACAATCTGATATCAAGAGGCTTGTCAAGAAGCAGCTCAAGTTCATCAAGCTTCAACACATCTGTCGGGTCGGTTATGGCAATGACCAGGGAGAGCCCATCAAACTCGATCGGAACAAAATTGTAGCGGTAAATAATATCTGCCGGAAACATGCCGAGTATCTCGTCATCCAGTCTGAACTCGGAAAGGTCAATATATTCAAGACCGAACTGCTGCGCCAGAGCCTGATAAAAGATATTTTCCGAGAGAATCCCTTCTTGCATGCAGAGATCTCCGAAGCGCAGATTACTTGTTTTCAGCTTCTCGATAACAGCAGCAAGCTGATCATGCGTAATCGCATTACGTTCCAGCAGAATCTCTCCGATCTTTTTTCTTGTGAACACTTTATTCATGAATTATCCGACTGTCCCTGCAATTTTAAATACCGGCAGATACATAGTAACAATGATAGCGCCTATGAGCACCCCCATAATGATCATTATTGCAGGCTCAATGGCTGTACTCAGCATATGGAGACGCTGGTCAAGCTCCTCTTCAAAATAATCAGAGATACTCTCAAGCATCTCCTCCAGGGAACCGGTGGACTCGCCGACACTCAGCATCCGCAAGGCAAGAGAGGGCATCAGATTCGCACCTTCAATCGCGACACTGAGGCTAACCCCCTCCTCAACTCTTTTAATCGCGGCAATAAGCTTATGTTCGAGAATCTTGTTGTTAAGGGTTCCTACCGACATTTTCAGCGACTCTACTATCGGTATGCCGCTCTCAATTATAGTAGCCAGGGTTCTGGTAAAACTAACAATGGAATACTTTGAAAAAATGTCCCCAATTACAGGGATTTTCAATTTAATCGCGTCAACAGCATTACGACCTGAATCTGTGTCAACCCATCGCCTGAACAGATAAACAGCAAAACATACGAGGGCAATAATCACAATGAAATATTTTTTAAGGACAGCAGTAAAATTAATCAGGACAAGAGTAGGCAACGGCAGTGTCGAGCCGGCATCTGCATATACCTGGCTGAATGTGGGGACTACATAGACCAGAAGAAGCGTCACTGCGGCAAAAGCAACCGTCATCAGGATTGCCGGGTAAAAAAGCGCAGTAATAACCTTTTTCCTGAACCCCTCTGTTTTTTTGAGAAATGTTATATATCGCCTGATTGTCTGGGGGAGATCACCGGTACGCTCCCCGGCACGAATTGATGCAATATATAGATGGGAAAAAGTGCTCGGATGCCTCTCAAACGCTTCAGAGAGCGAACTTCCGCCTTTAATGTCATCACGGATAACTTCCAGAACTTCTGCAAGTCGTCCTTTGTCAATCCGCTCCAGTATTGTATCAAGAGACTGAATAATCGGCAGACCCGACTTGATGAGAACCAGCAGCTCCTGATTAAAAGTTATCAGCCCTTTTGTGTCGACTTTTTTCCGTGAGCCACCCTGTTTCCAGATAAACTGAAACGGCTTTTTGGTAACATTAAATACAAAAAAACCTTGAGCAACAAGACTTTGGGTCAGCAATTCAGAACTTGCTGACTCAAACTCTTTTTCCATGATCTTTCCATCAGCAGATCCTATTTTACAAGAGTACAGGGGCATATTTCCTTAATTTAATATGATTTCGGATTATGATCAACACCATGACAAGAGAGATAACACTCTCCACTGAATTTTGCAGAACCTTTTTCGGCAAATTTAAGTATCCCCTTGGAGTTGGGAGAGACAACAGAAAGATTGAATTTAAGCAGATATTTATATTCAGTACTTCCATGCGAGTTGTGACAGGTAAAACAGGATGTCCCTGGCTGAAGGCTGGACTTCCCCTGAATATGCAATGAATGGTAACGAAAAGTCTCATTTCCCAGGATACTTGTTCGACTATGGCATCTATAGCAGAGAGCATAATTCTCGAAGCTTTCGTTGATCCTGTCGCCGGCATTGTAGTTATCAATCAGAATATATTGATAACGGGAACCATGAACCCCTTTTGGCCCGTCCGGGTTATCATTGCCATGACAACTCGAACAGTAGAGAACAGAAATATCTGAAGCAAGAACCTTTTTTGCTTTGTAAGGGTTTATCAGACTCAAGACTACAGAATTTTTACCCTCACCTTCAACAGGATGAAATGATGGGTTGTTAATCGAAAACTCCAGCTTCTTGTTGGTATATTTGCCTGGAAGATTAGCAGAATCACTGTGGCAGCGATAACAGACCTCAAACTCCCTGTTCACGTCGGAAATCTGGTTTACAACCCTTCGCCCCTTGACCCCGGCAAATCTGTTTTCTGAAGTAACATAATGCGGATGATGACAGTCTACACAGTCAGCATGCCTTAACGCCTTTGGATCTGTCTCAGGAAGAATCTCGCCTGGTTTGTGCCTGCCCGGCTCGTCAAATGTTGGATGACGGTAGGTTTTAAAAAATTCGGCTTCAATATTTTTCAGATTCGACCTGTTTGACACAGAACCTTTCGGCATTTTCGGGTTGTCAACCCTGCGCCTTGAATTGCCGTGACATACAATACAACCAAATGAACCTCCACCGGTTTTGAGATTTGATTTGTAATGACAAGTAGCACATTCCCTGGGCAAATTCCTTTTATCAAGATGAACGCCAGAATAAGCTCCGCCAGCAGTCGCAAGCAGAATCAGGATAACAAGATAAATATGACAAATCGCTTTCATAGTCATCCTTCAGGGATTTCCCGGAAGTGGTGAAACGTCATGACAGGTAACACACACCTCTGCATATGACTTGGAAACCCAGAACGGGGTTGCCGGATCAGGTGAGTCTGACTGATCCTGGTGAGGATTATGGCACGTATTGCACTGCATTCTCTCCTGCCTGTCAAGCTTCACTTCATTTGTTGTTGGAGAGTAGCGATACTCCGTCCTTCCGTACGTAGTAGTCAAAATAGTGCGAAGAGCAGCATTGTATCTGAAAGATACTGGATGGTGGCTCGAATATGTTTCATGGGAAAGGGTCATATTGGAGCTTGTAATTCCGCTTTTTACATCAGTAAAAGGGATATTTACACTTGTCACCCTGCCGGGTGTCGTGAATACGGCACCAAGAGCAGTAACTCCGTCATGACAGCTCAGGCAGAGCCTTGATGACCCGTTCGGCTGACCATAGTCACTGACACTTTTAACTGATGGGTCATCAATAGCAAGTGTAGGTGAAGAGAAATGCTTGAAAGTTTTCGAAGTATCTCTTCTGTTCCAGAGAGGGCCATCACTGCTTGCCCTGTGCGGAGTATGACAGAAAACACAGATCTGCGAAGAGCTGGGATAGTCAAGGTTATCATCAATATTGGAGGCTCTGTAATTTACAGACCTGTTCTGGAAAGAGAAGTTGTGCTTGTTCCCCCTTTCAGATACTTTCTTGCCGGCCCCCTCGGAAAGAGTAGCTACTAGCAACAGAAAATAAATCATTATTGTCGCTGTAATTTTCATCTTATTTTGTTGCCTGCTCTTTAATATATTGAAAAATCTGAATGCGTTGATTGTAGGAGTCAGTAACATAAACCCTGTCTTCCTGGTCAACGAATATACCGTTGGGCATGAAAAATTGCCCTGGTTGTTTCCCGGTGCTCCCTACATAAAGAAGTAGTTGACCAGCCGGATTAAAAATCTGGAAATTGTCAAAATTTGCGTCAATTATGTAAATATGAGCATCACTATCTACTGCAACCCCCTTGGGACGAGCAAAAGAGCCTGGCCCATCTCCAATCCGGCCGATTGTATTCAGAAGATTCCCTTTATTATCAAAAATCTTGACGGAAAAACTGAAAGCATCAGTCACGTAAATATTGTTTTTGTTATCAAGGGCAATATTTACCGGCCTGTTCAAAGCTTCTGAACCGGAAGGATTCGGGAAATCCATTACAAATTTATCTCTGTGATCTAAAACAATTACTTTATTGGCCAACACATCAACTACATATTTAAAATCATCTCTCCCGATAGCTATACCGGCAGGTCGTAGAAACTCTACCAATCCATTACCAACAGAACCCAGATACTCTCCACTGGAAGAGTATTTATATAATTTGGCTTTTACGGAATCGGTTACATAACAGTTTCCGTCACTGTCAAGAGCAACACCTACAGGGCTTGCCAAAAGCTCGGTCCCGGCATGGGTCAAATAGGAGACTTCATTTTCCTGAAAATCAAATTTATGAACCAGTCGCGCTGAAGGATCTGCAACATAGATATATCTATCTCCATCAGAAACAATCCCGGCAGGAGCCATAAACTCCAGAAGCTGCTCCTTTTCACCGGTAATTGTCTCAAAAATCGACCTTAATCTGCTTTTAGGTGCCATAAACTCCACGGCTCCACGAAAAACCTTAATCAGTTTTATGCGTGACTGTTCCGGAGGGGGGGGCCATACTTTGGTAAGAGAGGGGTCATTATGAAACAGTGTGCCTTTCGCTTTTTGAGAGCACCCGGAGAGAAGAGTTATGAGTATAAATGTGATTGGCAGTAATCGTCTCAAACAGAATCCTTTAGGCAGAAAGCATCCCGGTAATCCAGCAGAAGAAAAAGACAAGAGAGAGGCTGCCCCATTTTATCGCACTTCTGGAGACAAATACGTCATTTGCAGGGAAGGAGAAATGAATCAGAAATACAACAGAGATTCCCCACCCCCATAATCCAATTTGGGAAAACAACGCCCAGAATTCATTCATGATTGGTGCCTTTCCTGAATAACGATCTATAGATAGAGCCCAGTTTCAATTTCCAGACCATAAAAACTGCCTCTCTTACTATCTGCTTTGACATTTTTGAAGTTCCGGCATGCCTGTCAACAAAAATTATCGGAATTTCTCCAATATTAAAACCCTTTTCAAAGCACCTGAAGTTCATCTCTATCTGAAAGGAGTAACCATCGGATTTAATGCTGGCAATATCTATTGATTCCAGAACTTTTCTGCTGAAACATTTAAATCCACCGGTGCAGTCTGAAAGATGCAATCCGGTAATCATGCGGGTGTAGACACTTGCGAAGTAACTCAATATGAGTCTGCGTATAGGCCAGTTCACTACACTTACGCCGTTAAGGTATCTGGAGCCTATGACAAGATCATGCCGGGACATGTTTTCAATAAATACCGGCAACATGGCTGGATCGTGCGAAAAATCCGCATCCATTTCAATTATATAGTCTGAATCATTGTCAAGGGCGACCTGAAACCCCTCCCTGTAAGCTGAACCAAGACCAAGCTTGCCGGTACGATGAATAACCTTGACCCGTTCTGTTGCGGCTGCCAGATGATCGGCTACCTCTCCGGTACCGTCTGGTGAGTTATCGTCAACTATAAGGACATGAATCCTCTCATCCTGGGCAAGAATTATCTTAACCAGGCTTTCGATATTCTGCCGTTCATTGTAAGTAGGAATTACGACCGTTATTTTCAAGAATGAATCCCGGGAAAATAATTAAAGACACTTTTTGTAGAATAAAGGAATCTTGTTAATCTTGCAAGGGAAAGGGGGTTAATGACTATAAATAAGAGGAGAAGAGATAAGAAAATGGCGGGGCAGACGGGGCTCGAACCCGCGACCTCCGGCGTGACAGGCCGGCACTCTAACCGACTGAGCTACTACCCCAAATAAAA
>JANNRW010000391.1:0-18350 GCA_031401815.1 Geobacteraceae bacterium | reverse complement strand
GAAACACGTCCCACTTCTTGATTATTAGCTTCCTAAGATCTTCGAAATATATAATTGACTTATTTGCATCAAATAAGTCTTCGTAGTTAAAGGTTGCATATCTGGTCTTTCTCTCACCTCCAAAAATACCTAACACTAAGCTTTTGGCATCATCCTTGCCAATCGATGCACGCAACTGGTTTCTTATTATAACCCTAAGTTTGACTTCGAACTTGTTTCTACGTTCAGATATTTCTTTCCACTTTTCTTCTATAGTTAAAGACAATTTCTTGTACTTGTTTTTTTGCGACAAATAGTTTTTCGCTGTTTCAATCATAAAATAGTAATCATCTCCATCTTTACCAATAATCCCATATCCGAGCAGATGATTAGTATATAATGGGGAAGTTGTAGCAAGTTCATTGAAAATCAATTTGTCGTCATTTGCGAGGTATTCAAGCATGGAATATTCGTCAAGATAGAATTCTCTGAGTACGGATATAATCATCTCCATGTACCCTATGTGTTTTTCTACAAAAGCCTCCTTTGCCTTTGTATAACAAGCTTTAGATACATTAACTGGCCGTTCTTTTGTGGAAAGCGTGTTAATTATGCTACACACTTGCCTAATTAAAAATGGATGCCCACCAAAATCTTCTGTAAACTTCGAATAAAGAATTTCATCAAAAGTAAGTCCCATAATTTTGCCGATGGTAGAAACCATTTCTTTACATTGCTGCACTTCAAATTGAGGCATATATTGAAAGGGTATCTGATTAAAAATAGGATTGTCGATACCATTAATAGTTGGAGTTTCCACTGAGTACGGATTAGTACCAACAATCAAATATGTAAAAATGTCGCTGTGCTTCTGAAAGACAGCTCTTAAGCTTTGCCAAAACAGAATAAAATCATTTCCATCTCTCCAATGAGTAGATGGTGAAATTTTAAATGTTATATTCTCGACCTCATCAAAAATTAGTAGTATCGTTTTTTTACCAAGGGTTCTATATGCTTTATTTATATCAGCTTCAAAAAATATTGATGCTTCAGTTGGTGTGTATTCTTGGATATGAGCTGGATTAAAATTTGTATATTTATTCCCTATCTCTTGAACCACAAAATGCAAAGCTTCATGCCATCTTCTTCCATGAAAAGCAGGATTTTGACAATCTATTACTACTGAAGCTGCATCTACGTGGCTTATATTCCGTTCGATGCCATATATAACAGAAGTTTTACCAGTCTTCCTAAGTCCAAAAAGACCTGCATTTTCACCTGACTTGTGTCTGCTTATGGTGTCCATAACTAAATCTGTACGTCCGAAAAAATACAGATCATTTTTTAACGGGGCTTGAAAACTAAAGAGATCTCTGCTGAACAGAAATTCTTTAAATCTATTAAACAAATAGTCGTTGTCAGTATCTATTGATAGTTCTTTGAATGTAAACGGAATTGCGATGCGTGCTTCTTGATCACGCTTTAATAATGCTGATATTTTCGTAGTTATATTTGGATCTTTGCTTACGACTACGTAGCATATTTTCTCAATTCTCAATCGTTCAACTTCTTCAAGTATACTGTCGTAGACAGACAACGTTCTAATGTCAAACTCATTATAAGATGAAATAATTAGTACAATTTCCCTGTCTAGACCGAACATCTGCGAATATACAGGCATCGGTTTAATCAGGGCATATCTGTAAAAGCTTCTTGCCGAATACTCAATTTCTCGTGCTGCCGTTACATACCAATGCAACGAAAACACGCGTACTATCAATTTTTCTTCTTCAGTAAAGTTTTTTAAATATAGCTCAGGTGCCATTCCAGGCTTTTTAACGAATAATTGTGAATTTATTCCAGGTCTTATAGTTGTCATTGGTTCTCCATTCTAAATTTCTTGTTCAACATCTCAAGGCACCAGCGGCGGAGCACCAGCGGAGACCGCTGTTGCCGCTGGTTCGACCTTCATTATTTCTTTTAGCCTTCTGCTGCGATCAGATCCGGAAAAATCAAGATTGATGCTACCGTCATATTCTAGGTAGTAAATGTTTCTGCCAATCGGTTCTCCAATTGGGTGCTTGCACTTCAAGCATCGTGGCAGATTGGTGAATAACCATTTGCCACCCCCATTTGGATCGGATTGGAGGACAGCTTCCAGTTTATTGCGCCCCTCTACACCGAGCACCCAAGGGTGATTCTCGCCGACAATATTTGTGTAGTCGGGATCGAAACTGCTCCAGATCAATGTCCGGTCACCCGCTTCGTTGTAGAGAAAACCCTGGTTAGCAAAGCCTGCGTGATAGCGATATGGTTGGTTGAATACGTTGTCAAAGCCGCATTCAATGCAAGTCACCACAAGGGGTTTTATGATTTCACGTTTCATTTCTTCCTTGGTCGAACCAAATAAAGTTTATGCAGTGCGTAGCGCAGCGAAGCCACCGCATAAACTGTAGTTGAACTAAGCCGCGTAGGCACACACTTGGATATTTATCCGGTTATTTGTATTTTAGTGCGAGGATGATAACGCTAAAATGAAGCCTTATCAATGGATAAAGTTACAGAATCATGCTTGTTTGGCAGGGATAAGATCATAATTCAACTCAGTGAATGACATTTGTTCTCATAATCCTTTTCCATCCGATCTGTTTTTCCTTCACTAAGCGCAGAAGTAGAATGACACCGGCAAACTCTTTCTGTCCGCGCTCCTTGTTTCCACTCTTTTATTTTACTCAATCTCTTCTAAACTGGCGGACTCCTTGATTTTCTCGGCAGCCTTTCTACCGCCACCATAATTCCCTCTTTGCAACAGGGGCATACCCTCACGGTTTCGGGTCTGGCTGCTATTTCCTGTTCTATCTCTTTAGTTCTTTTTAGATCCCTTTCCATGAGCAGCAGTTGCAGCCTCTTCAGGATCACCTTGTTGGTCGGGTGCAAGAAACCATAGTAGCGCACCTTATGAAACCCTTTGGGCAGGACATGTTGCAAAAAGCGGCGCAGGAACTCCATTGCCGACAGGGGCATGGTCTTCCACTCTCTGGTTGTGGCATTCTGGTATCGGAAAGTGACGTGGTCGTTATCCATGGCAATGATGCTGTTGTTGGTGATGGCGACCCGGTGGACATATCTGGCCAGGTATCTCAGAACCTTTTTCGTCTGCTTGAAGGTCGGGCGTGAGAAGACTACCCATTTTTGATCCCCAACCTCTTTGGGAAAGGCTCCTTTAGGGAGTGCTCTCCTGGCGAGCTTCAGAAATATTGCCCGAAAGATCGGCGATAAGGCTTTTACCGGCACGAGATACTTTTTGCGAGCCGGTCGCCAGACGCCGTCTTTATCAAGTCCACCAGCCGGAACGAGGAGATGGAGGTGAGGATGATACTCCTTTGCGCGACTCCAGGTATGGAGTACGGCCAGCATCCCCAGTTGGCCGCCAATATATTTGCGATCAAGCCCCAGTTTGGCCAGGGCTGATATCGCTGCCTGAAAGAGAACAGCGTAGAGCGCTGTCTGATTGCTGCGCACTACTTCCCGCAAAAAGGCTGGCAGGGTAAAGACCAGATGGAAGTAAGGGACAGGCAACAGTTCTTTTTCCCGCTTCTCCAGCCATCTTTTGGTATCTGCTCCATGGCATTTGGGGCAACTACCGTTCTTGCAGGAATGATAGGCATACTCAAAGTTACCGCAATGATTGTCGCACTCTTTCAGATGCCCCCCCATCTCCTCCGTGCGACAGGCAGTGATGGCAAAGAGAGCCCGTTTGTGGCTGTGGGGCATCTTGTCGCCGAATTTCTCCAGATACTCCGAGCCATGTTTTCTGACGACTTCAGCCAGTTCGATCATGGCCGTAATCTGTTCATGCTCTTGTTGAGGTTGCCATGGAGCCGGGTGGTGAGCTTGCCGGTGACATGGGTATAGATATCGGTGGTGACTATGCTGCTATGGCCGAGGATATCCTTGATGACGCGGATATCCTCGCCGTTCTCCAGAAGCAGCGTTGCGTAGGAGTGACGCAGAGTATGGACTGAGGCAATCTTGTTGACGCTGCTTTGCCGGATCGCCTTTTTGAAGGCGACCTGTAGGGTGTCCGGTCTTATGTGACCGTACTCTTTATGGGGGAAGAGATAGCCGGAGCTGGTGCCATACTCCTGGTAATAGGAACGCAGGAGTTCAAGGGGGCAATCGGGCAGGGGAACATAGCGATCCTTGCTCCCTTTGCCATGTACCTTCAGGAGTTTGCGCCTACCGTCGATGTCGGTAGTTTTCAGGCAGACTGCTTCGGAGATGCGCAGGCCGCAGGCATAGATGATGGTGAGTGCCATGCGATACAGCGGACTTTTGATCTCGTTCAGGATGATCAGGACTTCATCCGTCGTCAGGACTGCCGGCAGTCTCTTGCTCCGCAGCGGCCTCACCAGGTCGAAGATCTTCCAGTCTCGTTTCAGGGTGGTCTCATAAAAGAACTTGATGCCGCACAGATAGACAGTAACAGAGCTGCCTGACAACTTGAGGTCACTTATCAGGTGGATGAAGAATTGGCGGAGTTCCTCTTCGGTGATAAGGTCGGGTGAGCGGTTGTAATACTTCGCCAGCACTCGTACGGTGGCAATGTAGCTGTCCTGGGTGCGGAGTGAATACCCGGCAAGCTGCAAGTCTTCCTTCATCCTTCGCCTTAAATCGGTCATGATTACTTCTCCTTTTCCTTTGGTTTTCGGCCATAAGGCCGTGAAAATCAGAGTGTAAGAAGAGGTCTCGATTGGGCAATAAAAAAGGCAGCCTCCGCAGAAGCTGCCCAATATGGTTCTTAGATTTTGTATTCGCCTTTTGTTTTATTTAGCCTTTATGCCTTTGATTTTAATAGCTTTTCAAGTTTCCGCGAAGCGGTTTAGTTCAACATCTTATTGAGCGGTTCACCCGCGCGCGTGAACCGGAGATCTTCCCAAATGGAATATTTAATCTGAGTTTGTATCTTATACTGGATACTGGCATCTAATATAAGATGTCTTGGGAAGCATCTAGTGTTAGATGCTTTCACTCTGCTCTGTTCTTTATCAAAGCATCCTTTAATATATGCTTTTCAAGTTCAGTCCCCTTGATATCTCCATATCGGATGTACCATAGCTTCTTTTCCTTTACCCACTTCCCACCCGTCTTTCTGGCCATTTTCCCCAGTTCCGTTTCACCATAAGCAATCTGTACCGGCACCAGAGTATCGTCCTTTATGCGCAGCACTGTAGGCGGCAGCTCTTTCTTCTCTACTATGATCTCGACTGTCTTTATCCGGATGCGGGTTGCCTCATCGTACCTGTAGCGCACGCAGACGAGGTCGTCACCATACTTCTCAACAAGAGCTTTTGTCCCTTTTTGACCTGGTTTAAGATTAAGACGCGATTTCAAGACCCCCTCCCCCTTCAAACGCAAAAAGCCGCACTGCCGGTTTCCCGGTAATGCGGCTTTTATTATCCAAGATTCGCCCGCCTTGTCATAAAGCACCTCAGTACATAATAATCATGTGCACATTATAACTGCGGCTAATTAGTGTCAACATATTTCAGGGATTGAAACTCCTACGATCAAGTTGACGGATGGAGAAAGCTTCTATCGAGAACTTGCAAATACCCCTTCCCCTCAATGCGCCTCACTCCAGTTGCGGCCATGACTCAAGTCCACCTTGAGCGGAACTCTCAGGGCTACGGCATGCTCCATTTCGTGCGCAACCAGCTGCTCCATATGCATGAGTTCTTTCTCGGGAACTTCAAAAACCAGTTCGTCATGCACCTGCATGATGAGGCGGCTTTCAAGCCCTTCGCGCTTGAGGCGGGCAGCAATATTGACCATTGCCTGTTTGATAATGTCGGCGGCTGACCCCTGAATCGGATAGTTGATGGCATTTCGCTCAGCAAAGGAGCGGATATTGAAATTGCTGCTGGCGATGTCAGGAATCGGAAGCCGCCGCCCCAGGATGGTGGTCACATAACCATTTGCCTCAGCCTCCCGGATGCAGCTCTCCAGAAAAGCGATGGCACCACTGTGACGCGCCTTGTAGCTGTCGATGAACTCCTCGGCAACCTTCCTGGCCACCCCCAGCTGCTTTGCGAGACTGAAGGCACTCTGCCCATAAATTACGCCAAAGTTGATGGTCTTTGCCTGTCGCCGCATCTCGCTTGTCACCATCTCGGGGAAGAGGCCGAAAACCTCGCTGGCGGTTCTGGTATGGATGTCTTCGTCCCTTGCAAAGGCATCGCAGAAGACCTTATCCTGTGAGAGATGAGCCAGTACACGAAGCTCTATCTGCGAATAGTCGGCAGAGATCAGGTAATGACCGTCATGAGCTATGAAGGCATGCCGGATCAATCTACCCTCTTCACTCCGGATCGGGATATTCTGTAGATTTGGCTCGGAAGAAGAGAGCCGTCCGGTATTCGTAACCGCCTGATTGTAGGAGGTATGCACCCTCCCCTCACTGTCAACAAGCTTTGGCAAGGCGTCACTGTAGGTTGATTTAAGCTTGGAGAGACCGCGATGCTGAACAATAAGTGATGCTATCTCGTAACCCCCCTCTGAAAGACGCTCCAGTTCGTCCACATTGGTTGACCATCCGCTCTTTGTTTTGGTCTTTTTCCCGACAGGGAGCTTCATCTGCTCAAAGAGTATATTCCCCAGCTGTTTTGGCGAATTTATGTTAAACGGCTCCGGAGCAAGTGCGCAGATCTTCTCCTCCAGAGAAGCGAGCTCAGTGCCGAATCTTGCAGAGAGCCCGGCCAGTAGTGGCAGATCCAGCTTTACCCCGGTCAGCTCCATCTCGGCCAGAATCGTTACCAGAGGCATCTCAAGCTCATGAAAGAGTCTTGCCATCCCTGCCTCTTCTACCTTTGGGAGCAGCAGTTTGTGAAGCAGATATGTAGCATCCGCATCTTCGCAGGAGTAGCGACTGGCTGTCTTGAGATCAACTTCGGCAAAACCCTTCTGCTCCTTCCCCTTGCCCGCCACGTCCGAATAGCTGATCATCTTGTGATCCAGCAACTCCACTGCAAGTGAGTCAAGCCCCTGGCTCTGGCGGGAAGGGTTGTGCAGGTAGGCTGCTATCATGCTGTCGCACCAGACCCCGGCAATGGTGATATCATAACGACGGAGCACCTGATAATCGTACTTGATGTTCTGACCGATTATCCGCCTTAAAGGATCGGTCAGGAGGGGGCGCAGACCGGATAAAACTGTTTCAAGAGGCAATTGATCGGGCAATAGCTCACTGGGAGCAGGAGGAGTTGCAAAGAGCCCTTCTCCGGTGTCAGAGTCGGTTCGGAGAGTTATATGCCCTACAGGTATGTAATACGCTTCGTGGTCGCGAAAGGAGAGGGAGATGCCGACGATCTCTGCTTCACGGACATTGAGACTTGTTGTCTCCAGATCAATGGCAAAGGAGTCGGCAGCGGCCAGCTGCTTTAGCAGCTCCTTGAAACCTGCCTCATCAATGATCGTCCGGTAATCTTCAGTTGTCAGGGTTGACTGGCTGGTCAGCTCCTTCATCAGTGTGGTAAATCCGTACTCTTTGAACAGTTCGGCCAGACGGTTATTATCAGGAGGGGAAAAGACAAAATCAGCAAAGTTGTACGCCAGTGGCACCCGCTCATCAATAGTGGCAAGCTTCCGGGAAAGCCGCGCCTGATCACTAAACTCCTGCAACCGCTCGCCGGTCTTCCCTTTTACCTCGCCAGCCCGCTCGAGCAGGGCATCCAGAGAGCCAAACTCCTGAATCAGTTTTATGGCGGTTTTTTCTCCTATTCCAGGAACTCCGGGGATATTGTCCGAGCTGTCGCCGGCCAGCCCAAGGATATCCACCACCCTTCCCGGCTCGACCCCAAACCGCTCCAGCACCTCCGGCAGACCGCTCTCCTTCTCCTTCATGGTATCCAGCAGCCGTACTCCGTCGCATACTATCTGCATCAGATCCTTGTCGCCGGTCACCACAACCACCTGCATCCCCTGCTCCCGGCAATCCCTGGCAATCGTTCCGATAATGTCATCAGCCTCGAAACCGACGAGCTCAAGCGCAGGAATATTGAACGCCCGCACCATCTCCTTGATCGGCTCCAGCTGCGGACGCAGATCATCAGGCATTGTTGCACGGTTCGCCTTGTAGTCAGGGTATATTTCATTTCGAAAGGTCACCCGCCCGGCGTCGAAAATAACCGCTACATGATCCGGACGGCGATCTTTAAGAACTTTCAGAAGCATCTGGGTAAAGCCGTAAAGCGCATTGGTAGGGAAACCGCTCGGAGAAGAGAGGTGGCGAATGGCATAGTAGGCCCGGTAGATATAGGAGGAGCCGTCGATGAGGTAGAGAGTTTCTGAAGTCATTTTTATCCTTGATTAATTGATTTCACCTGTCCAGATCAGCCAGCACAAAATCAACCGACCCCAGAATCGCCAGAAAATCCGCCAGGAGCCACCCTCTGCTCATGACCGGCAATGCCTGCATATGCGGGAAACTTGGAGTTTTGATCCTGACCCGGTACGGGATCCCCAGCCCGTCAGAGACTACGAAATAGCCGTTCTCCCCCTTGGGAGCCTCAATGGCGCTGTAGTTTTCCCCTCTTGGTGGCGACATGCCGCGAGTCGTGTTGACAAAGTGATGTATCAGCGATTCGATATCCTGCAGCGTATCCTTTTTTTGAGGCAGAACATATCGGTAGTCATCCGTTATCCATCGCCCTTCAGGCATATTATGCAGGCATTGGGTGACGATCCGGAGAGACTGGTTCATCTCCTCCATCCTGACCTGGTAGCGCGCCAGGCAGTCACCCCCTTCTGCTGTCGGTATATCAAAATCAAAACGGTCATACCCGCAGTAAGGGATTTTACGGCGCAGATCCCAGTCAACCCCGCAGGCGCGAAGGTTTGGGCCTGAAAGCCCCCAAATCATGGCATCCTCTTTTGAGATCGCCCCCACCCCTTTGACTCGCCCCAGAAAGAGCGGGTTTTTGTCAAGGAGGGCATGATACTCTTTCAGACGAGGCGGCAACCATGCCAGCAGCTCCCGTACAGGTCTGTCCCACCCCTCCGGAAGATCTTCTGCCACACCACCGATCCTGAACCAGGCCGGATGCATCCTGCCGCCGGTTATCATCTCCACAATATCGAAAATTCGCTCCCGATCCGTAAATGTGTAGAAGACCGGCGTCATGGCACCGAGATCAGCGGCAAAAGTCCCCAGCCAGACCAGATGATTGGCGATACGGAACAGCTCTGCCAGCATGACCCTGATGACTATGGCACGGTCAGGAATGGTGATGTTGCAGAGCCTTTCTACTGAATTGACATAAGCCAGATTATTCTGCACCCCGGAGAGGTAGTCGATCCGGTCGGTGTAGGGGATGAACTGGTGCCAGTTCTGGCGCTCGGCAATCTTCTCCGCACCCCGGTGGTGGTAGCCGATATCCAGATCAATATCTTCAATCTCTTCGCCATTCAGCTTCAGAATACAGCGGATAATTCCGTGCGTCCCAGGGTGCTGGGGGCCAAGATTCAGAATCAGGGTGTCATCAGAGACCCGGTCAAAGAAGTCGCTGGCAGGGAGCGCTTCATGGCTGCGGGCATCCTCGATGGTATAGGGGGGCATTTCAGTAGCGCGGAAGGGGTGCTCCTTCCTTAAGGGGTGCCCTTCCCAGTCGTGTGGCATGAGAATCCGCCGCAGGTTCGGATGTCCATTGAAACGTATGCCGTACATGTCAAAAACTTCCCGCTCGTACCAGTTGGCAGCCGGAAATACTCCGGTTACACTCGGCAGCTCGGGATAACTTCCTGCAAGTTCCGTTTTCAGCCTGATATGGCCGGGGATGTCGAAGTTTAGCAGGTGGTAGTTGAGTGTAAACTCTTTATACTTCGCCCGCTCTTTCCGGCAGGATTCATCCAGACAGGCGATATCCTCCAGGCGTCTGAACGGGGCGATGCTGCGGCTTTCGAGATGCCTCAATACTTCAGGAACCAGCTCCGGAGCCAGCCGGTAGGTAAGCATATCAGTAGCGCTGTCGTCCTGTTGGACTGATGAGCCAAAGACCATCTCAAGCTCTGCCGGAAGACCGAAGTCAGGATAGTCGTGCTTTTCTGCTGGAGGCCGCCAGATTTCATCCGCCCGAGGGAGCAAGGCTTTCGGATGACCGACAGAGACACCCCGAAGCGGAACTCCGGCCATCCCGGGGCCGCGAGGGTCACGGGACTTGCTCACCCCGTCCACCAGCACCGGACTGACCGTCCCCTGCGTACCACCCTGAAGATGCAGCACAGGCCGGGCAGGGCGTTCATTGGTTCTGATCTTCTCCTGCAAGAGCATCAGCCCCTGCATGAACGCCTCGGGTCGTGGTGGACAGCCGGGAATGTAGACATCCACAGGCAGGATCTGGTTGACCCCCTGTACCACGCTGTAGACATCATACATGCCGCCCGAGTTGGCACAGCTCCCCATGGCCATGACCCAGCGGGGTTCAGCCATCTGCTCGTAAAGGCGAAGTATGGAAGGAGCCATCTTCTTGAAGACCGTACCTGCAATCACCATCAGATCCGCCTCTCGGGGAGTACCGCGCAGCACCTCTGCGCCAAAGCGGGAGACATCATGGCGGGAGGTAAAGGAGGTCATCATCTCGACAAAACAGCAGGAGAGCCCGAAGAACATCGGCCAGAGAGAGTTGGCGCGACCCCAGTTAATGGCGTCGTCCAGGCTGATGAGGATTATGTTGTCAGGTGTTTCCACCCTGTCATTATCGACCATTATTTCTCCACGTGGTTATCTACTTCACTCAAGTTACAATCTTAAGTAATAGTCCCCCCTCCCTTGACGGGAGGGGGTCAGGGGGTGGGTGAAGTTGCAACCGACAGATATCATGGCACCTTCCCCCCCACCCTGACCCTCCCCCGCCAAGGGGGAGGGGACTTTTTTTGAGAATTTGCGAATTCATCAATCACGAAGACTTACGCCGAGCTTGCGTAAAAGTCGCATCCCTCTCTTGCGATGGCCCCCACTCCAGCCCCCCCTTGATCCATATCCAGGCCAGCCCAATAAGGAGCGCTACAATGAAAAAGGTGATATGCAGCAGACCGGCCATGCCGAGACGATCCCAGGCAACTGCCCAGGTGAAGATAAAGGCAGTCTCGACGTCAAAAACAATAAAGAAGATGGCTATCAGATAGAAAGGAACCTGCTGCGCCAGACGGGCAGAGCCGCTGGGGATGATGCCGGACTCGTAGGGTAGCTCCTTGTTGGGGGAGGTCGTCCGGGCACCCAGCCACCAGGCTGCGACAAGGAGAACACCGATAATCAGGAGAGTAAAAACAGTGTAAATGATGAAAGGGTAAAGCTCTGTCATGAGTGACATGATGTCAGACTCCGTTGAGGGTGTTTACGGATCTCTATGGCAACAGTTTATCCAAGCCGATCTTTTGTCGTATTATACACTATATCTTTTTCACGTTTCCCAACAGCAATCACCACAACGACCAATCGGCCATCAAATACCTGGTAGACCAGGCGGTAGCCGACATCACGCAGTTTAATCTTGTAGCAATCAGGGAGTCCGGACAACCGGGCTGACTCCACCCGTGGCGCTGCAAGTCGTTCAGCCAGTCGTTTCTTGAACAAGACCTTTATGCTGTTATCCAGCTTGCCCCACTCCTTGAAGGCCGATTCCTTGAATTCAAGTTCATAAATCATCAATATTTACCAGAAAAGATGTTTCCTGCTGTCGCTCTCTGACAAGCTGAACAAGATCAAGATCATCAATCCGCTCCATCAAAAGTTCATAGGCAGCCGCCGGAATAAGGTAGGCTGTGGGGCGGTTATGGTTGAGAATCGCTACCGGCTCGCCGTGAGATTGGGTTATCACACCGGTCGGATTTTTTTTCAGATCACTTATACTGACCGAAGAACGGGCATGAATACGTTGCATGACAATCTCCTTTAAATAAATCTGGTATTTATTTTAGGTCATGATTTAGGTCATATCAAGCAAATAATAGGTTATGCGGTTATCTACTTCACTCAAGTTAAGATCTGAAAAAAGTCCCCCCTCCCTTGACGGGAGGGGGTTAGGGGGTGGGTGAAGTTGCAACCGGCTGATATCATGGCATCGTCCCCCCCACCCTAACCCTCCCCCGCCAAGGGGGAGGGGATGTTTTGCTGCTTAACATGGCTTAACTTGAGCGAGGTGCATAACCAGAATAGGTTATTATCAATAGCTGTCAATAAGCACTGATTTTGGTGCTGAAATCATAAATTTAGATGAACTCTCATAGCATCATTTACAGCGGCCTGTACTTTGAGCTCGGCAAGCTCCCCCAGTTGAATCTGCAGACGCTGCTTGGAAATGGTTCTTATCTGATGTGCAAGAATTATGGAATCAGCATCAAGGCCGCCAGACCCTCTCTTGACAAGCGCCTCATTCGGGTAAACCCGTCTCCCTTTTTTCAGCGAAGTAACAGGCAGGATGGTCACCACCGGCATGACACTATTGAAAGTTTCATCACTTATCACCAGAACCGGACGCTTCCCCTGCTGCTCCGAACCGATTACCGGGTTCAAATCAGCCAGAAACAGTCCCCACTTGAAGCTCATAATGCCTCTCCTTCTAAATCCGCATGAGCAAAATCGCTCTGAATTTCCATCAGATCAGCCATGAAAAGTGGATCCGAAGCCGCACTTTTAACAGCTGCTCTGATCTTTTCCTGACGCAGTTTATCCAGTTCATCCCGGATCGCCCGCTCAACAAAAGCACTAAGCGATTTGAATCCGTTCTCCTTGATGCACTCTCTTGCCTGCTGCAAAACCGTGTCATCCAGTACAAAGGTTGCCTTGACGCTCATCATGCACTCCTTAGGAGGCTAGTGCCAGCCTCCTTATCTCGTTTGTTACGGACAAAATACCATAAAAAGTTATGGCGGTATAGCAAGAATATATTTTTTTCCTGGCAGAGTACAAGCATGATCAACCCTTCTGCTTTTCTGATTGACCGGCAGAGTTCAATTCGCTACGATGCGATAACTTACCTGAAGGAACAGACTCAGCATACTCCATGAAAATCAAGCGGTTAGAAATATCAGGCTTCAAATCTTTCGTCGAAAAGGCAACTTTTGACTTTCCCGCAGGGGTTACGGCTGTTGTCGGCCCCAATGGCTGTGGCAAATCGAATGTTGTTGATGCCATCCGCTGGGTCATGGGGGAGCAGTCAGCAAAAAATCTGCGCGGCAAGCAGATGGAAGATGTGATCTTTGGCGGCAGCGAATCGCGTAAACCACTCGGCATGGCAGAGGTATCCCTGATCTTCTCCACTGAAGACGGTCGCATCCCTGCAAAATACCTGAACTTCTCGGAAATCCAGGTTACCCGCCGACTTTATCGCGACGGCGAAAGCGAATACCTCCTCAACAGGACTCAATGCCGCCTCCTCGACATTACTGAACTGTTCATGGATACCGGAGTCGGTACCCGTGCCTATTCGATCATTGAGCAGGGGCGAATCGGCATGATTTTGATGGCTAAACCGGAAGAGCGCCGTTTTTTGATCGAAGAGGCAGCCGGGGTTACCAAATACAAGTCCCGACGCCAGCTGGCCCTGAAAAAGATAGAGTCTACGCGGCAAAACCTTCTCCGGATAAATGATATAGTCGCTGAAATCCAGAGGCAGTTGAACTCACTTCATCGTCAGGCCAGAAAAGCCGAGCGCTTCAAAACCTTGCGCGAGGAGCTGAAGAAGATTGAGCTGTCCTTTGCCGCAAAACGTTATGCCACACTCTCTGAAAAATGTGGAAAACTTGAAGCTGAACTTGAAACATTGAGTGCTCGTGAAGCAGCTTTAAACATAGATCTTGAACAGAGATTCGCTCGTGTTGAAGAGCATCGTATCCAGCTTCTTGTTGAAGAAAAACGGCTTGGTATGGTACAGGAAGATCTGCTGCAACGCAAAAGCGAGCTCCAGTCCGGTGAAAACAGGCTTGAGTTCCAGAAAAGGGAGCTCCTCTCTTTTGAGCAGCAGCTAGTCCGCTTCAATGAAGAAGTTGCCCACCTGGAAAGACAGCAGGAACAGACAGCCGTAGAAAAATCCCTTCTGGAGAGTCGAAGTCATGAATATCATCTGGAATCAAGTGGTGATGATCATCTGCTGGAGAAGCTCGAACTGGAACTGGAGATCCTGACATCAGCCGAGAGGGGGGCATCAGCAACTCTCGAAGAGAACCGCCGGACTCTTTTCAGCCTGCTGACTGAGCAGAATCAGCTTGCCAATCAGCATCAGACAGCCATGAAACGCCTGGAATCGCTAGCGGGCAGATTTGAACGAAGCCGCGCTGATGAGCAGCTGTTGAAAAAGAGTCTTGCAGGTTCCGGAGAGCGCGCTGAAGAGCTGAAGCAGCGTCTCGCAGACGAGCGTATTGATCGTGAGAAACTTGCAAAATCCCTGGCTGATATGTTGTCAGCTGAAACAGAGTCAAAAAATTCCCTGCTGCGTGATGAAGCTGTTTTTCAGAAATGCCGCGACGACTATACCCGTCTGGCCTCAAGGCTGCACTCCCTGCAGGAGCTGGAAGCACAGTTTGCCGGTTACGGTCAGGGGGTCAGAACCTTGATGCTTGAGAAGCATTTCAAGCCGAGATTCAATGACGTAATCGCCAATCTGATTGAAACTGAAGAGCTTTATGAGGCCGCAATTGAAGCAGTCCTGGGGGAGAGGTTACAGGCTGTTGTCGCTGCAACCGGCGATGACATAGTTGCGGCTGTTGACCATCTTAAAAGCGGCAACAGCGGACGGTGCAGCTTTTTAATCCCGGGAGCCCCGAACAGGACTCTACCTGAAGTACCTGTAGGTGCAAAACCGCTGCTCGGAGAGATAAAGCTGGCAGATAACTGCCGCGATCTTCTTCAGCCGTTATTTGCAAATACGATGCTTGTTGCTGATCTGCCAACAGCAATCAAGCTCTCCTCCAGGAACCCGGGGTTGACATTTGTAACCCTCCAGGGGGATATCGCCTCCAGTGACGGCTTTGTTGACGGAGGCTCGCGTGAGCCTCTCCGGCAGGGGTTGATCCACAAGAAGCGAGAGCTAAGGGAACTTGCTGCAAGCGAGGTTGCCGAAGCCAGTCGCCTCACTCTCCTTGAACAGGAGCTCAGGAGCGCACGTACGGCTCTCAGCGATCTTCAGGAGCGTATCCGCCAGCTCAGAAGCTCCCAGCACCAGGGGGAGATGACCATACTCGCTCTGGACAAGGATCTCCATCGGGCATTGGAGGAGAACCAGAGGCTTGAAGAGCGCCTGGCGATAAAGCTGCTGGAAGATGAACAGCTTGTTGAAGAGAAGACCTTGCTGGAAGATGAAACCAACCGACTACAGGCAAGGCTGAAAGCCATAATGGAGCAAAAGGGTGCAGCAGAACAGGAGCTTTCCACCCAGCAACTAGGCCTGACAAGCCAACGCGAGGCTATTGATCGGGCTCGTGAAGGGTTGACTGCAATGAAAGTCAGGGGAGCAGCTCTCCATGAAAAAAGAGAGGCTACGGCAAATGCCATTGCAAGAATCATCGAAATTCAGGACAGCCTGACAAACAGACTTTTAAGGAGCAAGAGTGATCTTGCAGAGTGCGAAGTATCTCTCTCTTCACTGCGAACTGCCGAGACTGAAACAGGCAGGGATATCCTCCGGCTCCTTGAGCTGCATGCGGCAGCTGAAACAAAAGTTGCAGCGTGCAGGGGAGAGTATGAAAACAGGGCAAAAGTATTAAGAGAGGAAGAGGCTGCCAGCAGGGAGCTCCGTTCAGTTGCGGATGAGCTCCACCGACAGGTTGCCGATACAACACTCAGGCTGTCTGCTGAAGTCATGGAAAAAAATCAGATCCAGGAGAATCTCCGGAACAAGTATCGGCTTGAAATTTCAGAGCTTGCACCCCCCCCTTCAAGTGAATTCGAAGATGAAGACGAGACCCTCCGGAAGCGCTATTCAGAGCTGCAAAAACAGGTTGATGAAATGGGAGAGGTCAATCTTACTGCCATTGACGAATATAAGGAGCTGGAAGAGCGTTTTAACTTCCTTTCGGCTCAGAAGCGGGATCTCGAAGAGTCACTCCACTCTCTCCAGCAGGCGATTCAGAGAATAAACAGGACAACCAGAAAACGGTTTGCGGAGACCTTCGAACTTGTCAACAACAAGTTCAGGGAAGTATTCCCGCGTCTTTTCTGCGGCGGACGGGCAGAGCTGAAACTCACCAACGAAGATGACATGCTGGAGTCAGGACTTGATATAATAGTACAGCCGCCAGGCAAGAAACTGCAAAATGTCTCCCTGCTTTCGGGTGGTGAAAAAGCCTTGACAGCAGTTGCCCTGATCTTCTCGATATTCCTTATCAAACCTTCTCCTTTCTGCCTTCTGGATGAAGTGGATGCGCCTCTGGATGATGCCAACATCGGCAGATTCAATGAAATGGTCAGGGAGATGTCAGCATTTTCCCAGTTTATTCTTATCACTCACAGCAAAACTACCATGGCAGTCGCAGACACCTTGTATGGAGTAACAATGGAGGAACCAGGGGTTTCGAAGCTGGTTTCGGTGAAATTACAGTAAAACAGTAGTCAGGATTCAGGGGTCAGGTTTCAGTAGAAAACCAGCAACAGATTCTCTCAAAGTGTTAAATTGCTGACGATAGCCAATCTGAATCTCCATTTATGCTTCAGCAATATGAATCATACTGACTCCTGACTACTGACTCCTGACTACTGAGTCGTTATCAACATTTCAACAGTTTTTGGAGTAGATGCATGCCATTCAAGACAATTCTCAAGGAGTTGATGGACTCCTCCCGCACTGTTACCGGTGCGATTCTGGCTGACTGGGAGGGTGAAGCTGTCGAACAGTGCAGCACTTATGATATCTACGATATCAAAGTTATCGGTGCCCACAACAGCATCCTTTTGAATACCATGAAGGCGCTTCATCAGAAGCTTTCAGTCGGTGAGATGAAACATGCTGTCATCTCTACCGAGAAGCAGCACTTTCTGATCGGCCCGATAGGTCCGGACTATCTGCTGGTAATGACAGTCGATAAAAACGCCATAGTCGCAATTGCAATCAAACAGTTCAACAGCGCTATAGAGCGGATGTACAAGGAGATCTACTAGATGGCGGAGAAAAAGGGATTTTTCGGCACTCTGATTGATAAAATAGCTGGAATCCCGTCAGAGGCAGAGCAGGCCGCTACCAGGACAGAGGAGATTTCAGCTTCTGATCCTGTTGCAGATACACCCCCCAGGTTACAGGAAAAACCTGCCAGCGGCTTTCTGGAGCGGCTTAAAAAAGGTCTGAGTAAAACCTCGACAAGCCTTGTCGGTCGAATAGATCGCCTCCTTCTGGGGAAAAAGGAGATTGATGCTGATACACTTGAAGAGCTGGAAGAGATCCTGATCTCTGCAGATATTGGTGTTGCCACAACAGTAGAGCTGATTCGCGGCCTGGAAAACAGAATGCAGAGGGATGAGCTGAAAGATGGTGCAGCACTGCGCAAGGCTCTCAAGGCTGATATTCTGGCAAGGTTGACCAGCTTCGCTGCTCCGTTCGATATTGAAGGACACTCCCCCTGCGTAATACTGGTAATTGGTGTAAACGGCGTCGGCAAGACAACAACCATCGGGAAGCTCGCATCCAGATACAGCCAGCAAGGGAAAAAGGTTCTGCTTGCCGCAGGTGACACCTTCCGGGCTGCGGCTGTACAGCAGCTTGCCGTCTGGGGGGAGCGTACAGGGGTGGATCTTATCCGGCACAAGGAGGGGGGCGATCCCTCTGCAGTAGTGTTTGACGCATGCCGGGCAGCTGTTGCCCGCAATGTTGACCTGCTGATTGTTGACACTGCCGGACGCCTTCATACAAAAGTCAATCTCATGGAAGAGCTGAAGAAGATCAGACGGATACTCTCCCGCGAGATTCCTGGAGCTCCTCACGAAACACTTCTGGTACTGGATGCTGCAACCGGACAGAATGCAATTTCACAGGCAAGGCTTTTCAGGGAAACAGCGGCAGTAAGCGGCATAGCCCTTACGAAGCTTGACGGCACTGCCAAGGGGGGGATAGTGGTTGCTCTCTGTAACGAGCTGAAAATTCCGCTCCGCTTTATCGGTGTTGGAGAGTCGGTTGAAGATCTCAGGGATTTCGATCCTGAACAGTTTGTTGATGCGCTTTTTGAATAACTCCGGAAAGTGGTTATCTACTTCACTTAAGTTACAATCTGAAAATGTCCCCCCTCCCTTGACGGGAGGGGGTCAGGGGGTGGGTGAAGTTGCAACATGCTGATAACATGGCATCTCCCCCCCCCCACCCTAACCCTCCCCCGCCAGGGGGGAGGGGACTTTT
>JANNRW010000390.1:0-6364 GCA_031401815.1 Geobacteraceae bacterium | reverse complement strand
ACTCATCAAGTCTTGCATCTGCGTTGGTTCCTGCATATTTCTGAACCTGGCCCCCGCTTTTGGCAGCATACTCCCACTCTGCCTCTGTGGGGAGGCGAAACTTGCTGTTGCTGGTTGCATTCAGCTTGAGGATAAACTCCTGCGCACTGTTCCAGGAGACCGCCTCTACTGGACAGTTCAAGCCGCACTGCCTGAAAAAACTGGGATTATTCCCTGTTACCTTTTCCCACTGCCCCTGTGTCACTTCATATTTCCCCATGTAGAAATCGCTGACGCAGACATTACGTACATACTGTTCGTTAGTGTCACCGTTTAGAGTCCCCATGTTGTAGCACCCGCCCTTGACCAGAACAAGTTCCATGCCGGTAATCGGGTCGGTTTTGAACTTGCTTGGAGCCGCAGTAGTTGTTTTTGCCGGTGCAGGGGCTTGAACCTTTGGCTTTACCGCTGGAGCAGCGGCTGCCATAGCCTGAGCTGTAAATGCGAGGAGCAGCAGTGTGACACCAGTAAAGTATCTTTTCATCGGGCATGTCTCCTTTGAATAGTTTAGTTCATTTTAAGATCAACATATAGCCAGTGATTATAATACAGAATATTTTATAAAATAGGCACTTATAAATTCTTAAGTACGCCCGAGGAAAAGTCAAGGGGAAAGTATCAGGCAGAGAGCGGGTGAAGATGAAGTGAATCAACTGAAAAGCCCCCGTCGGCAACGCCAACGGAGGCTTTCACAGCTTATAAGCTCGGACTGTCCTAAAAAGCGTAGAGAAACTTGAACCAGAAGTTATCACCTGAAGGACGGTTTTTAACCTCTGTCTCGAACATGTATTTAAGGGTCAAACTCATGTTTTTATAGTCGTACTTGAGCGCAGGGCCAAAAGCAACGACCTGACCCTTGTTGCCGTTCACCTTTACACCGTTTGCCTCATCATCGGTTATCTGCTTGTATAAGTAACCGGCAAGACCGGCAGTGAAGGCATCAACCTTCTTGCCGACGGCAAAATCGGCATGAAGTTCCTGACCGGAGAGGTAGTTGGAGTCCTTGTTCTTCGTGTTGATGTCGTACATCAGCTTGGCAGAGATGTCGAACCCTGCACCCGGAAGGAGAGTGAGGGCTGCAATAGGTTCGACAGTCCAGTAGTTCCTGCCAATATTGACATTATGACTTTTCATGTAATTTCCGGTCGGCAGGAAGATGTCCACGCCGGTAGCTGCATGCCAGTTGGCACCGTGCCAGGAGAGGATGAACGGATCAATAATGATGTCTCCCAAACTTCTTCTGCTTTCGTCCACTACAGGAACAACTTTTACATCCTGCTGAACAAGCGGGATAAACATGTGCATTCCCCAAAAACCACCAAGGATTTTTGTGTCCGTCACTTTGATGAATCTGAGGACATCAGCCGAAACCTTCAGGTTCAAATTTGGTGGGCCGTTGTTACCTTTGAATTTGTCAGCCGAGTAGTAGTTGAAGTAGTTGATGAAATAATTGCCAGGAGGGGGGACTGCTCCGGCCATGAAATCCTCGGCACCGTTGGGATATGCTCCACCACCACCTTCAGTAGCCTGAGCTACCCCTGCCAGGGAAATCACGGCAAAGAGCATTGCAACTGCAAGAGTGTTTCTGAAAGTTTGCCCAAATTGCTTGATCATTGTTACCCTCCTCAAAAGCTAATATCTGTTGGATTGTTTTGATAATGGCGCTTATTAGCACATTTCCATCCGGATGTAAACATTGGAGCTGAACCGCGTGAGAATTCATACTGTTTACACATCGGCCAGGTCGGGCCTGACGATTTGGCGGACAAACTTTTTTGTCGACCGGACAGTTGAGTGGTTGAGTTGTTGCATCACATGAGTTTATTAGCTACAGTGAAAAACAAGGAGGTACTCATGATTCCCGAAAAACTGCTGGAAATTCTGAAACAGGACGGCATAGTTGCCATCGCAACCCTTGGCCAGGATGGGCCACATATGGTCAACACATGGAACAGCTACATCCGTATATCTGTAGATGGCCGTTTGTTGATTCCTGCCGGTTACATGCACCGGACCGAAGCGAACATTACGTTCAACCCCGAAGTCCTGATTACCATGGGCAGCAGCAAGGTTCAGGGGTTGCATGGCCCTGGCGCCGGTTTTCTGATCAAAGGCAAGGCAGAGTTCATAACGTCCGGGCCGGATTTTGACCAGCTGAAGTCAAAGTTTGACTGGTTGCGCGCCACATTGGCGGTTACGCCCGATTCTGTTACTCAAACTTGGTAGTTTAACCCCTGGGGGAAACTAGATAACCAGCCGGTCATCCCGATAACCGGCATTAACTGCCAGAGCTTCCTCCAGGGAGCGGATCGCGACCTCTATCTGGCTATCGTCAGGCTCTCTGGTGGTCAGGCGCTGTAGAGCCAGACCCGGAGTGATGATCATCTTGACCAGTGCGGATTTATCGTTTCTTGCGCTCCATTTGAGAAACTCGTAGGAGACTCCGGCGATGAGCGGCAGAAAGAGAACCCTTGCACCTGCTTTCATGTAAAAAGGCCAGAGTTTCGGGATCAGTGAGAAGATGACGATACTCACTACCATGACGATCAACAGGAAACTGGTGCCGCAGCGTGGATGAAGGCAGCTGTACTTGCGGACATTCTCGACGGTCAGCTCTTCGCCTGCCTCGAATGCAAAAATCGACTTGTGTTCTGCGCCATGATACTGAAAGACGCGCTGAATATCTTTCATTCGGGAGATGATCCAGATATAGAGAAGAAAGACAATTACCCTTATAACACCATCAACCAGATTGAATACAATATTGGAGTCGCCAATGACCGGCACCATCAGCTTGGTCATATAGAGCGGCATGATGAAAAAGAGCAGAATACCGAAGCCAAAGGCAAATATCATCGTACCGGCCATGGCCCAGGTTGAAAGCTCTTTTTTCTCTTCCCCCTCCTCTTCTTCCAGAGCTTCATTGGCTGAGAAATTCAGGGCGCTGACCCCCATGATGAGAGAGTGAAAGAGCGCTACCGCACCTCTGATGATCGGGAGCTTGACCAGAGGAAAGCGTTCGGAAAGAGGGATCATCTCCTCTTTTTTTACAACTATTTCACCGTTTGGTCTTCTGACTGCAATGGCCATGGCTCGCGGCGCACGCATCATTACCCCTTCGATAACAGCCTGCCCGCCGACATTTATCTTTTCCATATATTCCTTTTTATTCAGACAAACAAAAATCCACCACGGAGACACGGAGTCGCGGAGAAAGTCTGAGTAACTCTTTAAAAACATTATGGTTAAAACAAAAAAACATGTTTAAAGATTCTACCCAACAAAAGGGTTTCGACTTTCTCAGATTTAAGATTTACCCCAACAAAAAGGGTTTCGACTTTCTCAGATTTTCTCTGTGTCTCCGCGCCTCTGTGGTGGGTTCCGTAGGTTAGATTTATCCTATGTTCTTGAAGAAATCCCTGACTTCGGCTGCCTTGCCGCAGCAGAACTGCCCCTCCGGACATGGGGCTGAAACACAGCCGGGGCCGGCGCTTGCGAAGATGGTTGGTGCAAGTGGCTTTATCAGTTTCAACATCTCGACAGCCATTGCACGGATCTCCCATTGAGCACGTTCGCAACAGCGAAGTTCAAAGAAGTGAAGCAGTTCACGACCGTTCATGGTAACAATGATTCTGGTTTCAGCTGCATTAGGGAGGACAAAGCGGGCATCCTCAGCAGGAACACCGTCATAGACAAGCTCTCTGTACGCTTCAGCGGAAGCTTCCATGGCGCGGGTAAAAGCTGCCATTCTTGATTCGGAGCAGCGGATGCTTTCAGGAATAATTATCGGGAAATCGGTGTCTTTAAAGATTACATAACGCTGGGACTGCTGGGAGTAGGATGCCAGCCGGTGTCTGACAAGTTGATGGGAGCAGGCACGAGATATTCCGTCAATACCAAAAGTAAAGGAGATGTGTTCGATTACAGAGTGATGCCCAAGCGAGATTATCTTTTCAAGAAACTCGGTAACATCTGCTTCAGAGAGTTTTTCGTGCAGTTCGCCGATAGAAGCGGAAGAGTAGCAGAGACGGGCAGCCAGGGCAACAGTTCGTTCCGGATCAGGGGTGTGCTGGAGAAGGGTGACTTTCATCAAATAGCTGTTTCCTTCGGGATAAAATGCAAGAAGGGGATTTTGTCAGCAGACAAAATCCCCCCTTGAAAAATGGCCGGATAAGCAGTTACATGCCGTAACGTCTCTTGAATCTTTCAACACGTCCTGCAGTGTCGATCAATTTCTGCTTGCCGGTAAAGAACGGATGGCAGGCAGAGCAGATCTCTGTGTTGATCTCTGGTTTGGTCGAACGTGTTTCAAAGGTGTTGCCGCAGAGACATCTGACTGTGACATCAACATATTTTGGATGTATTCCCTCTCTCATTGTTTCAATCCTCCTATAAATACCGGCTTGCGCCACGTCTATTTAATTGCTGTAAGGTTTAAAAACTAGCACTTCAGAAAAATTATTACAAGCGATATATTTCTGTTGGGTGTGCGACAAATTTATGTTAGCCATTTTCAAGCCGCCGCCCGATACTCCCAGAAGTCTTCCCAGCGGTTACTCAGCTGACTGCATCTCAAAGCGATAATGTTATTGGCACCGCTGACACTCCAGTGCATACCTGATTGCTTCAATCTCTGACCGACTACGGTCCGGCATCCTGCTTCCATTACCCCGGAACCAACAAACAATCCACGTTTTTTGAACTCAGCGTATCTCATACGCTCCTTGTTTTTTTCGAAGTAGCCTATCTCCCTTTCGCATTGCTCCCTGTCGTATCCCGGTAGAACGGATAAAGCTTCTATCGCCTTTATCACCCTTTCCACATCGCCGTTATTGAGTTCCAGACGTCGCTCTTCCGCCCATTGATTCTGTTCCTCTTTGTTTTTGAAGCATGCCTTGGCGACAGCCCAGTAATGTTCACGAGCATGGTACAAATCCACAATCTGGCAGGCACCATGAAATTGTTCATTCGCGATATTCCAGATCCAAAGAGCGCCATCACCAATGACACAAACCTCAGCAGCTCTGTCTATACCACGCCGCTTCGCCTCTTTGTAAAGACGCGACGCAAATTCATCTGCCGTTTCTATTGCTCCGATATAACTGGTAGATTGTTCATCGCGTATCGGTCTCCCTTCCTTATCAATAGTAGTCTGGGTAAAGATGCAGCCAAGCTTTGCCTCTCTGGTTTTTGCCTGGCCACCATCTTTGCCGCGTCTATCAGCCGTTTCTCGTTTTACCACAGGTACTCCGGTACCATCCATACTTACATACAGCCGGGGAACTGCCTTGATCGAAATCACTTTGGAAGACAAAGCAGCTTCAGCCTGATCACAATGGAATGCCTCTACCTGACCACCGACCATCTCCGACACACGCTCTACCTCCTTGGCATTGACGCGAATGTTTGCAAGTTCATACAAATCCTGATGACCAAGATCAAAGGGGCGCATAGCGCCGACTTTACTCATCAAACGCCGTACGCCTGGACTGTAACTCGTTGCAACGATATCGAGTGCCACATCTTTGGGACAGAAACCACAGTGGCATTCTTTGTCGTGATAATACGCACGGTTGACTCTTACTTTGCCCAGCACGGTGAGTAATTTCTTCTCCCGATAGTCCACAAACCGAGCGGTATGACCTTCATCAAGAGGGATTGTGATACCGCGGTAACCACCGCCATCGGCATTCAAAAGTGTTTCAAGCATGTTCGCACCGATAGCGTGCATACTGGAGCGGATGCTCATTTCAAAAGATTCCAGATCGAAGCGCCCGCTCGTGGCTCTCTCTTTAACGTAATGATCTACGATACGGCCTATTTCTTTTTCAACTTCACCATGAACATCTGCTGCAATTTTTTTTTGAGTTCAGCAAGCTCGTCCTCATCTTCTACCACCTGGATCGGACGCCTTTCGCAGATTTGTTCGTTTATCGTAATTATCTGTTCACAAAGCATCAAAAAATTCTTGTACGCTGATGTTTCGTCCTGATACTTGGCCATCTCGAGGCCAAGCTTTAAATTCTTCGCATAACTCTTACCACCAATTGTAGCATTCCATAAATACCGGGGACCATGTCCGGGGTGTCCTTCCTTCGCACAGGCACAGTTTTTCTTACCACACTTGCTAAATACGACTGATATTGTTCCGCGCCTGAAATCACCTGTCTCTTGCAACTGTCTATAGAGTTGTTCCCTCTTCTTTTCCAAGCTCGAAAATGTCTCACTCATAACCACCCCCTATTATCTTGTTGCTTGCAGTCAACAAGATAATAGGGCAAAAAAAGAGTGGCGTCAAGAAATCACATTTTTATGTCGCAGACCC
>JANNRW010000389.1:0-4927 GCA_031401815.1 Geobacteraceae bacterium | reverse complement strand
CTCTTCAATAACAGTGAAATCCTGGAGCGAGCCGGACGTCTGAATATTGTTGTCTTCGACAAGACCGGCACCCTTACCCGTGGTGAACCGGAAGTGACCGACATTCTCCCTCTGGATAACTACTCTTCCGATGAGATCCTGCGCCTTGCAGCCAGCGCTGAGCTCGGCTCGGAGCACCCTTTGGGTCGCGCCATTTTGAAGGCAGGGGAGGAGAAGGCTCTGGTTATTGTTAATCCTGAGCAGTTCCGCGCTTTCGGTGGTTTCGGGATAAAAGCTATTGTGGAGAATAAAGCCCTTATTATTGGCAATCCCAGGCTGATGCTGAACGAAGGGATCGATATAACAGCGCTTCAATCTGATATTTTGCGGCTGCAGTCAGAAGGGAAGAGTGCAATGATTGTTGCTGTCAGCAGACTCTCTGACAAGGAGCCTGCCCTGCCAATCGGCATAATCGCAGTCGCCGACAGTGTAAAGCCGGGCGCAAGGGATGCAGTCTCCAACCTGCGCAGACTTGGTCTCGATATAGTCATGCTTACAGGCGACAACCAATCCACTGCTGACGCAATTGCCCGGCAGGTCGGCATTGACCGGGTAATTGCCGAAGTTCTGCCAGGTGACAAGGCTGAAGCAATAAAACAGTTGCAGTCCGTCACTACGCCCGGCAATTTTACCAATCCGGTCGTCGCCATGGTGGGAGACGGTATCAATGACGCTCCGGCGCTCGCACAAGCTGATGTCGGCATCGCCATAGGCACCGGCACCGATGTCGCCATGGCTGCTGCCGGGATTACGCTTATCAGCGGCGATCTGTCCGGCATATGTCGAGCCATTTCGTTGTCACGAGGGACTTCAAAAACAATTATTCAGAATCTGGCCTGGGCGTTTATTTATAATATTGCCTTGATCCCGGTCGCAGCATTCGGCCTGCTTATGCCGATGTTTGCGGCTGGAGCCATGGCATTCAGTTCGATTTTCGTGGTAACCAACAGCCTCCGACTGCGAGCTTACAGACTGCAGGAACCCCACCTGCATGAAACAGGATCAAAGCAATGAAAAACAGGTACTCTTTCCCCTTCATCAAACTGCCGGAAACTATCCGCTGGAAAATACTGACGCTGTTCGGTTTCGGCTCCACACTGCTCTTTCTTGCCATTTTTCTCACAGCCCAGCTCGGGCTCCCTTTCAGGTTATATGAGGGGAATGCCGACAGGATAGAAATCGAAGCGCTCTATCGTCTGAGCGCTGTTGCAGACAGCGAAAAGGCACTGATATCCAACTGGTTCAGGGAGCGGTTGGCAGACTTGAAGTTCAGCGCTCAGGAGCCGCATTTCCAGTCGCATCTGCATGCACTTTCAGCACCTGAACGAAACAGGAAGAGCCTTCAGCCCATATTTGATGAACTGCTTGAATCATTTCTGCTGGCGCGAAAATATTACCATTATGAAGCTGTTGAACTGATTGATTCGAAAACCGGGATCTGTCTGTTTTCAACCATGGACAAATATCAAGGCAATAAAAGTCTGCTGTTTGACAAGTTATTTGCTGATGGCAGGGATTGGGAAGAAAAGGTTGTTTTTCAAGAAATTGAAAACGTTCCGTCAATCTGTCTTGCTTATCAGATCAGGATGCCTTCAGGTAAGGATTCCGGCAGCGGAAAAAGCCTGGTCATGCTTTACAGGATCAAAACAGCACAGTTCTTAAGCGACGTAATCAGGCACTCTGAAGTTCTCGGACTTACCGGAGAAATAGAGCTGATCGACCGTGACCAGACTCTTCTTTCACCGCTAAAGCACAGGTTGTCGGATGGAACTGTTGCAAGACCTCTTGAGTACCGCCTGCTCTCGAAGCCTGCTCAATTTGCCAGCCAGGGGGTAGAGGGTATTCACAAGGTTTCTGATTATCGAGGTATCCCTGTTGTATCAGTAACAAGAAATTATCAGGTTACTCCTGATTTTAACCTGGGGATCATTGTCGAGCAGGATGAAGCCGAAATATTCTCTTCGCTGAACAGAAGCATTCTTCAGACAATGATAATAGCTTCCATCGGGCTCGCACTCCTACTTACCCTTCTCTATCTGGTCACCCGCCATCTGCTCAAACCTCTGGAAAAACTCACTTCAACAGTAAACAGAATAAGCAAGGGCGATCTTGAGGCAAGAACAGAGAAGAGCGGCAGCTATGAGACCGGGATGCTTGCAACTGCATTCAATGAGATGGCTGATGAGATTCAGAGATGGCATCGAGGGTTTGAAGTTGCGGTTGCAGGAAGAACTGCCGAGCTCAGGAAATTTTCCGAAGTTGTCGAACAGAGCCCTGTCAGCATCATGATTACAGACATAGCTGGAAACATTGAGTACGTTAATCCCAGGTTTTCAGAGTTGACCGGCTACACTGTTGAGGAGGTGCTCGGGCTTACTCCCCGCATTCTGAAATCAGGGGAGACCCCTGCAGAAATCTACAGGGAGATGTGGGAAACCGTAAGCGCCGGAGATCTCTGGGAGGGGGAGCTGGTCAACAAGAAGAAGAGTGGAGAACTTTTCTGGGAGCATGCAAAGATCTCACCGATCAAGAACAGCGAAGGGGTCATAACCGGTTATGCCGGTATCAAGGAGGATATCACCGGACGCAGATTCATGGAGGCACAACTCCTCCAGTCCCAGAAGATGGAGGCGATGGGGACTCTTGCCGGAGGGGTTGCTCACGATTTTAATAATATTCTGACCGTGATTTCAGGGTACGGCGTGATACTCAAGTCGAAACTGACGGAAGAGCCATCTCTGGTTGCAATGGTTAATGAAATCCTTGCGGCTGAGGCAAGGGCTGAAGTGATGACCCGCAGCCTGCTGATGTTCAGTCGCAAGGAAGAGATACGGCTTGCTCCGGTTGATCTCGGGGAGATAGTTCTCGGGCTGAAAAAGAGTCTCTCCCGCCTTATAAGGGAAGATATCGAATTCAGTATAGAAATACCGGACATTCGGCTGCCTGTCATGGCCGACAAGGGGCAGATCGAGCAGCTGATTGTCAACCTTGTGGTTAATGCCCGTGACGCTATGCCTTCAGGGGGTATGCTGAGCCTGACTGTTGCCGGAAAAAGCCTGGATAAAGACGACCCGTCAGCAGATCCTATGCAGGAGATCGGATCTTATGCTGTTATGACTGTTGCTGATACCGGCACAGGTATGGACAAAAAAACACAGGAACGTATTTTCGACCCTTTCTTTACTACAAAGGAGGCAGGAAAAGGGACAGGTCTTGGTCTTTCAATGGCATACAGTACCGTAAGCCGCCATGGTGGCTCTATCTACCTTTTCAGTGAACCTGGAAAAGGGACAACATTCAAGATTTATCTCCCTCTTCTGGAAAATTTAACAGTAGGCTCAAACAGCTCTGTTGATGAAGTTTTCATGCACGGTACAGAGACAGTTCTGATAGTTGAGGACGACGCAGCCATCAGAAAAATACTCTTAACCCTGCTGTCAGGCCAGGGGTACACTGTCCTCTCTGCTGAAAATGGTGAGGAGGGGCTGGAGCTGTTCCGGGAGAATCCGGATGAAATCAGACTGGTTTTGACTGATATCATCATGCCGAAAAAAAACGGCAGGGAGATGTGTCAGGAGATTCATGAAATACGGTCTGATCTTCCGGTAATATTTATGAGCGGCTACTCCTCCGGCATTCTGGATGATGAAAGCCTTAATGATTCAAATCTGCTGGTCAAGCCGATTCACCCAATAACCCTGCTTTCAAAAATCCGCGAACTGCTGGACAAGGAAGAGGCCAAAAGCTGATCAGGAGACAATATGTCTACAAAAGTCTCGATTCTGGTAGTTGGTAATATTTCCGAATCTCTGAATCTCATTATTGACACTTTGACAAAAGCAGGGTACCAGGTGCGCTTGGCAGACAGTGGTGCGCTTGCCCTTGCCTCTGTCGCTGCGAATCCGCCCGAATTGATCCTGCTTGAAATCCGGATGCCGGACATGGATGGTTTTGAACTCTTGCGACGGCTTAAAGGGGGCGATTTTAGCCGCGAAATTCCGGTACTGTTGATAAGTGCAGCTATTGAGGTTGAGGAGCGGGTAAAAGGTTTTAAATTTGGTGCGGCTGATTTTATACCAAAACCGGTTCAGACTGAAGAGCTTCTGCTTCGTGTCCAGACCCACCTGGAACTTAGTCAGCTCAATATCCGGCTCGAATCGAGATCAGTTGAGCTCATGCATGCCAACGAGCATCTTGAAATGGAAATGATGGTACGGTTGAGAGCAGAGGCGACACTTCTTGAGAGCGAAGAGCAGTTTCGCACTCTGGTCGAAGCTGCACCGGTATCTATCTTCATTCAGACCAATAAGCGTTTTGCTTATGTAAACCCGGCAACAGTTGCTCTGTTTGGCGCTGCAACTGAACATGAACTGCTTGGCAAACCGGTCATTGAACGCTTTCATCCTGAATTCAGGGGGCTGGTCGAAGCACGGATCAGGCGTCTCAATAAAGAGCGTCTGGCGGCAGGAGCTGCTGAAGAGCTTTGCTATAAAATGGATGGCTCACCTCTTTATCTTGAAATCTCTGCTGTTCCGTTCATTTATAACGGGGTGGATAGTGCACTGGTTTTTGCCGCTGACATTACAGAGCGAAAAACAGCGGAAGAGTCACGTCGGAAGCTGGAACAGCAGCTCCTGAACACCCAGAAACTTGAGAGTCTGGGGGTACTTGCAGGCGGCATAGCTCATGATTTCAACAACATCCTTATGGCGGTCATGGGGAATGCAAGTCTTGCCCTTATGCGCCTTGGGGCAAACTCTCCGGCAGTTGAAAATTTGCAACAGATCGAGCAGGCAGCTGACAAGGCGGCAAAGCTTGCCCAGCAGATGCTGGCCTACTCGGGCAAGGGGAAATTTGTTGTAGAAGCTGTCGATCTGAGTCAACTCGT
>JANNRW010000388.1:0-2151 GCA_031401815.1 Geobacteraceae bacterium | reverse complement strand
ATCGCCGATGAGCGTGTCGCGATCCCGATCTCGAAGGTCGAACGCATTCTCGAAGTCCCGGCCGATTCGATCGAGCACGCTGCGGGGGATTCGTTCGCTTTGACGCAGCTCCTGACCAGCCTCACAAGGGTAAAGTCCTGCAGACCATTGACGGCGGCGGCTATACTTTTGTGTTGCTCAAGAAAGAGAGCGGCGACAAGGTATGGCTGGCGATTTCAGCTGCCAGTATCGAGATCGGATCGCAACAGACCTTCAGCCCGGGCTCGGTAATGCACAACTTTGAGAGCAAGACCCTGAAGAGAACTTTTGACCAGATCATCTTCACCGAGCTCGCAACAAGCGGGAAAGCGTCGAAGGACAAAAAAGAGGTAAGCGGCAAATCACCCGGCAGCAAGGGTACTGTTTCTCCGGATGTGAAGGCAAAGGTCAGCAAGGCACCAGGCAAAAACGGTTATACTATCTCGGGGCTTTACAAGAACAAGTCCAAGCTGCACAAGAAGAGTGTTGCCGTCAGAGGGAAAGTAGTGAAGGTTTCAAGTAACATAATGGGTAAAAACTGGATTCACCTGCGCGACGGCAGCGGTTCACATGCTACCGGGGATTTCAACCTGGTGGTAACTTCAAAATCGGTTCCGGCAGAGGGTGAAGTTGTGCTGGTCAACGGTACGCTTTACAAAAACAAGGATTTTGGCGGTGGTTACAAATACGAGGTAATTATAGAAGAAGCTGAAATTACGATTGAGTAGGATATATGCAGTGCCGTAAAAAAGCCCCCGGACAGTGTCAGGGGGCTTTTTTATGCAAGCTAGTGTGAGAATATTTTCAACTCGCAAGCCACTTCAGTATCTCTTCCGCCAGCTCCCTGTTGATCCCTTTTATTGTCGAAATCTCCTCGGCTCCTGCTTTTCGCAGAGCCTCGACAGTGCCGAACTTCTTTAGCAGCGCCTTGCGTCGCGCCGGGCCGACTCCTGATATGTTGTCCAGTGCAGAGGAGATTGCCGCACCCCCTCTGAGCTTTTTATGATAGGTGATGGCGAAACGGTGGGCTTCATCTCTGATCCGGGCAAGAAGGAGGAGCGGCGCCGAGTTCTGACGCAAAGCTATCGGATTCTTGCGCCCGGGTCTGAACACCCTTTCATCACTCTTGACGATCTCGTTTGAAGTCATATCCCTCTGCACCCGGCTTTTCGCCAGACCGGCCAGATCTGTGCCGCTGATGCCAAGCTCTTCCAGAACAGCTGTAAGGATATTTAGCTGACCGATCCCTCCATCGACCAGGATCAGGTCTGGAAGAGACTCCTCCTCCTTGCCTTTTGCAAAGCGGCGGGAGAGAATTTCCCTCATCATGCCGAAATCATCTGCCTGATCAACACTCTTTATCCGGTATTTACGGTACAGGGATTTTTCCGGCTCACCCTGAACAAAAGTCACCCTGCTTCCGACAGCCAGCTTCCCCTGGATATTGGAGATATCGTAGCACTCGATCCTTGCAGGGAGCCTCTCCAGATGCAATTTCTCACGCAGCTCTTCTAGAACGCCCCCCTTTTCCTTGTCATGCTTCATCTTTTCAGCAGCAATATTCCTGGCATTTTTTACTGCCATCTGCACAAGCTCAAGCTTTGCGCCGCGACTTGGGGAGGCAATTGTCACTTTTCTGCCACGTTTCTCGGACAAAAGCTCCTCCAGCGCAGGGAGCTCATCAAGCGGTAGCGGCAGAAGAATCTCGTCAGGAATGATTACCTCCTGGCTGTAATAACCCAGGAGGAAAGAGGCAAGCCCGTCACTCAGGTCAAGTTCCCATGGGGAAGAGTAATTTCTGCTCCCTATCAGAAGTCCGTTTCTGATGAAAAGTAAAGTGATATGAAGCTCTCCATCAGCAGCCACTACACCCAGAACATCAGAATCACCGCCACTTGATGATACTTTCTGGCGCTCAACGGTCAGTTCAATCGCCCGGATCAGATCCCGATACTTCCCGGCCTCTTCAAACTCCTCCCTGCTGGCCGCAGCTGCCATCCTCCCCTTGAACAGCCTGGCAATATCCTTATTGCGACCTGCAAGGAAAAGGGTTGCCCCTTCAACCAGGGCAGCATAATCTTCTCTGGAGATATGGCCATGGCAGGGGGCAGAGCACTGCTTCAACTGAAAATA
>JANNRW010000387.1:0-3657 GCA_031401815.1 Geobacteraceae bacterium | reverse complement strand
GGTTAGTTGATTAGTGAGCAACGTCCCCCCAGTGGTTCCTGGTTTCCTCCAAGGCCCGGAATCGTACCAGAAGTATAAAGTGTTGTGTCGCCAGGTATTGAAATTGGCGCTGCATTTTGTAAAAGACGCCTGACAGCAGCATGTTCTTTGGGAAGTGCAGTTAGAATAGCTAAGTTCATGGTTTAATAACCTCTCTCAGTTATTACGTATATTTAACTCTTAAGGGGAACAATCATCAGTGCCGCATTCCCAAATATTCTTTAGATGAAAAATGATTTCCCTTTTCAAATAATCACTCGTTTTCGATCCAACCCGTGGAAATCGGCGAGAACGCCGAGCAATGATTGAACGGTTGCGGTCAAGGATGACGGCACCGGTATTTGAATCCTGAATGCTGCTGATTCTAACTCACGGGCTGTCTCGAATAATCCGCTTTGTGTAATGCCCTTTGAGAAGAATTCCGCCAAAATTTCTGCTTTAACCCCAGCTGCTTGTTGGTTTAGTTCAAATTGTATTGTGTCTGCTAGCCCTGGTTGAGAGACAAATCCATCTACCAAGGCAGCGGCCATTCGTCCGACCTTTTCGGTAAAAGATTTACCTGCAACTCCGTATCTAAAACCGCTATCCAGGAGTACTCGGCGCTGTTCCTGCTCGACTGCCACATGCTCTCTCAATATGAAATCAACTGAAACAAGGAAATGAGCACAAAATGTATAAATCATGCGCCAAGCAGGGGTAGTATTCGACAAAGATGATTGCAGTTGGCCAAGAAAATAGCCTATATCTTCCAACCAAGCATTACACCCATCAAAAGTTAGAGTGGTAAGCATTCTTGTTTTACTAGCTTCATATCGACCCTTCCAATCGCCACCGAGCTTCCCTAAAGATGCCTGTTCAATCTCACTAAAAAGCTGCTCTTCCGTAATTCGATTCAAATGGCTTCTGCTGCTCTTAGTAAGTCGGCCCATGAATCGCCCATCTAGTACCTTGACCTGATGTTGAAGACCGAATTCCCGGACATCGGGCCTATTATCATTGGTAGCAACAATGCACCCGTCGAGGTTTAATACGGATTGTAAGCCTTTTGCCCAAAAAATACGTTCCAACGCTTGGGGAGATCTTTTGTTCTTGATGTCTACATTCAATCTTTCTCGACTAATAGCTGAGCTTCTTCCATAGAGCCATAAATCAACATCAGTCACGTCACATCGGTTGAATTTAAACTTACACCCTCGAATCACGAAATAACCAATGCTTAGAAAATAGTTTCTAAGTGCCTCTTCGGCGTAAGGCCCCTTTAATAGTTGTTCGTTCATCTTGATATCCCACCTGTTCTAATTTCATTTAAAAGGTTTCTAGTGTTCAGTTTCACCGCTTCCGTTGAATGCTTTCGTTGAAATTCTCGCGTTACTTCAGGGTTTATGTATTCCGTCACTTTTGCACCTGGAAGTTGGGCAATACTTTCGGCGGTTATGTCACCATCTTGGATGACAGATAGTGCCAATCTTCCGACCTCTGGTTTCAGTAGTGTCATCGTAAACATGCCTCCAGATGCTGGAGCGACATTTACAACCCCCTTGTATTCAAGCGCTTGATAATCGTTTCCAATTGCCGTTGCAGGGCCAACTGTGCCCCCTGCGATTAGCTTGCTCATCAAGGCAGATACCATTTGAATACGACCACGGTAGTAACTGCTAATGGTCATTCCATAAGTTAATGAAGCAACCAGCGCTTTAGCCAAATCAAGCGCATCGTCGGCAATTGAATTTGTAAACTTTGAGAAAGCAGCAGGGCGAGTTACAAAATGGTTTTTACCACTTTCATTACCTACAACGCTGACATCGAACATGCCGATAGAGTGTAATTTGGAAAACAAGTCGTCGCCTAGCACTTGTGTGACGGCTAAGAGCGGTAAGCAGCCCGATGCCAGAAGTTTGCTATTTAGCTCAACAAGATATCGTGATTCACTTGAATTGAGCGAACTCAAGACAGCATTTATCTTTTTTGCATCATCACGTCTAAAAAGGTTGCCATTAAAAATCAATTTTTCAGTGGACGATATTTTCTCTGAATCGAAAAAGCCAATCGATCCTCCAAGTTGGAGAGTGCTATTCACTTCGTTTACCGATAGCTTATAAGTATCTGACAAAAACTCCGATGCGATTCTGTCTGTTATTGGAGATTCAGAAGCTATCTCAGAAACATCAATCACAGCATCTTCGTATCTTTCATGATCGGACTCGTCAAATATTGTTGAGGTATGTTCTAATACTGCTTGTCCTGTTAGACCAAGCACCTCCACGCCACCGGCACCGATAAGAATCAGTTTCTGTCTTTCCAGTTCAGATAAAATTGATGGTGCTTCAGTTTTTGGACTGATGTGATTTGCTCTGGCGAGTGCATCCAATCTTTTTTGAGAGATTTTAGACAGGCGTTCCGCAGAAATGGCGGATAGCAATGTTCCACATTTCCCGGCAAAGGCAATAGCATCGAAGTCTTGACTTGTGGTTGCTTGAATCTTCCTACCGTGATGGATTAGCCATGCACCTTTCGTTTTCTTGTCCACAACTTCTCCCCGATTTAATGTGTATAGATCCAGAATAATGAGGCATCGTGTTCATAAGTATTGAAGTGGTTCGCTTTTTGAGACAGGTGTGTAAACGTCCCACCTAGACCGATTGTTACGGCCTCATTGATATGATTAGTTGCTGAGAAGATAAGCATTTTGCTAATACAGCATCAGGATGTTGCTCCCCGTGTTTTTCACTTCGGCTATGCCGAAGAGTTGGGAGTTCTGCCTCTTGATGCGCAGTACCAACAAGCTTGAATTCATCATTCAATGCCGCAGCTGCTTGGAGTAGGTTTTTCAAATAGACGCCACCGTCTTTTGAGTCATACGAAGCTTCTCCAATTGAGCAGGAATATAGTAGCGCCTGTTGCGGTATCGCTTGCATAATTCTTGTGTCATATCGCAAGCGAATATAGGAGACATCTTCTTTTGCAGCAAACATTCTGGCACTTTCCTCTATCAGGCTTTTAGCTACAGCTTCTGGATAACAGCGACAACAATCGTAAATATTTAACTGACGCGTTGCAATTGATCGAAGAGCAGTTTCTCCGATGGTTTCTCCGCTTTTATTAAGCTCAAGAACAGTTTCTCTGATTTGGCCACCATGCCCACTAAACATCAATACAACGTAGTCATTTGTTTCTGCCTTCCAACCGTCAATTTTGCGTTGTAAGCTGTTCTTGGAAACATCAACCAATTCTTCAATTTCATTTCCACGCCATGCTCCACCAATGTTACTCATAAGGAAATTACTAAAGCGTTGTATATCAACCTTGACTCCAGGCAGCCCTTCCGTATTTCCAAGTAAAATCGCTTTTCTTTTCATTTGTTATTCCCTCCCTTAAGATATCCATCGATTAATTTAACAAATGGGTCATCGTACGAATCAACGTTTTCATATGCTTCCGACGGATCTGTCCAGTACTTCCCATGAAGTCGAGCCCAGCTTGCGTATTCCGATGAAGTCGGCCACCTATTCCGACGGAAGTCGGCCACCTATTCCGATTGATCTCAGCCGGGCATTCCGATCGAAGTCGGCCACCCCTGAGGGGTGCGCCGCTGGGTTAAAAATTAGATTCTCACATGGT
>JANNRW010000386.1:0-9246 GCA_031401815.1 Geobacteraceae bacterium | reverse complement strand
CTTCCCCGCTCGGGCCGAAGCCGCTGCCGGGGGTGCCGACCACGTTGCATTCGGTCAGCAGCTTGTCGAAGAAATCCCAGCTGGTCATGCCGCCCGGGGTCTTGAGCCAGATGTAGGGAGCATCCACGCCGCCGAAGCAGGTGACGCCGACTTCTCTCAGCCCTTCACGGATGATGCGGGCGTTCTCCATGTAATAATCGATGATCTCCCTGGTCTGCTTCCACCCCTCGTCGGAGTAGACCGCAGCTGCGGCGCGCTGGACCGGGTAGGAGGCGCCGTTGAACTTGGTGGTGGTGCGGCGCAGCCAGAGCTTGTTGAAGCTGTAGCGCTCGCCGGTCGGTGTCGTGCCCATGACCTCTTCCGGAACGACCACCAGGCCGCAGCGGACGCCGGTGAAGCCGGCGGTCTTGGAGAACGAGCGGAACTCTATGGCGCACTTTTTGGCCCCTTCGATCTCGTAGATCGAGTGCGGGATCTCCGGGTTGGTGATGAAGGCCTCGTAGGCGGCGTCGAAGAAGATCACGCAGTCGTTGGCGTTGGCATAGTCGACCCACTTCTTCAGCTCGGCCTTGCTGGCCACGGTGCCGGTCGGGTTGTTGGGGAAGCAGAGGTAGATGATGTCCACCTTTTCCGTCGGCAGCGCCGGGATGAACCCGTTGGCCTCGTTGCACGGCATGTAGACGATGTTCTCGTAGTAGCCTTTGTCGTTGGCCTCGCCGGTACGGCCGATCATGACATTGGTGTCGTTGTAGACCGGGTATACCGGGTCGCCGATTGCGACGACGTTGTCCAGGGCAAAGATGTCAAGGATGTTGGCGCAGTCGCACTTGGAGCCGTCGGAGATGAACATCTCCTCGGTCTTGAGGGAGACGCCGAGCGGCCTGTAGGACTTGTCGATGATTGCGTTGATCAGCCAGTCATACCCCTGTTCCGGGCCGTAACCGGCGAAATTCTGGGTTGTGCCGAGGTCATCGACTGCGTCATGAAACGCTTTCAGTACTGCCGGAGCCAACGGGCGGGTGACATCCCCGATGCCGAGGCGAATGACCTTGGCAGTAGGGTTCGCGGCGGCGAATTCCCGCACGCGGCGGCCGATCTCGGGGAAGAGATAGCCGGCTTTCAGTTTCAGGTAGTTATCGTTGATCTTTGCCACGGGTAAAACCTCCAGAAAAAGATATAGATAGAGAAAGAGATAGAGGAAAAGTCTTTAGCTTTCCGCTCTATCTCTATCTGTGAGCGCAGCGAACGAATATCTCAAGCTGGGGCTCAGCGGAGTCCCAGTACATCCTGCATATCATAAATGCCGGGTGCTTTACCTGTTACCCACTGGGCCGCGCGAACGCTACCCCTGGAGAACATGTCACGGGTCATGGCGCGGTGCGTGATCTCCACCCGCTCCCCCATTCCAATGAAGTAGACGGTGTGTTCACCGATAATGTCCCCGCCGCGCACCGTCTGCATGCCTATCTCTTCTCTGGTTCGTTCACCACAGATCCCTTCGCGGTGGTAGTTGGCCACCTTGTTGTAGTCGCGCCCAAGAGCCTCGGCCACCACTTCGCCCATCCGGACGGCAGTGCCGGAGGGTGAGTCCTTCTTCTTGTTGTGGTGCAGTTCGACGATCTCCACATCAAAGTCGTCACCAAGGGTTTTGGCTACATCTTTCAGCACCTTGAAGCAGACATTGACGCCGACGCTCATGTTCGGGGCGATCACTGCCGGAATATCTTTCGCCAGTTCGGCTGCGAGAAGTCGCTCTTCAGGTGTGAATCCGGTCGAACCAATGACAATCGCCTTACCCTTCAGTCCGCAGATCTCCAGGTTTTTGAGTGATACTCTGGGGGTAGTAAAGTCGATCAGGACATCGCAACCCGCAACGACTGCGTTGAGGTCGTCGGAGATGGCAACACCGAGAGCGCCGCAACCGGCGATCAGTCCGGCATCCTGCCCTACCAGTTCGTGCCCCGGTCGCTCAAGCGCACCGGAGACAGTGCAGCCCGCTTCCCTGATTGCAACGATGATGCGTTGACCCATGCGGCCAGCAGCACCGCAGACAGCAATTTTGATCATGATGAACCCCCGTGGGCTCGGGGTTCGGGGCTCGGGGCAAAACCATACGTCTTTACCCCCAACCCTGAGCCCTGAGCCCTGAGCGTTTTTTAAATAAGCTTGTATTCCTTAAGAATTCCTTCCAGCTTCGCCTTATTGGCCGCCCCCATTTCGCAGAGCGGCAGCCTGACTTCTTCGCTGCACTTGCCCATCAGTCCGAGCGCAGTTTTTACCGGAATAGGATTGCTCTCAATGAACATGGCGTTTCCGATCTTCAGGGTATAAAGATGGAGCTGACGTGCTTTTTCCAGATCTCCGGCAAAGAAGGCGTCGGTCAGATCTCCCACTGCTTTCGGCATGATATTGGCCAGTACAGAAATGACCCCTTTGGCACCGCAGGCCATCATCGGAAAGGTAATAAAGTCGTCACCGGAAAGAACATCGATCTGGTCGCCGCAGAGAGCAAGAATTTCAGAAGCCTGCTGGAGAGACCCTGTCGCCTCCTTGATGGCGACAACGTTCTTATGCACGGCAATTCGGGCAACTGTCTCGGGGAGCATGTTTACTCCGGTACGGCCAGGTACGTTGTAGAGTATCTGCGGAAGCGCAACAGCAGTCGCTATAGCGGTGTAGTGGCGCACCAGCCCTTCCTGGGTCGGCTTGTTGTAGTAGGGGGTGACCAGCAGCACACCACTCGCACCGGCCTCTTTGGCCTTCTGGGATAGTTCAATCGCTTCGGCTGTAGAGTTGGAGCCGGTGCCTGCAATGACCGGAACACGCCCTTTCACCTGATCAATGACTGTCTTCACTACATCCATATGCTCATCGTAATCGAGCGTGGATGCCTCACCTGTTGTGCCGCATGGCACAATAGCGTCGGTGCCGTTACTTATCTGGAACTCCACCAGTTCGCGCAGCTTTTCAAAATCTACCTGGCCGTTATTAAGCGGGGTAACAATAGCTACTATACTCCCTTTAAACATGGTTAATCCCCCTTACGTAAAAAATACTCCCTTGATAGTTCAGCTTCTTGAAAAAAATTCTTCGGTCAGCCGTGGACGCTGATCTGCAACTACTCTCCCGCTGCTGCCGTTATGATTGTACTCCAGAAGTTCGACCCTGCCATCCGGCCGTCGGGAATAATAACTGCTCCCGTCATCAAGCTTCGGAAAATACTGCCCATGTATATCTTCATAGATGTCGATATGTGTCTGCAGAGTGCCATCACCCCGGTAAGGGTCAGTTGAAAGGCTCAAAATGGCATCACACTCATACACAGCATGAGAGGCTCCATCATTTTTGAAACATACAAAGTATCTGCCGTCTTCTTTATGAAAATAATCACCAATTATGGGCAGATCTTCTCCATTGACTATTTCGCAGAAAGTCCCGCCGGATATTCTGAACTCCTTGTCTGCTTCGCTCAGAAACCAATTCGAGGTCATCTTGTCAGGACTATGTGTAAGAATGGTTTTGGAGCGATCAAGGGTCGTATGGTTCAGTCTGCGGTAGTCTGTGTGAACAACGCTCTTTCGCAGATAAATATCATGAATGACTATCGCGTCTTTGAAAGAATCAACCGCATCACTGAAGCGCTCCTTGCTCCAGATCCTTTCGATATAGTCGTTTATATCGCCGAAAATAATCCCGGACTCGGCAAACCGGGCAGCGCTCACCTGCATGTTCTGGGGGATCTTGCGGCTGTACATCTCAGTCCAGAGTTCCAGATCATGGTTGGTATCGGCGCTGAAGATGAGAGTCTCTTCTCCCGTGCAGAACTTCACTCCGATACTCGGTACTCCATGCCAGACCGGCGCATTGATCGCTTCAATGGTAAATCCTTCTATGTCTCTGTATAGACTCTTTTTCTTTTCATAAAAGATATCTGATGAAAACGGGTAAAAACTCTCCGGTTCGACCCATTCGCCGGAAGGTGGGTCTCTGAACAGCATCCGCGGCACACCGCTTGAGCCAATAAAGATCTTTGCCCGGTCAGGAGAAAGGGGGCGTTCTTCCTGATCAACAACCATAAGCCGAGACGTTCCATCCTGTTCAATCTTTTGCTCTATCCGGTACCTGGGCTTTGGCGCGATCGAGGTAAAATCGATATATTCATCGTAAGGAATGTCAATGATGCGCATACAGTCCACATCGAGACTCATGGAGAGTGCTGGAGCCGATCCGGTTGCAAGGGACTGGTTCACCTTCTCGGAAGTCATTAAAGGCAGTCGATGATTGACATCGGGCGCATATCTGTTGAAAAGGGCAAAGTCTGAAAACCAGCGCTTATGGTCATCGTGACAGTGTGTGATTATCAGACCCTTGATAGTTTTGAGCCCATGGCCGCCGAACTTCTGGAAGACCGGGGAGCCGCAGTCAACGAGATAGCAGCTGTCGCCAATAGTGACCTGATAGCCGATACTCTTTCCAATCCGGGAAAAGGGGCCGTAATCCCCCAGTACTCTTACCGTTATGCCTTGACTGGCACTCATAGGGTTCTCAATATTTTCCGGTTATAGAAACGACGCGATTTTCATTGCATAAAGTGCTTCTGTGTATCATGTTGACAAGGAAAAGTCAAAAGATTGAACTCCCTTACCACCCTTTTTTCAACAGCTTGGCAACCTCTTTTGCATGGTAGGTCAGAATTATGTCGGCGCCAGCTCTCTTGAAAGAGATCATGGTCTCCATGATAACCCGCTCTTCGTCAATCCAGCCGTTTCTGGCAGCAGCTTTCAGCATGCTGTACTCACCGGAAACATTGTAAACAGCTATCGGCAGATCGAATTCATTGCGAAGGTCTCGGACAATATCAAGATAGGGGAGCCCCGGCTTGACCATGATGATGTCAGCCCCCTCCTCCACATCCATTCGTGCTTCGCGAATCCCTTCGCGACGGTTTGCCGGATCCATCTGGTAGGAGCGCCGGTCACCAAACTGCGGCGTTGATTCTGCTGCTTCACGGAATGGGCCGTAGTAGCCGGAAGCGTACTTGACGGCATAGCTCATGACCGGGATCTTGTCAAAGCCGTTTTCATCAAGTATCTCCCTGATGGCTGCCACCCGGCCATCCATCATGTCGGACGGCGCTACCATGTCGGCACCTGCCTGGGCATGGGAAAGAGCCTCTTTTGCCAGTAGTTCCAGGGTAGGGTCGTTATCTACATCGCCATCCTTAATGATCCCGCAATGACCATGATCAGTGTATTCGCACATGCAGACATCAGTAATGACCGCCAGTCCCGGCACCCCTTTTTTCAGGGCACGAATGGTCTCCTGAATAATCCCGGTATCACAATAAGCGTCGCTGCCGACAGCATCCTTTGTCTCCGGAATTCCAAAGAGAATCACCGCCGGCACTCCCAGCTCAAAAGCCTCCTGAGCTTCTGCGACAATGTTTTCAATCGATTGCTGATAGATGCCCGGCATGGAGGAGATCTCTTTTTTGATCCCCTTGCCAAAGGCTGAAAACATGGGATAGATCAGGTCGTTAACCGAGAGGGTAGTCTCCCTGACCATTTTACGAAAGACCTCTTTTCCTCTGATTCGGCGGGCGCGATATTGTGGATAGAACATGATGACCCCTTTTATTAGAAACTTGTTTGCCAGTTAATATACAACAGACCCTGTATCTGCTCAAATCATTTATCTTGCTCTCCTTCTTCGACGCTTACGTTTTTTCCCTGTTCTGGCTGTAGCCGCATCTGATTCTGTTTCAGCATCTCCCGCTACTACCGACGGAGCTTTTTCAGCCAGACGCTCCCACCAGCTACTCGCCTTTTCCAGCGATTTATCCGATGCAGAACAGAATTTCAGATACTCCAGCGCCTCCTTGAACCCTGGCCGGGCTGCGACTGCTTCTGGTTTTCGTCCCGGCATGCGGGTAAATCGTTGCTGCATCAAAAGGATCTCTCTCAACCGGATGACGCTTTTCTGCGGCACCATCAGCTTGCCGGAAATCTCCTGCATGAATTCAGCTACCGACATGTCTACGCTCTCTTGAGGGCGAGCACCTCTGCCTAGAAACAGAGCCCCTTTTTCAGCAAGATAATCTCCGAAAAGAAGCGCCAGAAGGAGCGCTGGAGAGATTTGCCGATTACTTCTGATCTGTAGATTGACCAGACTGAGCGCCTTATTAAATGTTCTTTCCTGATTGGTGACGAGCCATTCAGCGACTTGCGGGAAAATAGCTGCAAAGAGGCCGCTTTGTGAAAAAAGTTCTCCGCACTTCTCCCCCTCCCCGCAGAGGAAGAGCTTCAGCAGTTCATCAAAAAGTCTTGCAGGGGAGGCTCTGCCGATGCTGTCAGCCATCTCAAGCAGAGCTTGCCAGGTATGTTTTTCGATGCTGAACTCCAGAAGCCCGGCAAACCTGATTGCCCTGATCATCCTGACTGGATCTTCGGTAAATCGTTCACCCGGATCACCGATGGTGCGGATAATCCCAAGCTTCAGGTCTTCAATGCCGCCGACATAATCAACAATGGAAAAATCTGTTATGTTGTAGGATAGTGCATTGATGGTAAAGTCGCGGCGCCAGGCATCCTCTTCAGCACTCCCGAAGAGATTGTCCCTTAGGATTACGCCATCTTCGCTCTTGATTACCTTATGATGATGCCGGTGATGATGCTCGGAAGTGACCGGGGATTCTGCAACCTCCTCACTCTCGTCACTCTCAGGTAACTCCGCCTCAATAAAATTCGCCCGGTAAGTAGCAACCTCCAGGATCTCATCTTTAAAGTGCAGATGAGCCAGACGAAAACGGCGTCCTATCAGTCTGCAGTTCCTGAAAATCCGCTTTATCTGGCTGGGAGTCGCATCAGTTGCAATATCAAAATCCTTGGGGATACGCCCGAGGAGCAGATCTCTGACGCATCCGCCGACAAGACAGGCTGCGAAACCATTGTCCCGCAATCGGTAAAGGGTTTTAAGCGCGTTTGGTGAGATAAGCTGGCGGGAGATATTGTGGCTGGAGCGTCTGATTATATTTGTTTCTGATTTTTTCATGGAGTTCATTTTTTACCATACTTCACAGGGAAAGACAAAGTGCTGAATTTGACTTGAGTCATTAGCAATATTTTCAGGAGAGTTTATAGTTTGACCATGGAACAGCTCACAGGGCGACATCTGAAAGATCTGAAAATTCTGGCCAGCTTTATTCATCTTTACTGCCAGTCTCATCACGCAGAGGAGAAGACTCTGTTCCACCCGCTGCCAAAGGAGCTTTGTTCGGCTTTCAATAAAAAAGCTGTGATTTGTCCTGACTGCATGGCAATACTGGAGCATGGGATCAGAAAGAGGGCTTTATGCCCTCTGGAGCCGAAACCTTCCTGCAAAAAATGCCATATTCACTGCTACAAACCTGAATATCGTCAGAAGATCCGTGAAATCATGGCTTTTTCCGGACGTAAAATGCTGCTTAAAGGCAGGCTTGATTATCTATGGCACTATTATGCAGGTTGATAGGCCGAAGGTTGAAGCCTGAAGTAAAACAGATACCTGACACAATCACAGAAACCGGCAGTTGAAAGCTGCCATAGTTTAAGGAGAAAAAAATCATGTTGAGAAAAATTGTTGAAATTGATCAGGAAAAATGTAATGGCTGCGGCCTCTGCGTCCCGGCCTGCGCTGAAGGGGCGATCAAGATAGTGAACGGCAAGGCGGTGCTCTCGGCGGATAACCTCTGTGACGGACTAGGTGCCTGCCTTGGCGACTGCCCGAAAGATGCAATCCGTATCATAGAGCGAGACGCAGACGAGTTTGACGAAGCTGCTGTAGAGGAGCATTTGCAGGCTTCAGGTAATACTACTGATCATCATCATGGCGGGCATGATTCAAGGCATGGCAAACACGATCATCACAGTCATGGGGACGATGGACATCATAAACACCATGGACACCACGAACATCATGAACATGACGGAAACCACGGCAAAGGGCATCATCATGGTCACGGAGGGGGATGTCCAGGTTCAAGGGCAATGAGTTTCGCCCCTCCATCCGGAGATCTGCAGACAGACGCAGGGAGCCGCCAGAGCATGCTTGGGCAGTGGCCGGTGCAGCTCCATCTTGTGCCGACGACAGCGCCATACTTCCAGAACGCCGACCTCCTGATTGCAGCTGACTGCGTCCCATTTGCCTATTCTGATTTCCATAAGGATTTTCTGGCCGGAAAAGCTGTTGTCATAGGTTGCCCCAAACTTGATGACAACAATTTTTACCTGCAAAAGCTGACCGAACTCTTCAAGGTCTCTTCCATAAAGAGCATAACAGTCATGAGAATGGAAGTCCCCTGCTGTGGCGGAATAGTCATGGCCGCCAGACAGGCTCTGGCGGCAAGCGGCAAGGAGATCCCCTTCAGGGAGATAACCGTCGGAATCAAAGGGGAAATACGGTAACAAGACCAAACGGATAGTTTTGATCTTTTTAGCTTGACAAGGTGTAACTTGATTGGTATTTTTTTGCCAGATCAATCAATTAATTTACCAATAGAGGAGTTATTCCATGAGCGCCTGTACACTTGTAACCCGGGAAGCACCGGACTTTACTGCTGATGCTGTCATGCCTGACAACACTTTTGGCCAGCTTACCCTTTCTGCATTTAAGGGAAAGTACGTCGTACTCTTTTTCTACCCGCTCGATTTCACTTTTGTATGCCCTTCTGAAATACTCGCTTTCAACAAGAAACTTGACGAGTTCAAAAACAGAAACTGTGAAGTAATTGGCGTTTCAGTAGATTCCAAGTTCACCCATCTTGCCTGGAAAAACACCAAGCTTGAGGATGGCGGCATCGGTGATATCCAGTATCCGCTTGTGGCAGATCTGAACAAGAACATAGCCCGTAACTACGGAATCCTGTTCAATGATGCGGTAGCGCTTCGCGGCCTCTTTCTGATCGATACCAGAGGGATTATCCGCCATTCGATTATCAACGATCTTCCGCTTGGCAGAAGCGTTGATGAGGCAATCAGGATGGTAACTGCCCTGCAGTTTGTTGAAACACACGGCGATCAGGTCTGTCCGGCCAACTGGTCGGAAGGGGCAGAAGCGATGAAACCGACAGCAGAAGGGGTAGCGACCTATCTTGCCAAGCATGCTTAGTTGACCTTAAAAACCGCAATCCACCACAGAGACACGGAGACACGGAGAAAATCAGAGAGTTTCCTTATAGGTGCTTGGCACTACAAAGTCCCCCCTCCCTTG